>NZ_JPOE01000005.1:0-311462 GCF_000733775.1 Thiomonas sp. FB-Cd | reverse complement strand
GACGAGGCCCATCTGCTGTTCACGGACGCCCCGCAGGCGCTCGTGGAGAAGATTGAGCAGGTCGTGCGCCTGATCCGGTCCAAGGGTGTCGGGATTTTTTTCATCACGCAAAATCCCCTTGATATGCCCGACCGCGTGCTCGGCCAGCTCGGCAACCGCGTTCAGCATGCGCTGCGGGCCTATTCGCCGCGCGACCAAAAGGCCGTGAGAGCGGCGGCTGAAACCATGCGCCCAAAGCCGGGTTTGGACGTCGCCCAGGCCATCACCGAGCTCGCTGTGGGTGAAGCGCTGGTGTCGCTGCTCGACGAGAAGGGGCGGCCTTCGCCCACGGAGCGGGTTTGGATGCTTGCTCCTGGAAGCCGCATGGGGCCGATCAGTCCGGAGGAGCGTCGTGCCCTGATGCAAGGGTCTCTCGTTGCGGGGGTGTACGAAAAGCCGGTGGACCGTGAATCAGCCTATGAATTGCTCAAGGGCCGGGTGTCCATAGCCGAAAGCCAGGGGCTTGCGCGGGCACCCAAGCCAAGTGAGGCTTCCGATGGCTGGCTTGGTGGGCTGGGAAGCCTGGGTCGTGGCACTGGCCGCAAGGACTCGATGCTCGAAGCGCTAGCCAAGTCAGCCGCTCGCAGTATCGGCAGCACCGTCGGGCGCGAACTCATCCGCGGTGTTTTAGGAAGCCTTCTGGGTGGCAAGCGTTGACCGATATCCAGCCGTGCAGCCGCAAGCCTCTGCCGCAAATGTCGGTTGACGCCCTCATCATTGGCGGAGGTCCGGCTGGATCGACTGCCGCGGCCCTGTTGGCCGAACGAGGGTTGCAGGTGATTCTGATTGAGAAGTCCCGGCACCCGCGCTTTCATATCGGCGAATCCCTGCTTCCAGCCAATCTGCCCTTGCTGGATAGGCTTGGCGTGGCCGACGAAGTTCAAGCAATTGCGATGGAAAAATGGGGTGCGGAGTTTGTGTCACCGTGGCACGCGCAGAAATCGCAAACGTATGCCTTCGCCGACGCCTGGAACAAGTCCATGCCGATGGCTTATCAGGTCAGGCGATCGGAGTTCGACCACATCCTGATTCGCAACGCCGCACGAAAGGGCGCACAGGTCATGGAGGGCTGCGAGGTGCGCGACGTGCAGTTTGCCGCGGACGCACAGCGCGCAATCGTCAGTGTCGCGCACGAGGGCGGAAGCCAAGTGGAGTGGAGCGCACGCTACGTCATTGACGCTTCGGGACGCGACACCTTCTTGGCAAGTCGCCTCAAACTCAAGCGTCGTAACCCGAGGCACAACAGCGCCGCACTCTATGCCCATTTCACCGGGGCGCAATGGCACGCTGGCAAAGATCAGGGAAACATCTCGATTTTCTGGTTCGATCATGGCTGGTTCTGGTTTATTCCGCTGGCCGACGGTACGACCAGCGTGGGTGCTGTCGTCTGGCCCTATTACCTCAGGACGCGCGACACGTCGCTTGACCAGTTCTTTGCCGACACCATTGCGATGTCCCCCGAACTGTCCGAGCGACTGAAGGCGGCGACGCGGGTGTCCGAAGTCGAGGCTACTGGGAATTTCTCATACAGCAGCGAACGCACACATGGGGCGGGCTACCTGCTCATTGGCGACGCCTACGCTTTCATCGACCCGGTGTTTTCCTCCGGCGTGATGTTGGCCATGCAAGGCGGCTTTATTGCTGCAGAGACGGTGGAGACCTGCTTGCGCCAGCCCTCGCGAGCGAAGCAAGCCTTGCTCCGGTTCGATCGCGCGATCCGCTTTGGCCCGCATGCGTTTTCCTGGTTCATCTACCGCGTGAACCACCCCACCATGCGCGACATGTTCATGGAACCCCGCAACATCTGGCGGGTCAAGGAGGCGCTATTGTCGATGTTGGCTGGTGACATTTTTGGCAGTACGCCGATCTGGAACGCTCTTCGCCGGTTCAAGGTCATCTTCTACTTCTCTGCATTGCACCGTCCGGGCCGGACATGGCGGGCAGCGCGTCAACGTCGGCGCCAGATTTGCACGCAGCCGTTGAAGGGTGCAGGCGACCGATGACGGTTTCGGCGGGCTGGAAAGGCCTGGGGAGGCGACAAGACCTGTTGCACGGGGTCTATGGCGCGACAGCTTCCGATTCTGCACTGCCGTTGCCTGTTCGGCCGTGTGCGTTTGCGGTATGGCACGCGCATACAGCCAGGCAAGCGCTCTTTTCAATTGGACTGCACGAGGGCGTTCCGTGTTGATCGGGGCGGCGTCAGGACAGCCGATGTAGCGTTTCTCGAGGTGACCATGGACCGTGAGGGCAGGGTTGCCATGCAGGGATCGCGTCTGGCAGATGGCTCACGATGGAGGCCAGGTCAGGCTCGGGTCGCGCGCTCAAGACCCCAGCTGCGATGCGCCGCGCCGCCAGGGCCGCGTACGCCGGCTGTGCTGTGCAGGCGCTGGGCTGTCCTGCGCGATTGCGCTGTTCCTTTGCGGCACGCGTGCTGCGAAGAAAAGGGGGTGCGGGCGCGAGGCGGCGGGAGAAACTTTGCATGGCTGGATGTCAATCCAGTTCGTTGACATCCTCCCCAGCGTGAACGCTGGGGATTCCTAGTTCTTGCGAAGCCAGGTTCCTGCCCTGAACGTCCTTGCTGGCCGCGTTCATGTTGCACCTTTCGGCACCTGACAGGCGTGAATTCCCGCGAGCCCCGCGGTACTGTGAAGTTGCGCCATGCCGGCCGCAAGCATGTTGCGGGCAGCATTGACGTCTCGGTCATGCTCGGCGCCACAGCCAGGGCACGTCCAAGAGCGCGTGCTCAACGGCAGAGACTCCAGGGTGTAGTCGCAGCAACTGCAACGCCTGGAAGTCGGCAGCCATCGGTTGACGACTTCGAAGGCACGCGCATAGAGCGCTGCCTTGTACTCCAGCATGGAGCGCAGTTCCCGCCAGCCCGCGTCTTGAATGGCGCGGGCCAGGTTCGGGTTCTTCACCATGTTGGAGACTGCAAGGTCTTCCACGCAGATCGCTTGGTTTTCGCGAATGAGCTTGGTGGAAACCTTGTGTAGATGATCGCGCCGGGCGTCTCGCACCGACGCGTGAATTCTGGCAATGCGTCTGGCGACCTTCCAGGCGTTGTTCGAGCGCGGGATGCGCGTGCCCTTCGGGTCGCTCTTGCCCTTGAGGCCCATGGATGCCTTGGCCGCTTCGCGCTTGCGAGCGAGCTTGCGTTGCCAGCGCTGAATGCGCGCGAGCTTTCGGGCCAGATGCCTGGGGTTATCAATCGCCTGTCTGTCACTGGTGACAGCCAGGTGTGCAAGACCCATGTCGATACCCACGACCTTCTCAGTCACAGGCAGCGGGAGCACGTCGACGTCCACCAGGATGGACACGTGGTAGTGCCCTGCGGCGTTGCGTGTGACAGTAACACTCGTGGGCTTGACATCTTCGGGCAGTGGTCGGCTCCAGCGCACGTCGAGCGGCGCGTCGTGCTTGGCCAGGGTGAGATTGCCATCCCGCAGGGTGAAGCCGTTGGCCATGTAGCTGGCAGCTTGCACGCTGTCACGCTTGGACTTGAACCGCGGATATTTGGCGCGTCCTGCGAAGAAATTGGCGAATCCTTTGTCCAAGTGACGCAACGACTGCTGCAGCGCCACACTGGAGACCTCATTCAACCAGACCCTTTCGGCGTCTTGTTTGAGCAACACAAGGCGCTTTTATATCTCAGGCCTGAACGCCGGAGTTTTACGAGGGGACGGATAAGATGTCGCGATCACCGCGCTCGATCGTTGCTGGGCCAAGGCCCGTTCGGCCCGCTAGAGTTTCGACGTAAGCCTCATGTGAAACGTCCGCAACGTCGCGCAGAAGCGTGCGCAGCGCCGGCGCAAGAAGTGGTCAAACTGCCTAGCTGTCGATGGCCTTGTGAGCGACTCGCAACAGAAAGCGGGCGCACTGCGGGTTGGATGGCCCTTGTCGGAGGTGGGAAGGAGAGGCTGGTTCGCAGCGCCTTCGTCCAGAGGCGCGGGCCGGGACAGGAAGACAACCGTGTGCGCGGAGGCGCTTTTTATATTGATACGAAATCCATGTTCAATAGTCGCATTCTTGCTGCTTTGACCAGTTTGGCACTGGGCGCTTTGCCGGCGTGTGCCCAAGCGGCCCAAATGCCGCTCTGGGAGGCAGGTCTGGGTGTCGGGGCGCTGAGCTTCCCCGATTACGTGGGCTCCGACCAACAGCACACCTACATCCTGCCCGTGCCCTATTTCGTCTACCGTGGCCCGATCATCAGAGCTGACCGCAATGGCGTACAGGCGCGACTGTTTGGCAGCGTGCATGCCGACGGATATCTCAGCCTTGGCGCCTCGCCGCCTGTCAACAGCACCGACAACCGCGCACGCAGCGGCATGGCCGACCTCAAGCCCATGGTCGAATTCGGCCCGGCGCTGAAGGTGCACTTGTGGGTGTCTTCCGCGCGAGGCATGCGCCTTGACTTTCGGGTTCCGCTGCGCGCGGTATTCACCGTAGAGTCCCATCCACGCGAAGTCGGGTGGCTGCTGGCGCCCGTGCTGAATCTGGACCTGGCCGACGTGGCTGGCATGCAGGGGTGGAACCTCGGAGCGCAGGCCGGACCCATTTTCGCGGACCGCAGCTACACCCAGACCCTCTATGGCGTGGCACCATCCGATGCCACGCCGATTCGGCCCGCCTACAGCGCACACGGTGGTTATGCTGGCAGTCAGTTCACTTTGGCCCTGAGCAAGCGTTTCGCCGGCTTCTGGGTAGGGGCGTTCACTCGCTACGACAATGTGTCCGGTGCGGTGTTTGCCGACAGCCCGCTGGTGCGACGGCAGCACAATTTGTCTGCGGGTATCGGCATTGCCTGGATCCTGGGGCAATCGTCACAAATGGTTGAGAGTCATGAATGATGATGTGATGCGCGCGATGCCGTTGCAGGGATACCTTCGGACCGTGCGGGATGCGTTGCGTCTGTATTTCGGGCTGGGGATGCTCGGGGTTCTGGGTTTCCTGTGGTCGCTGCTTGCAGCGCCGCTTTATTACATTCTGCCGCGCCGGTTCGGGATTGCGCTCGGACGCTCGCTTGTCTACCACGCATTTCGCTTTTACCTCCGCACGCTCGCAGCCATCGGTGCCTGCCGCTTCGATCTTTCGGCGCTGGACGCATTGCGGGGGCAGCCGCCAATGATCATCGCGCCCAACCATCCATCGCTGATCGATGCGGTGCTTGTCATCTCACGCGTGCCAGGACTGGCGTGCATCATGAAGGCAAGCATTCTCGACAACCCATCGCTGGGCGCTGGCGCGCGCCTGGCGCGCTACATCCGTAATGATTCACTGCGCAACATGATCACGCTCGCCGTGGCTGACCTGCGCCAAGGCCACCACCTTCTTCTCTTTCCCGAGGGCACGCGCTCCACACGTCAGCCCATCGGACCGGTGCGCGGAAGCGTCGGGCTTATTGCTAAGCAGGCGCAGGTTCCGGTGCAGACCGTGCTCATCGAGATGGATTCCCCTTTTCTTGCCAAGGGATGGCCCTTGTTTCGTCATCCTCGAATGCCCGTTACCTATCGCCTTCGCCTGGGGCGCAGGTTTGCGGCCCCCCAGGACGTGCAAAAGTTCGTAGCCGAACTCGAGGCCTATTTCGACAGTGCGCTGGCTGACGCAGGTCTGCCCTTATCGCCGACGCGAGCCGAGGACGATGACTGAGACATCGCTGGAGACAACGCAAGGCAAGCAGCCGGGACCTTCGCCCACGCATCTTGTACTCATTCCCAGCTACAACCCGGGCGCCAAGGTTTACGACACCGTGCGTGCGGCGCGCGCGCACTGGGCGCCGGTCTGGGTGATCGTGGACGGTAGCACGGACGGAACCGCCGAAGGCCTGCAGACGCTGGCTGCAGGCGATCCCCAGTTGCGTGTGATGATCCTGCCCAGGAATCGAGGCAAGGGCGCCGCCGTTCTGCAGGGCCTGGACGCTGCCGCAGCTGCGGGCTACACGCATGCGCTGACCATGGACTGCGACGGGCAGCACCCCGCTGCCCGGATCGCCAGTTTCATGGCCGCGTCGCAGGAGCATCCGAACGCCATGGTGTTGGGCGTGCCGGTGTTCGACTCCAGCGCGCCCAATCTGCGTGTGCAAGGGCGCAAGGTATCAAATGCCTGGGCCAATCTGGAGACTCTGTGGGCCGGCATCGGGGATTCGCTCTACGGGTTTCGCGTCTATCCGGTCGAGCCCCTGCGCCGGATCATGCACCATCAATCATGGATGCGTCGCTTTGACTTCGATCCTGAGGCTGTGGTGCGACTGAGTTGGCGCGGCGTGCGAGCGATCAACCTCCCCGCGCCGGTGCGCTACCTGCGCCCCGAGGAGGGCGGGGTCTCACACTTCAAGTATTTGCGCGACAACGCGCTTCTCACCTGGATGCACACCCGGCTTTTGATGGGCTTCCTTCTGCGGTTTCCGCTGTTGCTGTGGCGGCGATTGATCATGCGGTGAGGCGCCAAGGTCTGCATGGCTGAGACGGCGCGCGGCCTCATCGCACATGCGCTGCGGCGCAGGTGCAGCAGAGATCCGTTGGGGCGCCCCGGGATGTCAGATGATCCCGCCGTTGATGGACACGATTTGGCCACTGATATACGCGGCATGATCGGAGGCGAGAAAACCCACCAAGTCGGCTACCTCCTCGGGTCGGCCAGCGCGCTTCATCGGGACCATGCGCGCGATGGACTCGGTGTCGAAAGCACTGGCGCTCATGGCTGTGGCGATGATGCCAGGGGCTACGGCGTTGACCGTGATGCCGCGGCTCGCCACCTCGAGGGCGAGCGACTTGGTGGCCGCGTGCAGCGCGCCTTTGGCCGCGGCATAGTTGACCTGGCCACGGTTGCCAGTGATGGCAGCCACCGAGGTGATGTTCAGGATGCGGCCCCAGCGGGTACGGATCATGGGGAGCATGAGGGGCTGGGTGACATGGAAAAAGCCGTTGAGGCTGACATCAATCACATGCTGCCATTGCGCAGCGCTCATGCCAGGAAATACGGCATCGTCGTGGACTCCAGCGTTGTTTACAAGAATCTGGATGGGGCCGTGCGCAAGGACGTCGGCAATGGCGGCGGCCGTGGCGTTGGGATCGGTGAGGTCAAAGCACACGGCCTGCGCGCTGCAACCCTGCTCACGCAGCGCGGCGGCCAAGGCGTCGGCACGGTCGATGCCGCGGTTGGCATGCACGATGACGTGGCAGCCGTCAGCAGCCAAGCGTCGGCAGATGGCGGCGCCGATCTCTCCGCTACCGCCCGTGACCAGGGCACGGCGGGAATGCGCGAACGCGGGTTTGCTCATGATGTGGTCCAGACGTCGGGGATGGACGCTGTCAGGCCAGGTCCGTCGACGTTGGGTGCATGCACATCGAGCATGACCGTGGCCTGGCCTTCGATCAGCACGCGTTCTTCGGCGCGCAATTCGAACGTATAGCGCAGCAGGTCGGCATCGGCCGCATGGCAGGTCGCGCGCACCAGGAGCTCCATGGCAATGTTGTCGAGTCGCGCCACATGGCAACGCACGTCACGCGCGCTAATCAGCATGCCGGGATGCGGCCCGGTACCCGGCCCACCGGACGCACGAAGCGCACCATGCACGGCCATGGCCTGGGCAGCATATTCGATTCCACAGGCCGCGCCCAGTCGGCCGTATTGGCGCAGCGGGTTGGTGGGACTGCGGTGGCTTTGCGCGGTGCACAGAACATGCCCCGCATCCCATGCGCGCACCCTATCGAGTAGGCACATCGTGCCCTGATGCGGAATGCGCCCAGCGATCCAGTCATGGTCGAGCTGCTGGCCATGCAAGGTGGCAACGTTCAGCATGGCGTGATCTCGGTAGCCAGCGTCTGGCCAGGCAAGTAGTCCAGGTGTACGGACCCAGCAGCACGGTGGGCCAGTGCATGAAGAAGGGGCAGGACGCGCGCGGCGGGTATCGTCTGGCGCATGGTCTCGAGAAGCGGAAGGTCCAGCGTATCGGCAGCCGCGTCGCTGCATGGCGCCGCCGCATCGATGGCAATGCGGCCGAGACTTAGCGGACCCGGACCCGGATGCGGGGACAGGACAAGCGCGACGCCCAAGCTGTCCGGAATGGGGCGTACTGCAAGCAGTGGCTCGGGATAGTCCGTGTCGTAGGCCAGCAGCAGCACCGGCGCCTGCGTCAATACCACCTGGGCGAGCGCCTCCAGCAGGCCGGCAGAAAAACAACCGTCATAGGCGCACAGCACGGTCGAAGGCGCCATGGCGCCCGTGGCGATGCCCCAGTAGCCGGATGCGGCGTTGTGCACCGAATTGTGAAAGCGCGTGGGGGAGAGCAGCCGATCGTTCGACGCCAGAGCTGCACAAACGGCATGGCAATTGTGACTGTCGCCCCCGGATGAGGTGAACACCGTGGCAAGTTGTGCCGGATCCAGCCCTGCAGCCTGTGCCGCCTCGAGCCCGACGGCCAAGGCAAGCTTGACCACCGCTGCTGCGCGTCGCCGTTCCGCCGCATGCAAGGTTTGCGGCATGGGAAGCATCGTCCTTTGCGGGGTGTAAGCGGCTTGCCCGCGCAGCACGGAGCTCGTCTGTGGCCAGCCCGCAAGGCCAGGCCCGAGCAGCCCCACGCCGTCAACCCATGCCTCAAGCAGGGCGGCGGGTGTCGTGGCGTGGTTCATTGCAGTTGCCTCGCGCTTTGCAGGTTCACGTGAAGAAGATGGCCGCGCTCTGCCGAGCAGATATGTCGAAGGCTTGCGCTCGGGCCCTCGGTGTTTTGCTCCATTCTTTGCAAGGGTTCGACCCTTTCCCCAGCCGCGCGGGGGCTCATGCCGGTCCCCCCACGCCGAACACCAGGCAGCAATTGGTGCCGCCGAATCCGAAGGAGTTGCTGAGCACCCGGTGCGGTGTCTGAGCGCGGGTTTGCAGCAGGTAATTGAGCGGGCCGGCGGCAGCCGTGATTGCCGGGTCCAGGACCTGCGTGCCAGCGCTTCCAGGCATGAAACCATGGCGCAGGGCAAGTGCGCAGAACACGGCCTCGACCGCCCCCGCGGCGCCCAAGGTATGGCCAGTGGCACCCTTGGTTGAGCTACACGGCGTTTCAGCGCCGAACAACGCAGCAACGGCACGGCCCTCGGCTAAGTCATTGCTGGCTGTCGCAGTGCCGTGCAAGTTGATGTAGTCGATATCGCCGGGATTCAGGTGCGCCTGGGTAAGCGCCTGCTGCATTGCCATGCGCGCACCCATCCCGTCCGGATGGGGCGATGACATGTGGTGGGCATCGCTGGATTCGCCTGCGCCGAGGAGCCATACGGTGTCGGGAGCAACGGGATGTGCGACGCGCTCCAACAAGGCGAAGGCGGCCGCTTCGCCGATGGACAAGCCATTGCGTTGCGCGTCAAACGGACGGCAGGGATCGCTGGACATCAGTTGCAGTGAGTTAAAGCCATAGAGCGTGGTCAAACACAGACTGTCGACACCGCCGACGACAGCGGCATCGATGGCGCCGCAAGCCAGCAGGCGCTGGGCCGTGGCGAAAACCTTCGCGCTGGACGAGCAGGCCGACGAAATCGTGTAGGCCGGCCCGCGCAGGCCGAGGCGCTCGCGCACATAGGCAGTGACCGAATACGGATTGTGCGTCTCGGCATAGCGGAAGGAGGCGGGTAAGGCGCCTGTGGCATCGCGCTCACGGTAGGCCCGTTCGGTCTGCAGAATTCCAGATGTGCTGGTGCCGATAAAGACCCCCACGCGGTGCGGACCCACGCGTGCCGCGGCTTGCTGCACGGCTGCGGCGAATCCGTCTTGATACAGGCCGAGTTCGGCCAAGCGGTTGTTGCGGCAATCGTAATCTTGCAGGGCTTGCGGCAGGCGCACTGCATCCACGTCTGGCACGGCGCCGGTCCAGGCTGGCAGGTCGAACAGGTCGAAGCCTTCGGGGCGCAGCCCGCTGCGCGTGCCAAGCAAGGCGTCGAGCGTGGGCGCCAACCCATGCCCTAAGCAGCTACTGACCGTGTAGCGCATGAGCGCCATGGTCGGCGGTGTCGTGGTGGACATGGCGGTCAGACCTCTGCCCTTGCGGCCCAATGCCGCCGCGCAACGCGCTCTTGTCTGGCGCTAGATGCCGTGGCGGTCGGGTCTTTGCGGGCAACAAAGACAACAGCGGCGCTTGGCGCATTGACGCGGCCGACCCGAGGGACGCGCTCCGTGTCGCCCATGCGAGGAAGTTCAATACCGTGCAAAGCGGCAGACTCATGCAATATGGCGAAGGCGCCTTCGCTGCGCAGTCGCCTTGGGGGCGGCATTTGGGAGATCATGGGGCGCTGGGCGCAGAGCAGCCCTCGGATGGGTGGTTGGAGAACAAGATGACCGCCGTGCCGCAGGCTGCCGAAGACCAGCTTGCCTGGGTGGCTAAACCTGACGACGCGCCGAGCCAAGCGCAAGCCAATGCGATTGAACGCAGGGCCGGCGCTGGGCGGATAGGAAAGGGATCGATTTACGCGCATGAAAAGGCTTGACGCAAGGTGACGGGGCGCAGCCCGAGGCTAGCGATGGAGTCCAACAGGCCAGGCAGCACTTCGAGAATGACGGGTTGCCCCGATGCGGTGCGCGCGGCATGGCCATCGTGCAGCAGCAGGATATCGCCCGCGCGCATGCCATGCCGCAGGCGATGCAGAACCCTCATTGGATCACGTTCGCGCGTATCAAAGCCGCGCCGCGTCCAGCTCGCCAGCTGAAGGCCGAGGCGGCTGAGAACCAGGTCGAGGAAGGGGTTGCGCAGCCCGGCTGGAGCGCGGAAGAAGGCCGGTGGCTGTCCGGTGATGCCAGCCAGCGTGGCCTGGGCGGCCTGCAACTCGCGGAGAATGCGGCGAGGACCGGACAACGAGAAGCTGTGGCGGTGACTGTGACTGTGATTTTCCACGGCGTGGCCGCGCCGCACGATGTCACGGCACAAGTCCGGGTGGGCACTGGCGCGCTCGCCGATGCAAAAAAATGTGGCCTTGGCGTTGTGCGCGTCAAGGATGTCAAGCACGCCTGGCGTCACGAGCGGGTTGGGCCCGTCATCGATCGTCAGCGCGATTTCGCCGCGCGCCACGGCTGTGTCGGGCAGACGTGTGTGGTTGGTGCCGAGAAGTTTGCTGCGCGGCCACAGCCCGGCGCCGGCGAGCACCATGTGGTTGACCGCCAGGATACTCAGCCCCCAGGGCCATAGGGTGGGCTGAACGACCACGGCGCCGAGCACGAGCGGGTGCAGGATTAGGGACCCCGCGACGAGCGGCGCGGGCCGCCAGCCGGCGCCGGTCGCCGGCTGAGGTGCGGGGCTGGACACTGGCATGCGGGTTTGCTCTTAGACGGCAGCCGGTGGCCGCGTGGGGGTGGACGGTGAGGCCGACAGTATGGCGGAAAACACCAGGGCCAGCAGCACGCCGGGGCCTACCGTCATCCCCAGGGCTTGCAGAACAGGCACGCCGGACAAGGCCAACGGCCCGAAGCCGAGCACAGTGGTGAGATTGGCAACCAGGAGCGAGGCCAGCGTGCGCGGCGCAATGCCGCCATGTTGCGCGCCCTGATCGAAAAACAGCGCGTAGTTCGAGCCGACTGCGACGATGAGCATGAGGCCAATGAGGTGCAGCAAAGTCAGTTGCTGTCCACCCAGCAGCAGCCCGGCGCCGACTACAAGTACCGCGCTCAGGAGGGGAGCAAGCACGCGTAGCGTGCGAGATGCGGAGCGCAGGCTGACCACGAGCAGTGCAGCAATGCACGCCAGGCCCGTCAGCGATAGCCAGGCTGCAGTGTGCAGGTAGTTGTCGTAGAGGCTGTTGCTGAGCTGGCCAAGGTTGATGTAGCTGGCTGGAGTGCCAGCCAATGCAGCGCGCACCTGCGCGCCATCGATGCTCCGGTTGGCCTGGGCATGCAGCGGCAGCACGGCCAGCCAGCGTCCATCCGTCTGGCGAAGCAGCATGCCATCGAGGGCCAGCGCAAAGGAGGTCTGCGCCAGCTGCCTACGCGTGAGCAGGCCCTGCGCGCGTGCAGCCTGCACATCGTGCACAAATGGCGCGAACAATCGGGCGCTGACCGGCAGCCCGACGATGGCCTGCTCCAGCCTGCGCTGCAGAACTTCCGCATCGGGCAGCGCTGCAAGACGGCGGCGCTGGGTGGCTGCACTCGGAAGGTACCGGTCTGGGCTGTCGAAGCCGGTGATGACGCCGCGGGCCACCAGATTTTGCAGGCGCGGGCCCAGGGCCTCGGCCGCAGTCAGCGCAGCTTCTGAACTGCTACCTTGGACGACCACAAGGTTGCCTGCATCGGGCGCGCCGAGCTGGCGGCGCAGCTGAGCATCCAGCTTCAGTGCATCAGGGGTCACGGGGCTGAGCGCGGCGAGTTGCGTATTCCACAGGGCATCGCGTTGCACGATGAGCACGCCGCAGGCAATCACCACGGTGACGCCAAGCAACCAGCGCAGGCGCCGCAGCCCTGGCAGCCGCGCTGTCAGGTACGCGCCGAACGGGGCGAGCTCGCGCATCGACAGGCGCGCAGGCATCAATTGCGGCAGCACAAAGCGCGTGACGAGCGCTGCGGCGAGCAGACCCGCGATGGAATACAGGCCAAGCTGAGCCAGACCGGGGAAGCCCGACATCAGCAGCGTGGCAAAGCCAAACACCGAAGTCAGCATGCCCAAACGGATGGTGGGCCAGAAGCTCTGAAGCCAGAGGGTACGATCGGCGACGGAGGGCTGAGTGGACTGCACAAAGAGGTAGATCGCGTAGTCCACCGCCTCGCCCATGAGCGTTGTGCCAAAACCCAGGGTCACGCCCTGCACCGCGCCGAAGCCAAGGCTGACGGCGGCGATGCCGGCCAGCACCCCCGACAGCACCGGGAGCAGACCCAATGCCAAGACCGTCGGCGAACGATAGACGAGCAGCAACAAGCCGACGATGAGCACGGCGCCGAGGAGCGAAACGCGCTCCACCGCGCGCTTGATCAGCGCTCGCGACTGCACAGCGAACACTCCCGGGCCGCTCATCACCAGCGTGGCCTGCCGCGCGTCTGCACCGCCCTGACGCTGCGCCTTGGCGAAGTCGTCGCGGATGGTCGTCATGGCTTCTTGCATGGCATCGGTGTCGGTGCCCTGCGCCCGGGTTTGCACCAGCAACAAGGCGCGCGGCGCCCCAGCTGCGGCCCATACGCCGTGGTCTCGCTTGGGCCCCTGGCCCGGCGAAAGACCCTGCACGAGGGCCAGCAGCGCGCCGGTGGGGTCCGTGGGGAGAAGCGCTTTGAGGCTTTGCCCCATGGGCGAGGCCAGGCGATCGATACTGTTGGTAATGCCGCGGTGCAGCCCCTGGACGCTGAACTGAGACGCAGTATTGGGCGACAACACGTAACGGTACTGGAACAGCAATTGCTCGTCGCGTTGTGCGTTCAGGGGTTGGCCGTTCTCCACGGCGACGAAGGCGGGATCCGCGCGCAGGCGTGCAGCCATCGACTTCGACAGATCAGCGCGTGTCGCGGCGTCAGACCCGTCAATGCCGACGAGGATGAGCCGTGAGACCAGGCCGCGGCGAAGTTGGTCCACCAGGATACGCTCCTGGGCCGTGGGCGCCTGCGGCAGGAAGGCCGACATGTCCGCAGCGAATCGACTCTTGACGATGACGACCGCGCAGGCCAGCAGCACGGCCAGCCACAGCAGCACGGGGACAGCCGCGCGCCGGTTCATGGCGAAGCGGCAGGGTGGATGTGCATGACGGAGCGGTCACCGTCGGCCTGCTCCACGGTGACCGTTTGCACGATGCCTTCAATCCCGCTGATGCGGATGTCACTGATGTGCTCATGCGCCTTGACGTCGCGCGGAACCAGGGTGAGGGTCCATTGCGCGGCCTGGCCATCCAGGGTCAGGTCGTAGTGGCGTTGCAGGGAGTCAAGGTCGCCGTTGAGTGTGGCGCGGATGCCGTCGATGAGGGTGGCGACGTCGGGATGTTCACGCAGGTCGAACTGCTGCGAGTGTCCGCTTGCTTCCATCGTGAGCTGATTGCCCATCAGGGTCAAGGTCTGCCGCCTGGGCTTGAGCGTGCGCACCTGCAGGAAGTCCGGTGCCGCGAATCGCAATTCGCCAGATGACTCGATGGGCTTGTTCAGCATGGCGAGGGTCTTGGTCTCCGTGAAATCGGCGCGGCCACCATGATGCTGGACCAGTGCCTGCATCAGCGTCTGCAGATTCCACCCGGCGGCCAGTCCACCAATCGCCCACAACAGTGCTGCGCCAGCCAGGCCGGCGCGGAGGCAAACGCTAAGTAGGGATAGCAGTTTCATGGCGTTTCGGGCTTTGCGGGGGGCGCTGATGGTTGCGCACTGCCGCTCCAGAAGTCGAAAAAATTGAACCAGTTGTCGGGCTCGCGCTCGCAATGGGCCTGCAGGCGTTGTACATACGTCGCAAGCGCTGCATGCTCGGCCTCGCTGCGGGCTCGCCGGTCTGTGTTGGAGAAGTCGGCTAAGGATTCGAAATGCACGTCGTAGCGATTCCCTCCACCGTAGACGCCGAGAGCCATGACGACAGGTTTGCGCAGAAGAGCGGCGATGCGCCAGGGGCCAGCGGGCCAGCGTGCGGGCTCGCCGAGGAAGGGTACGCACACGGTTTCGTCGTCGTGCAGCGAGCGGTCGGCCAGTATGCCGATGATTGCGCCATCATCGAGTGCATCGCGCAGGCGAAGCATCGACTCGGGGTGGCCGAGCGCAATGACGTCATGTTCGGCCAGGGGATTGATCGCCTTGAGGGCGGCATTGATCTTGCGCGCGTTGCCCTCGTACATCAGCATGCACACACGCAGGCCCGGGCGCTGGTGTGAAATGGCACGCAGGACCTCAAAACTGCCGAAATGAGCCCCGACCATGAACACGCCTTTACCACGGTTCAGTGCCGCCTCGATGACCTCCTGCCCATGCACACGGATGCTGAAGAGGTCGAGACGACCATTGAGCAGATAGACCCGGTCGTGAATGGTCGAGGCAAAGCTGAAAAACTGGCGGAAACTGTCGCCTATGCCTGGTGCACGCCCGAGCGCACGCGCGAGGTATTGGCGTGAAGCCCGTCTCGCCGCGGGGGCGAACACCAGGAAGTACGCGGCGATGCCAGACAGAACGACACGTGCCGCGCGTCGCCCCAATCGCAGAGAAATCCAGGTCATGATGCGCAGCATCAGCATGTTGCTGCGTTCGGGGTTCTGTACCCATTGAGCCTGCCGGCCGGGCGCGGAAACGGGGGGTGGCCCTGGCGCGGCACCAGCTTGTTCCCCAGAGGGTGGAGGTAAGCGCGTGCTCATCGAACGGATCCATCGGCCACGCGCAGGCGGCCGCGGGCGACCACACGCGTGCCGGCGTGCAGGCTGAATGTCACGAGCCCCGAGCTCGCGCTGTCTTGACGCAGTTCCAGCGTCTCGCCGGGTACCACGGGCGAGAAAAACTTCACCGATGCAACGTCCCACGCGCTTTCTTCAAGGCCGCAGCCTAGGCACACGGCATGCACGACACTGTCGAGCAGCATTGCTCCCGGCGTGATGGGACTGCCGGGAAAGTGTCCCGCATAAACAGGGTGCTCGGCAGGCGGTGCTGTCAGCAATTCAGTCGGCATGGCTGTCATCGTCGATGAGATGTCGTGCAGGTGCACGTGTGGCCAACGCGGACAAAGCGGCGCGAGGGAGTTTGCCCGTCGCATTGCGCGGCAAGGTGTCGACAAAAACCAGCGGTCGCGGCATGAATGCCGGGTCAAGGCGTTCGCGCAGCGCGTCGCGCACTACGGCGGGATCAATCGCGGGAGCGACGACGAAGGCCATCAGTCGGGCGACGGACCCGCCCGCGCCAGCGTCGGGCATGAAGAACGCGCCGTCTTGCACACCGGGGATGCTGGTGAGTTGATGGTTGAGGTGAGCCAGAGAGCTGCGCTTGCCGGCGATGTTGATCATGTCGGCGCCACGTCCGTGCAAGAGAAAACGCCGATCGTCGACGATTTCAATGACGTCGTGCAGCACCTGTGCTTGGGCGAGATGTCCACCCGTGACTCGTACGTGGCCGTCCGGTTCGGGCTCCAGGCGCACACTGGGGAAAAGTTCCCAGACGTCGGTGCGCGCCGTGCGGCGGGTGGCGATCTGACCGGTTTCGGTGGAGCCGTAGATCTCCACAAGAGGGGCGTTCAGGTGGCTCTCGGCCTGTTGTGCCAGATCCCGTGGCAGCGGGGCTGTGGCTGACAAAACCAAGCTCAAGGGGGGGATGTGCACATGGGCCGCAAGCAGTGCGCGCAGATGCACGGGCGATGTGACCAGCATTCGCGGAGCGCGGATACGCGTTAGTGCGGCGGCAACATCGGCTGGATAGAACGGCTGCTCGGCGCTCATGGCCACGCAACCATGCAGTGCAATGAGCGCTGTCGACTCGAAACCGTACATGTGCTGAGGGGGAACCGTGCCCACCAGAGCATGGGCGCGGCCGTCGCGAAGGCCCAGGCGCAAGGCGCCGGCCTGCACGCACTCAGCAAGCGATCCCCAGGTCTTTGGATGGGGCACCGGGGCTGCGGTGGATCCGGAGGTGAAGACGTGCGCGACCACACGGTCGGCTTCGATGTGCGGCATGTTCACCATGGCAGTCACTCCGCAACCGGCGCCGCGATCGGCGTACGCGACCCGCGGCAGTTGGATGCCATCGTCATGGTCGCTCAGGCAGAACGCATCGGGGGCAAGGTTGTGCAGCTGACGGATCGATTCGGGCGTGCGTGTTGACGGCAGGAGGCTGATTTTGCCGGCGGTGACCGAGGCGCCGAACCCCACCAGAAAGCGGTAGCGGTCTTTGCAGACGTTGAGGACATGGCCGTTCGCCGGAAGGCGGCTTGCAAGGGATTGCACGTCAAGCAGGAAGTCGCGCACTTTCACGGCCTGGCCGTCGCGCCAAGCCAGTATGTCGTCGGTGGACAGCCAGGAGACGAGCGGCAGTTGCATCAGAATCGAAGATGGGGCACACAAGGCCTTGCGACGCTTGGGTGCGTGGGTGGAAAAACGCAGGTCAGCGCGTCTGCGGACCGATGGCTGGCTGTAACGGCACGGTTGGGGCACTGCCATGTCTGCGATAGCGCATGAAGGCCGCCACGGCCTGCAGGGGGCCGGTGCGCTCGTGCGCGGGAAGCGCCAGAACCCGCACGGCGTACTCGCCGACGAACATGGCGGCCACAAGCGGCGCGACCAGCACGTTGGCGAACAAGGACCATACCGCTGGCGCGGCCATGAGAAACAGGGCGGTTGACACCAACGCCATGACGGCAAAAAAGACAGTCCAGGCCCATGTCAGACCATGTGTGTAGCGCGATGTGCGCACGGAAATGTGGCCATCGTGCGCCAAGAGCGCAAGTTGCGTGATCAGGGCCACATGGCCACGCCGCAGGCTGCCGCCAAAGAGGAGGGCAAGCAGGGTCATCGGTCCGGCGCTTTGGACCAGGTAGCCCCAACGGTAGTGTTGGAGGAGTCCATCGCGAGCAAACCACAGGACCAGCGCCGCAAGCACCACGAAAGCAAGGGCACGGATGCGACGCAGCGACTTCCGGGCCATCCACGCGCCGCCCAACAACAAGGGCGCGTAAGCGAGTCCAGCACCCAGCAGGGTGGGGCGGGCCGACCGGGCGCAAATATAGCTTGCCGCCGCATAGATCACGCTTGCTGCGGCGATGAAGGCGCCTTGCATGACAGCGCGCCAGCGCATGTCAATGTGTCCGGTGGGCGGCCACGTAATTGGCCAGGCTGCGCAGGGAACTAAAAATCTGCTGGTTGTTCGCGTCGTCGGCTCGGAGTTGTACGCCAAAATTCTTGGACACGACCAAGGCAAGCTCAAGAATGTCGATCGAATCCAGCCCCAGGCCATCGCCATACAGCGGTGCATCAGGGTCGATCTCAGCGGGGGCCACCTCGAGGTTGAGTGATTCGATAATCAAGCCCGCCAAATCGCGTAGAAGCGCGGGTTCGCTGGTTAATGCAGGTGTTTGTGGCACGGGCATGGCGCCAATAAGTCGTGGAAAGTATGCACAATGAGCCCCGCGATGATAAAGGAACCACCCGGCTCCGCCATTTCAGCCTGGAACCGCAGCGCGGCTTCTCTGAAGGAGCCAGGCCTTTCGAGTCCCTGCTGCGCATGCGTCAAATTCACCGGAGCGGGCGCGAGCTTCACTCCGGGAATTGGGCCGAGTGAGCGTTACCCCGTTTGTTCAGCGATCGTCATCATCATCGTGACGGCGATGCCAGGCGCGGCGGTAACCCCAATAGGGGCGCGTGTCGCGCATATAGCCGCCATAGGTGACATAGCCGGGGTTATAGATGACCCGCGGCGGCGCATACACCACCGGAGGCGGAGCGTAGACCACGGGGGGCGGTGCCACGTAGACCGGGGGCGGCGCCACGGGGTAGACGTTGCCAAAATTGGCCGCCACTCCGGGCGTGCCCACGCCCAGCGACCAATAGACACCATCCGCGTGGGCGGAAGGCGCCAGGGCGGCAGACGCCGACAGGGCCAAGGCCAGCAAGAATGTGCGGATCATGAGGTTTCTCCAAATGAGACTGCATACATGGCGTCCATAACGGGATGGAGATGGGCGGAGCCGACAGTGCTTGCCACGTATCTGTGACTAAATGCAACATCGCGGCGAGATTTCAAAGGTCTTGGCCCACAAGCTCAACGCATTCACAAGAGCATCGGGTTCGATGACCGAGGCGCAATCTATCATTGAGACGGCTGGTCCAGGGCCTGCGCAAGTGGTGCTCAGGTGTGATCATGGCCGCGCATGCGCAACAGTCGAGACCAGCGGTGTTGCGTGGCGCGCCTTTAAAGATGTGGCAGGGATGCAAACCGGCGGTACCCAGTTCGGTTCGCTTGCGCCAGATGGCAGCCCCATGGGACCAATGGCCTGCCCATGAGCCGCCGATAAAACACGGGATGAGGAATCGTTTATGCCGTTGTCGAACTCGAGCGCGTCACCAGCGACCCCCGGCGCAACAGAACTGATGTTGAGGACGTTGAAAGTTCTTCGGTCTCATTTTTGGCTCAAAGCCGTCGGAACGTCGTCGTTCATGCTGGTATTTTTTGTCGTCTACTTTTATTTGCTCAAACATCCGGACGGCCATGTGACGACGATGCCCCTCACGGCAGTTGATCGCTGGATTGGGTTCCAGCCGTGGGCCTTGCCGATCTATTTGTCGTTGTGGGTTTATGTTTCCTTGCCGCCTGCCTTGATGGCGTCGCGAAGCGACATCATCGGTTTTGGCATGCGCATCGGCGCCTTGTGTCTGGTTGGTCTGGCGGTGTTCTATGTCTGCCCGACCAAGGTTCCGCCCGTGGCGATCAATTTTGCGCGGCATCCGGATTTTTCAATCCTCAAGGGTGTCGACGCGGGCGGCAACGCCTGTCCGTCACTGCATGTGGCCACGGCCGTATTCGCTGCATTTTGGCTCGATCGGATGGCCCCAGGGTTGGGCTTTGGCACCCGGATGCGTCGCATCAACGCACTTTGGTGCGCGGCCATTGCCTACTCGACCATTGCGACCGGGCAGCACGTGGCTGTCGACGTGCTGGCCGGGGTCGCGCTGGGCGCAACGGTGGCCTGGATCACCAGGCCGCGCCTTCTTCGTCAATCCGAGGGAAATCTCAGCGAGCGCGTGAAGGCCGCGCCGTGATTGAGGCGGCGACCGCACAATCGGTGTGCTTTGGCATGCTGGCGAGCGACCTGCCGGCGCACCAGGCATGTGGACATGCGGGCAAGCTGCGCGCGCGACGCGCCCGCAGGGTGTGCCCGGCGCCACGCGTTTGGCATCACCGGTCTTTCTGCAGCGACAGCAGGCTTGCGCCGCGCGAATGCGTTTGATGGAGAATAGGGCGTTTCACACAGACCGGGCAGGTGCTCGGCCTGCGTTTGGCCCCAGTTCCCATGCAGCCCACGGATTCCACCAGCCCCAAAGCATCCAACTTCCTACGCCAGATCATCGAGGCCGACTTGGCTAGCGGCCGTGATGCCGGCCGGCGCTTCGCCGGCACTCCAGGTGATGCGCAAGAGCTCGCCGATGCCCCACTGGACACGGCGCGCATTCGCACGCGTTTTCCGCCAGAGCCCAACGGCTACCTGCACATTGGCCATGCCAAGAGCATCTGCCTGAATTTCGGGCTGGCACAGGACTATGGCGGTGTGTGTCATCTTCGCCTGGACGACACGAATCCCGAGAAGGAGGACGAGGAGTACGTGCAGGCCATACGCGATGCAGTGCGATGGCTAGGCTTTGATTGGGTGGTCGGCGGCGTCAATCATGAGTACTTTGCGAGCGATGACTTCGACTTCATGTATCGCGGCGCCTGCGCGCTGATCAAGGCAGGGTTGGCCTATGTGGACGAGCAGTCGCCTGAGGACATGCGTCGAAATCGTGGCACGCTCACCGAACCCGGCGTGAACAGCCCCTGGCGCGAGCGGCCGGCGAGCGAAAGCCTGGAACGCTTTGAGGCCATGCGCGCTGGCAAGCATGCCGAGGGCAGCATGGTGTTGCGCGCAAAGATCGATATGGCAGCGCCCAACATCAACTTGCGCGACCCGGCCATTTATCGCATCAAGTTCGCGCACCACCATCGCACGGGCGACCGCTGGTGCATTTACCCGATGTATACCTATGCGCACCCCGTTGAGGACGCTCTGGAGCGCATCACCCACAGCATCTGCACCCTGGAGTTTGAGGACCAGCGGCCTTTCTACGACTGGGTGCTCGCCCAGCTTGCCGACCTTGGCCTGTTGGCCCGCCCGCTGCCGCACCAGCACGAATTCGCGCGTCTGAATTTGACCTACGTTGTCACCAGCAAACGCAAGCTCGCTCAGTTGGTGAATGAGCGCTATGTCGACGGATGGGATGATCCGCGCTTACCGACAATTGCCGGGCTGCGACGACGCGGCTACACGCCGGGTGCTCTTCGTCTTTTCGCCGAGCGCATCGGCGTGAGCAAATCCGACTCGTGGATCGATGACACGACCCTTGACGGCGCGCTGCGCGACGACCTCGATCCCCAGGCGCCGCGAGCCATGGCCGTGCTGGATCCTCTCAAGCTTGTCCTGACCAACTGGGACGCCGTCATGGGCAGCGGGGTGCTCGATGACTGCCACGCTCCGGTGCACCCGCATCACCCCGAATGGGGTCAACGTCACTTCAAGCTCGGTCCCCAGGTATGGATCGAACGCGGGGATTTCGAGCAAATTCCGCCCAAGGGGTTTTTCCGGTTGTTTCCTGGTAACCGGGTGCGCCTCAAGTACGGCCATGTCATCGAATGCACCGGCGCGACCTTCGACGCGCATGGCCAGGTCACCGAAGTCCAGGCCGTGCTGGTGCCCGACACCAAGAGCGGAACACCCGGGGCAAATGCGGTGAAAGTCAAGGGCGTGGTTACCTGGGTGGGCGCAGCCGACGCTGCGCCAGCGCAGGTGCGCTTGTACGGCCGACTGTTCACTCAGCCGCAGCCTGACGCTGGGGGACGCGACTTTCTCTGCGTGCTCAATCCCGATAGTCTGCGCGTCGTTTCTGGGTGGGTCGAGCCGAGCGCGGCGCAGGCGCCTTGCGGTACCAGCTTTCAGTTCGAGCGGCATGGCTATTTCGTGACCGACCTTCGTGACCACGCGCCGGGGCGGGCTGTGTTTAACCGCACGACAACACTGCGCGACGGGCGCGCAGGCTGAGCGCGCAAGCTACGCGGATCCTGCACTTGGCCATGACGCGTCTCGGCCTCCGCACGCTTGGTGCGCAGCTCACCGCGGGCTGTTCGTCGCCTGCGGGCGCGGCGGATATGGCTAGCCAAAGCCTGTCCGAGCAGGGATTTTGCATGTTGCAGCCGGACGCGCTGGCGAAGTTGTGTGAAGTGCCAACCGGTGCGTGTGCGGCAGCTGCGTCGTTTTGGGAGGCGTTGCCGCCTGACGGCTATTTAAGGGATGGTGGACATTACCGTAGCCGTCGCCACGGCAGTTTTATCCAACACCTGGATGCTTCGGGCGCTGCCCCGGATCTGGAACAGATGCCGCAGCGTGCCCATTACCAGCCCTCCACCTTCAACGCGCTGCACGGTGGTCTTGTCCGGTGGTACCCCCCATTGGATGGGCAACTCGTGGCCATGCCGTGCTTCCGCGCGCTGGTCACGGGCTTGGGGCGTGTGTTCGCCCGGCAGCGACCCGTTCGACAGTGGTTCGTCGAGGCGCACCAGTTCCGTATCGATACCCATGGTGGCGTCGGGCGCCCGACACCAGAGGGCGCGCATCGCGATGGCGTGGATTTCGTGGGCGTTGTCTTGGTGCAGCGCCACGGCATTCGCGGGGCGGAGACGCGCGTGTTCGAGCTCGACGGACCCTACGGAGTGCGCTTTACGCTTGACCAGCCCTGGAGCGCTCTGCTGATGGATGACACGCGCGTCATCCACGAAACAACGCCCATCACGCCGATTAATGCAGACGCTTCGGGCTGGCGCGATACTTTGGTGCTGACGTACCGCGCCACCGGCTTCATGGACCCGCCAGGTTAGGGCGCGCCAGACCCATAAACGGATCTGTTGCGGTTGGCCGGCGGCGCGCTGTGCAGAGGGCACGCTGACTGCAAGGTGCCAGCCATCGCGGCATTGGCGCATTGCCTACGCGGATACACCGGCACCCGTTTGGCCGCGCCAGGCAATTGCGCCAACTCTCTGGAGCCCGCGTTGCAATGGCAGGCCATGCGCTGCGCGCGGTGGAGCGCAGTTTTCGCATATGCAGGGGTTTTATGCCGGACCTCAAGAGAGCGATCGCGCAGAGCCGCCCAACCGATCGCCGTCTACGACAGTTGAGCACCTGCAAAGCGGGTTGCATCGTGCCGGGAAGGCCGATTTCAATCGCTTCTTTTGCGACGCTCGCTGGTAGCGTCAGGCAAGGGAAAGCTCGCACGGCTTATGCTTCGCTGCTATTGCCGGCATTAGTCGGCGACAGTGACTTAGCCTTTGGAGCCCACGCATGACCGCACGCATCCCCGCCACACTGATCGCCGGCGACGGCATTGGTCCCGAAATCATGGCCGCCACGCTGACTGTGCTCGAGGCGCTGCAGGCGCCGTTTGACTGGGATGCCCAAGTCGCCGGTCTCGGTGGGGTGAACACGGCAGGCGATCCGCTGCCGCAAGCCACGCTGGACAGCATTCGCAAGACGCGTCTGGCGCTCAAAGGCCCGTTGGAAACACCTTCTGGCGGTGGATACCGATCGAGCAATGTGCGATTGCGCGAAGCGTTCAAGCTCTACGCGAACATGCGTCCGGCCAAGACTCTGATTCCGGGCGGCCGCTTCGACAACATCGACCTGATGGTTTTCCGCGAGAACGTGGAGGGCCTGTACATGGGCTATGAGCATTACATCCCCATCGACGACGACCCGCATGCAGTGGCCATCGCGACCGGCGTCAATACGCGTCAGGGGGCGCGGCATATTCTTGACTATGCGTTTCAAACCGCGATCAGCATGGGGCGCAAGAAGGTGACGGTGGTGCACAAGGCCAACATCATGAAGGCGCTCACAGGGATTTTCCTGGAAACCGCGTACCAGTTGCACAAGGAGAAATACGCGGGGCAAATCGGCCTTGACGACGTCATTGTTGACGCCTGTTGCATGAAACTTGTGATCAACCCCTGGCAGTTCGACACGTTGGTCACAACCAACCTGTTCGGGGACATACTGTCAGACCTCGCCGCCGGGCTTGTTGGCGGCCTAGGCATGGCCCCGGGGGCCAATATCGGACAAGACGCCGCAATTTTCGAGGCCGTCCATGGCTCGGCACCCGACATAGCAGGCAAAGGCATTGCCAACCCGATTGCATTGATGCTGGCAGGGGGCTTGATGCTCGACCATGTCCGCCTCCATGACAAGGCGCAGCGCCTGCGCCAAGCGATCTCCGAGACCCTGAATGCGGACGGGGTGCGCACAGGCGATCTCGGCGGCAAGGCAAGCACCAAGGACTTTACCGACGCGGTTGTCGCGCGGATCCGCCATAGCTAAATGTTGGCTGGTCACCCTTACCTTATCTACCACCGCAGATAGTAGGCCTTGCTTCCGGTGTGCACCTTGATGGTTCGGGCCTGACCATCGTGCCGCCCCTCGATCGTGTAGGCGCCAGCGGGGACCTTGAGGTAGCACAGGGGCCCTTCGGCAGTGAATTGGGCCACAATTTGGTTGCCTTTTTTGATGGTGACCGGAACGTCGGCGAGATATGCCCCGCGCGGCCCCTTGACCATCCAAAAGCCAAGATTGAACTTTGTCGCTTGGGCCTGGAGTTGTTGCCGTGAGCCCTCGCCAACTCCCCCGCAAAGGTACTGGATGGACATGGGGCCTTGGGTATGGACCGGTTTTGCGGCCACGGCGAATAAAGGAAGGGCGCACGCTGTGGCGAGAACCGCAGCAGTTTTTAGAAATGCCTGCTTATAGGGCATGATGGGCTCCTTGTGTCTGAAGATTGATGCCAAGGCACTCGCGCTGCGCGGTTGCTCGTTCGCTGGGGCGCAAATTTGCTCTGACCCGTGCGATTGGATCCGCTTGCTGCAGAGGTTGTTCCTCGCAAGGAAGCGGCAGGGATCTTTCCAGGGCGGTCTCGGTTTGTCGATGCGACGCAGGTAGCCAGCCAAGCTGCTGCGTCAGTCGGGCTCTTGGCGCAGCTTCGAACCGATGCGACCCTGGAACCAGGGGGAAACGGCGTGGCGGTGGCGGGCATGATGTCTAAAATCCTCTGCACGAAAGACGATGGGCCTGAAGTCGGGCGGGACTGATGCGAAATATGACTACGGCTGTCAATGACTACGTGCTGACTTTGTCTTGTGCAGACACCAAAGGTATCGTCTACTCGGTGTCAGGGTTGTTGTACCAGGCTGGTTGCAACATCCTGGATTCACAACAGTTTGGCGATCCTGCGACGCGTCTTTTTTTCATGCGGGTGCACTTTGCCGCGCCGCCGCATTTGGATGGGCCCGATAAATTGGACCTGCTCTTTGGTGACCTTCGCCGGCGCTTTGCAATGCGCGCGGCTATCCACGCTGTTGCCCGCCGAGCGCGGGTGCTGATCGCCGTAAGCCGCCAAGCCCATTGCCTTAACGATCTGCTGTTTCGTTGGCGTGCGGGCCAGCTGCCGATGGATGTTGTGGGCGTCGTCTCCAACCACCCCGACTGTGCAGGATTGGCGGACCACTACGGTGTGCCTTTCCACCACGCAGCGCTACCGCCAATGCCCGATAAGGCAGCGAAGCGCGCTCAGGAATTGCATATCGAAACGCTGGTGCGTGAACAGCATATCGATTTGTTGGTGCTGGCGCGTTACATGCAAATCCTGAGCCCGGAATTTTGCGCCGCCTTCAATGGCTGCGCCATTAACATCCACCATTCATTCCTGCCGAGTTTCAAGGGGGCACGACCCTATGCGCAGGCGCATGATCGCGGGGTCAAGCTCATTGGTGCCACGGCGCATTATGTGACAGCGGAACTGGACGAAGGCCCCATCATTGAGCAAGATGTGGTGCGGGTGGATCACAGCCAAAGCGTTGATGCGTTGACGGCCGCGGGGCAGGACGTGGAGAACCAGGTGCTTGCCCGCGCCGTGCGCTGGCATGTCGAGCGGCGCATCCTGCTCAACGGACACAAGACCGTGGTGTTCCAATAAGCGGATCGCAGCACGATTGCGCATCTAGCCACCCACTGCAATAACCGGATACTTTCATGCCACGTCCTTCCGCGCCGCGCGCCAGTTTGCAAAGCTCTGCCGAGGCAGCCGAGGCGGCCTTTTACGAGGCCCTGCAGGCCGCGGACGTGGACGCGCTCATGCAGGTCTGGGCAGATGATGACGATCTGGTCTGCGTTCATCCCGGCGGACCACGCATCGTGGGGGCAGCGGCAATTCGTTCGAGTTTCGAGCAACTGCTTGCCGGGGGCGCGTTGCGTATTGTCCCGGAGCGTGTACTGCGCTCGGTCACCTTGGGCTGCGCCGTGCACAACGTGGTGGAACGGGTGGTGATGCAGAGCAAGCCCGGCGAGCAGCAGTTTGGATTCGTTTTGGCAACCAATGCCTACACCAAGACGCCTGACGGGTGGCGTATGGTGCTGCACCACGCAAGTCCTGCGACGGCGCATGAGGTGGCGGAAGTCATGTCCATGCCCGAGCGCTTGCACTGAGGGGCCAGCCAGTATGGGTGATGGCCCTGTGGGTTTCGGTCTGGGGCGCGACCTCCCTTTGCGGCGAAGCGACGCGTTATACGTCGCGCCGCGCTGGCTTCCCGGGGCGCATGCGCAAACCATCTGGCCGGCGCTTTTTTCCCGTCCGGCATCTGCGGGGATGCCTTTGCAGTGGGCACGGGAACGATGGGACACCCCTGATGGTGATTTCATCGACGTTGACCGCATCTCTGTTGAAAGGCGCGGCGCCGCACCACTGATCGTGCTGTTCCACGGATTGGAAGGCTCGTCGCGAAGTCATTACGCACAAGCGGTAGCCCATGCTTGCATGCGAGCGGGATGGAGTATCGCTGTGCCCCATTTCCGGGGTTGCTCAGGGGAGCCGAACCGTGCGCCGCGTGCCTACCACTCGGGGGACTGGCCTGAGATTGACTGGATCGTGCGGCGCTTTCGCGCAACCCACAGCGGTGCGCTGCATGCGATCGGTGTTTCACTCGGTGGCAATGCGCTTCTGCGATGGGCGGAGGAAGCGGGCCATGCGGCGATGGACGTTGTTCATTCCTTGGTCAGTGTGAGCGCGCCTATTGATTTGGCTGCTGGCGGCGCGGCGATCTCGCGCGGGTTTAACCGCTTGATATACACGCGCATGTTTCTGCGCACGCTCAAACCCAAGGCGATCGATATGGTGCACAGGTATCCAGGATTGGCCGATGCGCGCGCCATCGCGGCGGCACAAGACCTTCGCGCTTTCGATAATGCGTTTACCGCGCCTGTGCATGGATTTCGTGATACCGATGACTACTGGCGGCGGGCTTCAGCCAAACCACACCTGGCGCGTATCCGCGTACCGACACTGCTCATCAACGCCCGAAATGATCCCTTTCTTCCAGCCAGCGCCTTGCCTGCAGCGGGTGAAATCGCGCCCGGTGTGTGGCTGGAGCAGCCAGAGGAGGGCGGGCATGTCGGCTTTGCCAGGGGAGGCCCGCCTGGGGTCCTGGACTGGCTACCGCAGCGCATACTGCAGTTTTTTGCTCACGGGCTGTGAGATGGATGATCTCGTTCTGCAGGCATTAAAGCGGTGGCCTGATGTGCCGGCCTGCACAGGCTGGCTGGCACTGGACGCACGCGGCGACTGGTGGATACGCGATGCCGAAGTGCATCCATGGCCGCGCTCGCCACAGGGCCTTCTTGACAAGACTGGCGCAAGCAGGGTGCAGAACTGGAAGCTGATTGGCTTCATTCAGCGCAACTACGCCGCAGACGCGCAAGGCTACTGGTTCTTCCAGAATGGGCCACAGCGGGTGTATGTCGACCTTGAAGCGGCGCCGCTCGTGTTGCGTCTGCAGGTCAAGGCGGACTCGCCGACAGACCTAATGTGGACCACACAGACTGGGCAAGCCTGCAAACCACATGCTGCGTATGTCGATGAGCTGGGTCGCTTATTTCTCGCTACCAGCGCGGGCCCCGGCGTATTGCACAGCCTCGACGTGGCCCTTCTCACACCGTGGCTTGACGAATCGCTTCAATTCCTGAGCCTGCCTAGGGTGCCAACCATGGTGCTCGAAACCTTGCAGAGTGAGGCGCTGCAGCACCGACTAAGGTTTCAAGTGCAGCCGTCATCCGTTTTGCGCTTTCCGAGTTAGCTAGCCAGGGAACGCCGAAAAAAAACCGCACGTGGCGCGATGCGGTGGAATTGCGTGGCCACAGAGACCAAGCGCGTCTGAGTTGTCCCGGCGGCGCCTCGCCACACACGGCTCACTTTGATTGCGCAACCATGTAATCGACCGCTGCCTTGACGTCCGCGTCGGTTGCGGTACTCCCACCTTTGGGAGGCATCATTCCGCGTTTGCCTGTGTAGCCATGGATGGCCCGGTCATAGAGCGTGGGCATTCCTTGGGCAATGATTGGGCCCCAATCGGCCTTGTCGCCGAATTTCGGGGCGCCCGCGATGCCTGCGCCGTGACAGGCTATGCAGGTGCTTTCGTACAGTTTTTTGCCAGCGTCGGCGGTTGCAACTGCACCCGCTGCCGCACCGCCATTGGATGGCTGCGAACCTGTGCCGGCTGCAGATGCGCTACTCGTTGGCGCAACGTTTGAGCTTGAGCTTGAGGTGGCGGTGGCTTGTGACGCGGTCTGCGCACTGGATGCCACCGCGATCTGTGCCACCGGTGCGATGCGCTGATCCGTGGCCGCCGTGGACAGCGAGCCCGAACCGGCGGGGGCACCGACTCGTTGGAAATGAAATGCACAATCAACAGCAGTGCAATGATGGGGGTAGCAAAACCAATAAGAAGAATGATGATCGTTTTGCGCAGTGTCGATGCAAACGGAAGATCACTACCTTCGCTGGAGGTTTTTGTTTGATGTGAGCTCATGATCAGTGCGGTGGAATGAACAATATCAAGATCGTGCAACTCGCCAAATGATATGAGCTCTTCGCTTGGCGTTGACCCGCACTATCCCGAATAGGGCACCTGATACACTGCCAAGTTGAGGTTCGTCTTGATGCAGGTGGCGCGTCCTGTGGGCTTCAATCGCCGCCTTCCGATACGATGCATCTGGCCCCATGCCTCCCCCATGCGCACTGCGCGCAGCCGCTGGAGTATCGCCATCGAAAAGTAGAGGTCATCTTGGCGGGGCGTTAAGATGACCATTGCACGCCAGCCTGTGAAGGCATGGTCATGCGCCCGTAGCTCAGTGGATAGAGTATTGGCCTCCGAAGCCAAGGGCCGCTGGTTCGATTCCAGCCGGGCGCACCATGAAGTCCCCAGTAAAACAAAAATTTAGTAGACAGCGCTCATCGCGGGCGCCGCGCCTTTGGCGTCCAAAAGCACCGATTCTGGGGGACAATTTCCCCATGGGTACCATGTTGGCATGGACGAGCTGCACGACAAGGGCGTGCATTGCCGTGCGCCAGGTCGGGAGGTCGGGAAAGAAGCTGTGTGGTGGGACGGACCTCGTTGAAGTCACGGCGCCATTCAGCGACGGTCGCCCTGCCTTGGTGCAGCGTTTCGAATACATTGGTACTGGAGTTCAGACTGCCCGCGCTGCCCCATTGAAGCGCAATGCACGCGCAGCCCGTATCGGCGGTTCAGTGATGTGTGAGCACGAAGACGTCCTCGAAGCCATGCAGCGCCGCCTGGGTGGGTCCCCATGCATGACGCGCGTTCGAAGGCGAACCGTCGAGCATCGCTTCGGCACCATCCAGTTCTCGATGGGGACTCGACACTTCCCGATGCGATCCCTCCGGCAGGTTTAGACCGAGATGAGTTTGCATGTGCTGGCCTACAACGTGAACAAATGCCCGCGCATTCCCCTTCCTCGCCCGGCCCGACGCACAGCGTCGCTCAGGCGAAGCCGACCGGGCAGGAGGGGGTCAAGCGGGCGACTTTCGCTCGTTGTTCCTCTCCAGGCTGGATAAAATACCAGTATGCAACGGCGCAAAGTCACGCTCAAGCCGTATCCCAATGCCGCGCAAGCTGCGCGGCTTGAGGCGTGGACGCGGCTGCACTGCGAGTTGTACAACGCGGCGCTGGAAGAACGCATCGACGCCTGGCGCAAGGCCAGGAAGTCGATCAGCTACTTCGACCAGCAAAACGCGCTGCCACAGATCAAGGCGGATCGGCCTGAGTTCATCGCGCTCGGCAGTCATGCCTTGCAGCAGACGCTGCGGCGGCTGGATCTCGCCTTCCAGTCGTTCTTTCGCCGGGTCAAAGCTGGTCAAACGCCCGGATTCCCGCGGTTCAAGGCCGCCAAGCGGTTCTCCGGCTTCTCATACCCCGACCCAGCTGGCTGGAAGCTCATGCAGCATGGCGGCCGTGGTGCCACGCTGCGCTTGGGAAGCGGCGATGCGGCGATGTCCATTCGGGCGCGCGGCCGGCACCGCTTCGGGGTTGAGGCCAAACCCAACGACATCACGCTCACGCGCAGGAACGATCAGTGGTTCGTGTCGGTGACGCTGCGCGTGCCCGATGCGGCCTGTGCGCGTGAGCGCACCGCTGATTTTCGACGTGGCGTGGATTTCGGGATCAACGACTGGGCGACGTTCGACGAGGGTCCGCCCATCGCGAACCCGCGCTGGCTGCGCGAGGAACTGCCGCACCTTGCCGCGCTGCAGCGGCAGCGCGCCAGGAAGAAGAACGGATCGTTGCGCTTCAAACGGCTCGGGCGTCGCATCGCGCGGCTGCACGAGCGTATCGGCAATCGGCGCCGGGACTTCGTGCACAAGGAAACAACCAGGATGGTGCGGCAATGCGCCGTCCTGGCGACTGAGCAACTGGCTCCGAAGACCATGAGCCGCAGCGCGAAGGGCACGGTGGATGCACCGGGCCGTCGCGTGCGGCAAAAGGCCGGACTCAACCGGGAGATCCTCTCGGCAGGGTTCGGCGTGGCGCATTCGATGCTCGCGTACAAAGCGGAAGAAGCTGGTACGCGGCTGCATCTGAGCAATACGCGCCAGCTCAAACCGTCGCAACGCTGCGCGGCGTGCTGGGAGATTGTGCCCAAGACGCTCGCAGACCGCATGCATGTCTGCCCGCACTGCGGGCATGTCATGCAACGCGACCAGAACAGCGCGTTGGTGGTGCTCATCGACGCGAACACGCCTGGAATGGGCGTGGCGGCGAGACCGAAACCTCTGCCACGGCAACGTGGCAAGTCGAAGTCTGTGACCCGCGAAACCCCCACGACAACCGCGCAAGCGGTTTAGTGGCGGGAGAGTTCATGCGGATCATCCAGATCACATCGGAATGCCGGGAGGCTCGGCGAGCGCGTTCTATCAGTCTTTTCCAAATCAGGTACGGGCCTGGAGCAGGCTGGGATCGGAGGGTGCAGCGCGTCGATCCGTTTTGGATGGAAGTCAGTGTATCGGGGCCTTGATCAAGCGCTTGCTGGGATTCTCCTGAACAGGGCGGCGCGTGCTTCGTTGAGTTCCTCGGCGGCCTGCACGTCGGTGAGCGCGCGTGCGAGTTGCTGCAGGTGTTCGAGGGTGATGTCCTGGCGCAGGCATCTGGCGGCCTCGGGCAGGCTGGCGAGCTTGTCCAGTGGGGTCATGGCGTCGGCGGGGCGGTAGACGCGTTTGATGCGCCCGGGCTTTTTGGGGTCGGGGACCTCGGTGGCGAACAGGCAGGGGCGGTGGAAGTTCAGGAGCGGGTCGAGGTACTCGACGCAGAACGTGTTGAAGCGCGCAGCGTGGCGCTGAGGGATGTGGGCGTAGCCGAAGACCCTTGCGCACCACGGGATCGCTGAATATCTGGAAATAAAGTGCGTCGTCCTAAAGCCGATTTCGGACCGTTCGGGGGGTGAGCTCCGCAAGGCTTCGCACGGTCCCGCGGCGTTTGTTGAGATTTTCTGAGCTGTAAGAACTTACCAATCGAGCACATCCATGCGATATCACCTTGCGCAACTCAATATTGCCGTGGCAGAGGCCCCATTGAGTAGCCCGGAAATGCACGACTTCGTCACCAATCGAGAGCGGATCAAGGCACTTGCCACGGCTGACCAGGGTTTTGTGTGGCAGCACATATCGGAAGACGGCGACGCCCATGTATTGCTGGAGGCGACGAATCCTGTCCTGTTTAATCTCTCCATCTGGCGAAGCCTTGACGCACTGATTGGCTTTGTCTATAAATCCGAGCATGCCCAATACATTCGCTGCAGGAAGGATTGGTTCACGCGATTGAGTCAACCGCATGTGGTGCTCTGGTGGGTTGCTCAAAACCATCGTCCTTCGGTGCGTGAGGCCAAGTCAAAACTGGATCTCTTGGTGAGCCGCGGCCCGACGCCAGAGGCGTTCGCGTTCAGACGGATCTTTCCACCGCCAAGCGATGCGCCATCCTTAACGAGCGAGCCGGAAGCGATGCTCCGTCCAACATCGGCCTTCGCTGAAATCTCACGAAGGCGCTGAAGTATCCTTGATTCCCGATTTTGGCATTGGCACTTGGCCGCCCATGGCTTTCACTCCCCAGACCCCGATCTCTGAGACCTCTATGGCTATTCCTTCCCGTTTCATGCTGCGCGCCAAAATTCACCGTGCCACGCTCACCGGTGCTGACTTGCATTACGAGGGATCGTGCGGAATTGACCTGAACCTGCTCAATGCATGCGACATCATCGCGGGCGAGCAAATCGAGATCTACAACGTTACGAACGGTGCACGCTTAAGCACCTACGCGATCGCGGAACCTGCAGGAAGCAGCCGCATCACCCTTAACGGGTCCGCCGCCCGCCATGCTGCAATCGGTGATTTGCTCATCATCTGCACCTACTCCCTCATGGATGACGCCACAGCGCGGGCATTCTGCCCGCGGATTGCGCTACTCGACCCAAATAACTGCATCGCCGCGACGAAGGAATGACGGCCCCGGTTTCCATTGCGGCTAAGTCGCAGTTAATGCGTACTCACCTGAGATTGATTAATGCGGGTTGAGTGGCGTCGGCACCGTCTCTGGATAGCGGCGCTTGAGCAAAAGGTATAGAAGCACCGGCACGATCAGCAGGGTGAGGAACGTGCCGACGATGAGCCCGCCGATGGCCACCACCGCGAGTGGCGACAGCCGCTCCAGCCCGACCGCCCACTCGAATGCCACCGGCACCATGCCGACGGCTGCGGCGGCGGCCGTCATCAGGATCGGTCGGGTGCGCAGATCCACTGCCTGCAGGATGGCAGCTTTGAGCGGCACGCCGCGGTTGAGTGCCTCCTGCGCAAAGTCCACGAGCAGAATACCGTTCTTGACGATGATACCCATGAGCAGGATCAGTCCCATGAACGATGGCATGCAGCCGTGCTTGTCGGCGATCAGCATGGCCCAGGCGGCGCCGATCACCGCCAGCGGCAGCGTGACCAGGATGGCGATCGGGGTGACGAATGAGCGAAAGGCGATCACGAGCACGACGGCCAACAGCACGATGCCCAAAGCGAGTGACTGACCAAGGCGCACGAATGAGGCATTCATCTCCTTCATCTCGCCTTCGTCGGAGATGCTGTAACCGCGCGGCAATTGCAGACCCTTGAGTGCCTCAGCCACGTGGTTATCGAGCGCGGTCACCGAAATGTTGCGGCGATAGCCGATCACGTCCACGGTGCGCACCAAATTCTGGTGGGTGTAGGACGTGGGTGCATAGACGGTTTTGACCGTGGCCACCTGCGCCAGCGGCACGACGGCGCCGCTGGGCGCGGTGATTGTCAGCGCGGCGATGGCTGGCGGGCTGGATCGTTCGTCCGCGCGCAGCCGTACCCACACGGGAATGCTGTTCTCGCCCTGCACGCGCAGGCTGCCGCCCGGAATGCCATTGACCTGCGCCGCGACCTGCTGTGCGATGGCGCCCGGGGTGAGTCCATAGCTCGACGCCTTGGCACCCTCCACGTCAAGCTGCAGGCGCTTGGAATCGCCTTGCCAGCTACGCTCGAAGCCGGTGAGCCCGCCGACCTTGGCCAGTCGCGCCTGCAACTCGTTGGCAATATGGTCGAGCACCCGCCAGTCGGGGCCGCTGACCATCAGGTCCACGGTGCCGCGAATCGATGACAGGGGTGTGGCGCCGTAGACAACCGCATTGGCATCGATCACGCCGGGAATGGCGCGCACCTTGTCCTGGATGATCTTGTTGAGCTGGAAAATGGTCTCGTCACGGTGGAACCGGTCGACCAGGTTGACCGTGGCCATTCCCTGCGAGAAGATGCGCGCGGCACCAAAAGATTTGTCCTGCGGCTCGGCACCGACCACCGTCGAGGTGGAGATCAACCAGTCCGGCTTGACCGAGGCGCGAATTGCGGCATCGACTTGTTTGGCGATGCGCTGCATCTGGGCGGCGTCGGTGTCGGGTTGCGCCTCGAAACTGACTTGGGTGATGCCGGAGTCCATCAGCGGCATGAGTTCGCGGCCGACCACCGGCAATTGCCGCAGCGAGACGGCCGTGAGCACCAGGGCAATGAACAGCACACGCTTGGGGTGTTCCAAGGCCCAGCTCACCGTGCCCGCATAAAAACGCTTGAGCGGCTTGAGCACCCAGGTGTCGAAGTAGGACAAGGGCTTGCGCAGCGGATCGCGCGCACCGGGCTTGAGCAGCCAGGGCGTGAGCAGTGGGATGATGGTCACCGCGACGATGAACGAGGCGGCCAGCGCCACCATGAGACTCACCGACAGCGGCCGCAGCACCGTTTGCACGAAGCCGCCGATGAACACGATGGGTAGCAGCACCACACCGTTGGCAAGGGTGCCCGAGAGCACCGCCAGCATCACCTCCTGCGTGCCGTTGGCCGCCACCGCAAATCCCGATTCGCCATGCTCGCGCATGCGTCGCTCGATGTTCTCGATCACCACGATGGCGTCATCGGCCAGCAGGCCCACGGCGATGATGATGGCCGTGAGGGTGATCATGTCGAACTCGTAGCCGATGAGCTTCATGACCAAAAAAGTGAGCAGGTAGGTGAACGGCAGCGACAAGGCGGTGATGAAGGCGGCACGGGTGTCAGCGAGAAACAGCAGGATCACGAAAACCGTCATGATCAGCGCATCGCGCAGTGCGCCGAGCATGTTGTCCACGGTGAGATCGATCAGCCGCAACTGGCCGTCGGCCTGTGCGATGTGCAGCATCGGGAATTCGGCACGGATGGCCGGCAGCGCCGCGTCGATATTGCGCGCGGTGGTCGCGGCGTAGCCGTTGTCCCCGCGCAGCAGCGAGACCGCGATGGCCTCTTTGCCGTTGCCGCGGTAAAGCGAGGTCGGGTCGGCATCGTCCCAGCCCACCTTGCCCAGATCGCCCACGCGCACGAAGCCGCCGCCAGGCAGCGGCACCTGAGCGTCGGCGAGTTGCTGCGGATTGTGCGCCAGGGCGTTCAGCGTCAGCAAAAAGCGGTAGCCATCGCGATGCACCAGCCCTTGCGGCGCGGTGATATTGCTCGACGCCAGCGCTGCGGCCACTTGTGCCACGTTCAGGTGATGCGCGGCCAGCGCACTGCGGTCGAGATCGACCTGCGCCTGCCGGGTGTGCCCACCGAACACTTCGACCTCGGATACGCCGGGGATGCGCAGCAGTCGGTCGCGGAACTGGTTTTCGGCAATGCGCCGCACCTCGCTCAAACCGAGGTTGGACTGCGCCGCTGGTGTGAGCGCCAGCACCGTGACCGGTTGCGCCGCGTTGGTGATGCGGAAGATCACCGGCGCACGTGTGCCTGCGGGCAGGCTGGACTCCACCCGCTTGAGCTCGGTCAGCACCTTGGTGGCGGCGATGTTGATGTCGTTTCCGTATTCGAACTCGACCGTCACCGCCGACACCTGATCGCGCGACACCGAGGTGACGCGGCGCACGCCGTCGATGGCCGAGAGCTGGGTTTCGATCGGATGGGTGACGTCCTGTTCCACGTCGCTGGCCTCGGCGCCCGGCCATTGCGTGACCACGCTGATCATCGGCCGGTTGGTGTCCGGGAACAGATTCATCGGCATGGTGAAGTACGCCGCAATGCCGGCCACCACCACCAACAAAGCAATGGCAATGATGGCGTGCGGCCTGCCGAGCAGGCGTTGCATGCCGTTCATTGCGCTGCTCCTGCCGCAGTCGCGGTCACTGCCGCGTCGCCGTCGCGCATTTGCGCCAGCACCGCGGTTTGACCGACCACCACCTGCTCACCCGGCTGCAGCGAACCGCTGACCGCCGCGGCGTTGGCCCCTTCCTGCAGCACCTTGACCGGCACGATGCGCAGCCGCCCCGGCTCACCCGCCTTGGCGCCCGGGTTGAATGCCACCACATGCGCGTGGTCGCCGCTGCCGACTACCGCCGCTGCGGGCACGGTCAGCGTCGACGCCGCTTGCGATTGCAGCGCGATGGTCGCGGCCACACTGCTGCCACTGGGCAGACCGAAGGGGCTGCTCGGGGCATCGGCCTCGACCGTGCCCAACCCGGCGGCATTGACTGCCGGTGCGATGCGGCTGATGGGCAGCGTGAGCGAGGCGCCGCCTTGATGAAGCCGTAAGGAATCATCCGGCTTGACCTCGGCGAGCTGGTCGGCGGGCAGGCTGACGCGTACCACTGCACCCTGGCCTGCGGTGAGTTGATAGACCGGTTTGCCCGCGGCGGCAGTGTCGCCCACCTCCACGAGACGCTGAGCGACGACGGCGTTCTGCGGTGCGCGGATCTCGGCATAGCCCAGGTTGACGCGTAATGCGGCGATTTGGTCGGACAGCGCCTGCACCGAGGCACGCGCGGCGTCGGTCGCGGTACGCGCCTGGTCGGCTTGCGCCTGACTCACACCCCCTTCGGCCAGCACGGCGTCGGTGCGCGCCTGCTGTTTGGCAGCGTAGTCGGCGTTGGCACGGGCGGCGATGCGCTGCTGCTCCAAGGCCGCGATATTGCTGGCAATCGCGCGGGAGTCGATGCGCGCGAGCAACTCACCGCGCTTGACCGCCACACCCGAGCGCGGGCCGACAAAGGTCACCGTGCCCTGAATTTGCGGCGACAGCGTGATGACATTGGGAGCTTCCACCGTGGCCACGCTTTGTAGGCTGTTGGCGACGACGCCATGACCGACCGTGCCGGTCTGCACCGCCCACGGCGTGGCCATGGCGGGCGGGCTGGCATCGGCCTGATGCAGGCGGTGTAAGTGCAGCCACAGGCCACCGGCGATCAGCAGGATGGAAATGAGCAGCAGATACCAAAGCTTGCGCTTGCGCGCAGGGGCGGTAGAAGCAGTAGTGACGCGTGTCGTCATGGCTGAGTACTCGATGCGGTTGAATTGGTCGTGTGCAAGGCTGCGGGCGGCTCACCGTAGGCATAGCGCAGCGCATCATCGGCCTGCCACCAGCCGACCAGCGCGCTGGCCACCGTTGCGCGGGCGCTGGCCAGTGCCGCTTCGGCATCGATGAGGTCGGTCGCGGAGCCCAGGCCGTTCTTGAACCGGTCCTGCTCGATGCGTGCGCTTTCCGCTGCCGCGCCCAGTCCTGATTCGGCGGCGCGCCACGACTGATCCTGTGAGTTCCACAGCGCCAACGCACCATCCCGCGCAGCGCGCAGATTGTCCTGCGCAGATTGCACTTGTTGCTGCGCCTGGTCGACCGCGGCCTGCGCGGCATCGACCGCCGCCGTCTGCGCCCCGCCCGACCAGAGATTGAAGGTCACGCCGAGGTTGAACTGCCAGGTGTCGATGGCACGGTTGTCCCAATGCACCGCGTTGCGGTTCCAGCCACCAGTGGCAGCGAACTGCGGCAGCATGGCCCGCTGCGCCGAACGCACCTTGTCCTGACTGGCCTGCAACGCGCTTTGCGCCGCCTGGATCGACGGCGGCAGCAGATCGCGGTTGGCTGGGAAGTGCGATGGCCCGGAGCCCGGCGCGGGCACGGCAGCGTTGAAGCTGGGCACGCCCATCACCGCAGCGAGCTGCGCGCGCAGCTTGCGTTCCTGCCCGTCGACGCTAGCGAGCTGCGCCTGTGCCGCAGCCACCGCCGCCTGCACCCGCAGCAGATTGACGCGGGCGATGTTGCCGACCTTCAGCCCGGCCCGGGCCACGCGCATGCTGGCTTGCAGCGATTGCAATTGCTTGTCCAGGGCCTGCCGCTGCCCGGCCAGCGCCTGCAGGTTGCGAAAGAGCGTGGCGCCTTGCAGCAGGGCGCGCAGCCTCACGTCGTCGGCGCTCCACTGCGCACCGGCGGCGCGGGCGCGGGCGGCATCGACCTCGGCGGCGATCTGGCCGCTGAGATCGATCGGCAGCTGCGCGTTCAAACCATAGCCGAACTGATCAGCCGAAAACGGATAGGCCGCCACATTCGGCGGCAGGGTGATCGCGCGAGTCAGCCGCGGATCGTTGTAGTGCTGCGACAGCGCGTAGGCATCAACCTTGCCGAACCACGCCGCGCGCGCCTGCTGCACCTGCGCATCGGCTTGCGTCCGGGCGGCCTGGGCAGCGAGCACGTCGGGGGAACGCGCGCCGATGATCTGCAGTACCGCACCCAGATTGGCCACGGGCTTGGCTGGTGCCGCGGCTACAGGCGCCGAGGCGGTGTTCGCCGGATTTGGCGCATGCGCCGCAGGGGGCTGCTGCGCCAGGGCGAGCCGCGCCGCGGTGAGCAAAACAAGCGCCAGCGCGACACGCTGCCGCGTGGGCCAGATCGGAAAATTTCGGTTCATGATGGATCGGCGGATGGCTGGACAGGGGTCAGACTGCCCCGTTCGATGTGGCCTTCGAGTTGTGTGCCGCCTGCGACCGTGTTGTAGACGGTGCCGAACTGCTGCACATTGTGGTGTAGCAGGGCAAGACGATGAGCGTCTTCGTCGGTATCGACGATGATGCGGTAGCTGATGCGCTGCATCCTGGGTGGCGTGTCCTGGCGCTCGCCATGCACCTCGATGTGCACGCGGCTGTAGCGGAATTTGAGGATCGGCGCGACCCGTTCGATGTTCTTGAGCATGCACGCCCCCACCGCAGCGAGGAGCAACTCGGCAGGATTGAACGCATCGGCGCGCCCTTCCAGCGCGGAATCGACTTTGATGCGCGCCTCCTTGCAGTGCGCCTGGCTGCCGTCGGCATCGATTCGGTCCAGCGTCACGTCATAAGTCAACATTGGCATCTCCGGCCTGTCAGCCGCCTGCGGCGCAACGCTGAAAAGCGCGAAGGTGGCGATCGGTCGAGGCACTTTGCAGTGCGCGATACACCGCAAGAATGTCCTCGCGCTGCGTGCTCTGCAGCAAGCGGTCATACAGCGCGGCGTTGTCGATTTCGCCCTGTACGGACTGGACGCAGGCCGCATGGATCGAGTCATAGCGGGGCACCCGTCCAGGCCAGCGATTCGCCACCGGCGTCACGCCATAACGCGCGCAGAGATCGAGCAAAGCGTCGATATGACGCTGCTCGGCCTCCACAATATTGCTGAAAGGCCGCTGGACGCCGAAATCACGGATCACTTGATCATAGGTTGCCCAGGCTTTGTATTCATCGTCCAGCGCGTCGAGCAGGCCCTGCGCTTCCGCAGGGAGAAGCGTTGTTGAATTTTGCATCAGGTTCACCATGTTTTCATGAAAGCGTCACTCCAGAAGACGGAGCGGCACAGAAAAGGATGCAGCGAAACGCCATGTTTATGTTGGGTTGGTTTGATCTGGATCAGACGCACCCCGTGTCCAGGGCCAATCAGGTATCGACAGGCTGTTCGACCCTCCGTCCCCAGGCCAGCCGCAAACCCTGCAACCACAGTCCGCAGAGCACCAGCAGGCCGAGCGCCGCAGTCAGCGGGTGCAGACTCACGCTGGCAAAGCCCATCACCTTCCGCAACCCCGGAATCAGCAGCACCGCGGCCAGCACCGCCGCCACTGCAGCGAACATGCGCGCCAGCCACGGATTGTCTGCGCGCAGGTTGAACATCGCAGCATGGCGCAGATCGCGGTTGGACACGATCAGCAGGAACAGCGCGAGTACCAGCGCCACGAACACCGCCAGCCGCAAATTGCCCTCGCCCCAGCCAGTCGTCGCCTGCAGCCCGGCGTGCCCGGCCAAGAGTACTGCGGCGATGCCCAGCCCCTGCAGCAAGGCAAAGCCGATATTGTCCAGGGTGAACGGGCTGGCGGCCAGCGGCCGTGGCGGGCGCTGCATCACATCGGCTGCCGCCGGCTCGGCCTCGAACACGATGGAACAGGCCGGGTCGATGAGCAGCTCCAGCAGCACGATGTGCACCGGCAGCAGAAGTACTGGCCAGTGCAGCAGAGCCGGCAGCAGTGCCAGCGCGATGATCGGCATGTGCACGGCGAACACGAAGCGCGTGGCCTTGGTGATGTTGTCGAAAATGCGTCGTCCGCCGCGGATGGCCTGCACGATGCTGGCAAAGCTGTCGTCGAGCAGCACCAGCGCGGCCGCCTCGCGCGCCACATCGGTGCCGCGCTCGCCCATGGCGATGCCCACGTCGGCGGCCTTCAGCGCCGGGGCGTCGTTAACCCCGTCGCCGGTCATCGCCACCACCTGGCCGTCAGCCTGCAACGCGCGCACCAGACGCAACTTGTGCTCGGGCGCGAGGCGGGCGCAGACGTCTACGTGGCGAAGACGCTCGCGCAGCGCGGCGTCCTCCAGCGCGGCGAGTTCCGGGCCGGTGACGACCTCGGCCCGCTCCGACAACCCCACCTGCGCGGCGATGGCCCGCGCAGTGGCCGGATGGTCGCCCGTCATCATCACGATGCGCACCCCGGCGGCGCGGCATTCGGCGATTGCCGCAGGCACGTCGGGGCGCGGTGGATCGATCAGGCCGATGAGGCCAAGAAAGCTGAAATCGAAGTCATGCTGGCTTGCGGGCCAAGGGGCGCCTGCCGTGGCCGCCTGCCAGGTTCCACGCGCCACCCCCAGCACCCGCAAGCCGCGTGCGGCCATGGCTTCGACTTGATGTGCAATCGCCGCACGCTCAGGCGCGGGCAGGTGGCAGAGCTCGGCCACCGCTTCGGGCGCACCCTTGGTGGCCAGCGCATAGGTGTCGGGCCGGGCGTCGGCGAACACGCGGGTCATGGCCAGGATATCCGGCGCGAGGTCGTACTGGTGCGACAGGTTGCGATCGTCGTGCACATGCTCAGTGCCCGCTAGCCGCGCACGGCCAAAGACCTGGATGGCCCTTTCCATCGGGTCGAACGGGTCGAGCGGGGTCGCGAGCATGGCGAACTCGACCAGAGGGTGAAACGGCTCGGGCAATTCGGCATGGTCGGCGTCGAACCGGGCTTCGCTCATGGCCAGTTCGGCGACCTGCATGCGGTTCTGCGTCAGCGTGCCTGTCTTGTCCACGGCCAGTACGGTGATCGCCCCCAGCGCTTCGACCGCAGGCACGCGGCGCGTGAGCACCTTGGTCTTGGACAGCCGCCAGGCGCCCAGCGCAAGGAACACGGTGAGGATGACCGGGATTTCCTCCGGCAGGATGGCCATGGCCAGCGCGACGCCCGACAGCAGGCTCTTGAGCAGCGAGCGTCCGTCCCACGCCCAGCTCACCAGCACCAGTGCCAGCGCCAGCCCGAGTGCGACCATCGTCAGGTTGCGGATCAGCCCGCGCGAAGCGCGCTGCAGGCCGGAATCCATCTCAGCCGTCCTACCCAACGCCGTGCCGATGCCACCCACTACGGTGAGTGCGCCGGTGGCTTGCACCACTGCGCGCCCCACGCCCTTGGTGACCACGGTGCTGGCAAATAGCGTGGCGCCGCTAGCTTCGCCTGGGGCGGCGGCCGGGTGAACCACGGCATCGGGCAGCTTGCTCACCGGCACGGACTCACCTGTGAGCAGCGACTCGTCGACGTCGAGCTGGCCAATGATCAATTGCGCATCGGCCGGAATGCGGTCGCCCTCGTGCAGAACCAACAGGTCGTCGACCACCACGTCGCGCCCGGCAATGCGTTGTTCGCGGCCATCCCGGATGACCAGCGCGCGCGGTGCTGACAGGTCGCGCAGCGATTCCAGCGCGCGCTGGGTCTTGCGCTCCTGCCCCAAGGTGATGCCGATCACCACGAACACGAAGCCCAGCAGGAACAGTGCCTCGCCGCGGTCGCCAAGTAGCAAGTAGATGCCACCGGCGGCCAGCAGCATGAGAAACATTGGCTCGCGCAGCACTCCCAGCGCAATGACCCAGGCGGGTTTGGGCGCGGCGCCGGGCAGCAGGTTTGGGCCGCCGACAGCCAGCCGTCGTGCTACCTCGGCGCTCAATAATCCCTGGCGGGTGTCGTCCGCTCCTGTCGATACCGCGTCCGGATCCACGTCATCCCTTCGATTCGCGGCCCGATCAGGTTGCCCCATCACGCGTCACGATGGCGGCAACCGACAGCCTCACGCGGTTTCACACCGCACGTCCATGGCCTGCCTTCGCGTCTGCGCACGAGGGCAGCGCCACGTGTTTACTTCTTCATGCACTCGACCATGAATTTCCAGCGCGCATCACGACGCAGATTCTTTGCGTTGGCCTCATTGAAGCAGGTGTCGTGCTTGGCTGGATTCTTGACCGCCAGTGCATTGAGTTCGGAGGCGTAGGGGTTGGCCGAGCGATACATAGGAGCGGCATAGGGGCCATAGGGTCCTGGCCCGCCGCCGGGCCATCCCTGCGCCTGCGCGGCAACGGGAAAGACAAGAGCTAGCAGGGATGCGGCGAAGGCGAGATGACGATAAATGTGCTTCATCGAATACTCCATTGGTTAAAAAGGCATATGACTCGTGAAATCAAGATAAGCCGGCTCGCACCGGACGCATCTGACCCATACCAAGGTAAGCCGGCCCGCACCGTGTGCACATGATCTGCATCAAAAAATCATACTCGTCGCCCTGAATCCTGGGCGATGCGACAAAGGATCGGTGTCATTTGATTTTGCTCCGCAAAAGAGCTACCAAAACGGCGCCAGACACGATGCTTGCACCGAGGGTCCAAGTGAGAACAACGCCCAGACCGCTGCGGTAAAACCATGTGGCGATACTCGTGGCAATGAATCCGATTTCCGTGGCACCGAATACCACAGTGAGCCAGAACTGCAGCGCTGTCATGCGCTGCTGGTAGTTTGTGGTGAGGGTAAAGCTGACCATGTCGAGCCGGTCGGTGACGGCGTCGAACAGGTCGACGATGCCCAGCATCGCCTCGCCCTGTTCGGCCACTACATCGTTAAACCGCGTGCTTGCCAGAGTCGAGCCGTAATACTCCTCTAGGCCGTCCATCACCTCCTTTTTCAGGGCGAGAAGGTCGTCGATCGAGCGTGGGCCCGCATGCGCCAGGCGGTCGTACAGGCGCTGCAGCACGGCACGCTCGACGCTCAGCAATTCCAGCGTGATGAGAAAGGGAAACACGCTGCGCGGCGGCAGGGCCAGTTCCTGCGCCTCGGCGGCACTGTCGTCGCGGCTGCCATGGAGGTCCAGCGCACTACGTCGTCCCAGCAGGGTGATGCCGCCAACCCGGGCGCAAGTGTCGCGGGCAAGCTCGCTGTCGACCACCTCCGGCTTAAGTGCTCGCGCGATCCGGTCGCGCCACAGCAGGTTGACGACCTGCTCGGTGTGCTCGCCCAACCAGTCGTCAAGTTCAACTTCCGGCAAGCGGATGACCGACAGCGGAAGATATGCGCCATAGTCAGCTCGGCCCGAGATCGCACGGCTCAATGGCAAGATCTGCGCCCAGACCTGCGCAGCTGGGCTTCCGGGTTGCTCTGGATCCAACCATCGCGTCCAGCGCGCCGCATCGAACTCCTGCCGCGGCCCGGGCATCCACGCCTCCCAAACGGCCACCCCGGCAACATGGGTGAGCAGGGAAATATCGGCGTGCCCAGGCGCATCCGCATCTCCCTTGTTGAGTTCGATGCGCCCAACGCAGCGCAGCGAAAGCCGCGCGGCTTGGATGAATGCTGGGCCGAGCACATGGGCTTGCGCGGCATCGCGCCATGAGCGCAGCGCGGACGCACTCGCGTCAGGAATCGGCGCGAAGCCGTCGAAACTGTTCTGGAAGCCACTAAAGCCCGGCAACAACGAGGAGGAAAACAGAAGTACGAATCCTGGCACGCTCGCCGCGCCACTCTGCAGTGTCTTCGGGGGCGCAGCGACGAGCGGCTTGCTCATGCCGTTCGCCTCGCCGCCTCGCTGCCCGCGCACCCTGGTTCTTCGCCGTCCGCGAGCTCGCAATGCGCAGCGAATTCGGGGGACTCGAGCTGCAGCGTGACGTGCTTGATCTCGAAAGCTTCGTGCAATAGCTGCTCGGCCTGTTCGAGAATCGCATCGGCGCTGGGGGTTTCGTCGCGCACGACCAGATGCGCAGTCAGGCCGACTTTCGATGTGCTCAGCGCCCACACATGGAGATCGTGCAGGCTCAGTACCCCCGGCAGGGCCAGGAGTCGGGCGCGTATCGCAGCCAGGTCGACCCCATGCGGCACGCCGTCGAACAGCAGGTGCAGCGACTGTGCGAAAAGCGACCATGTGCCCCACACGACCACGGCGACGATTAGCAGGGAAATCGCCGGATCGATCCACAGCCAGCCGGTGGCGAGCACGACCGCCGCGCCGATCACCACCCCCAGCGACACCAGCGCGTCGGCCGTCATGTGCAGGAAGGCGCCGCGAATGTTGAGATCACCTTTGCTGCCCGCCAAAAACAACCAGGCCGTGATTCCATTGATGGCAATGCCTACCGCGGCGACGACCAGAACCGGCCATTCGTCAACTGGCGCGGGGCTGGAGAGCCGTGACGCCGCCTCCAATGCCAAGGCCCCCATGAGCACGAGCAGCAGCGTGGCGTTGAAAAAACTGGCGAGGACAGAGCCCCGCTGCCAGCCGTAGGTGTGGCGGTCGTTCGCGCGCAGACGCCCGGTTGCGAGCCCCGCCCAGGCCAGTGCTAACCCCCCGACGTCGCCCAAGTTATGACCGGCATCGGCAAGGAGGGCGAGCGAGCCAGCACGCCAGCCGTAGAAGGCTTCGATCGCGACAAAAATGATGTTCAGGGCAATGCCGAAGGCGAAACGCGCGCCGAAGTCTTGCGGCGCCGCGTGACGATGGTCACGATCATGGCTCATGGCATTGTCCGAGCTGCTGGTGGCACTCCGATCTGCGTGCGCAGAAGCTCCTCGAGATCTTCGGTGCGCGGCAGACCTTGTGCGAACAAGACGTCGTCCGCCAAGAGCACCGGGTCGCGCGTTGCTCCCGCATTGAGCGCAGCCTCGGCATCCGTTCGGATGGGAATGCCAGCCGACCAACCCAGGCCGCCCAGCGCGCACGCAAGACGGCGCCTGAGCTTTTCAGCCTCGGCGCCCGAACCAAGAATTTCAAAACGCAGCGGGCAAGGTTGCGCTCCGGTGGCACAGATCATGGCGCAGATCTCCTTTCCGTAACCATATATGCCAAGTGGATTGGCGCTCGATCATGCGGCGCCAAACCGGCGGCGTGCCCAGCTGGGCGCATGGTCAGACTCCAAACCAGCTTTCGACCTGCGCCCGGCTGGGCACGCCGCCAGAGTGCACCACCTTGCCATCGATCACCACGCCCGGGGTGCTCATCACGCCGTATTTCATGATGGAGGGTATGTCCTCAACTTTGTTCACCTGCGCCTGCACGCCTTTGGCGGCGATCACGTCTTCGACCAGTTTTTGCGTGGTCTTGCAATTGGCACAGCCCGTGCCGAGGATTTTGACGTTGGTCATGGTTGCGTTGTCCTTCATTTAAGCTCAGTCGGGGTTTACTTCTGCGCCCCAACCAAGGCGTCAAACACTGGTTCGGCGTCGCCGATGACCTTGGTCGCCATGGCAAAGCGCACGATGTGCAAGGTCTCAAGTAACTTGGCCTTGGGGATGCCCTGCTGCACCACCTTGTCGGACATGGCGCGCACGCAGGCCGGGCTGGAACTGGCCAGCGCTGCAGCAAGATAGATCAGGGTGCGGGTCTGCTCGTCGAGTGCGCCGCCCTCGGGCATCGCGTACGTGCGCGAGCGCATGTGCTCCTGGATCAGTCCGTCGTCGACGACGGTGGATTTTTCGATTGCGGCGGGCACGCGGCCCATTCCGGCGCGCATCTTGGCCAGCAGTTCTTGCGCGGACGGCATCATTTGAGTGGTCATGGTTTGACTCCGAGAGACAAATTCAGCAGCAGCTCTTGTCTGAAGCCATGGCGCTACTGGCATTGGTGGCGTCCCTGAAGCCCAGTGCCTTGAACACCTTGGCCGCGGGACAAAAGCCGGTGAAACCCATCTGGAACACGTTCAGGCCGACGAAGCCCGTGAGCCACAGCCAGGTGGGGGTGCAACAGGTCGATCTGGCCGGTGATCTGCGCCAGCATCAGGCTGAGCAGAACCATGAACCCGGCCATGATGCTCACCATGCGATTGGTGGTCATGAAAATCTCCTTGGATTGTGGAAAGATAGGGAAGTGATCGACCTGCGCGTTACATCAGGGCGTTGAAGACGTAGCCCACGATGATGATGCCCACGGCCACAACGCCGGCGAATAGCGCAATCAGCTTGGGTTTCATCACCTTTTTAAGGATCATGAACTCGGGGAAGGACAAGGCGGTGACAGCCATCATGAACGCCAGGGTGGTGCCCAGCGCCGCGCCCTTTCCCAGGAGCGCCTGCACCACGGGGATGATGCCCGCCGCATTGGAGTACATGGGCACGCCGATGAGCACGGCCAGGGGCACCGACCACCAGTTGCCCTTGCCCATGAGATGCGCCATGAAGTCTTGCGGCACGTAGCCGTGAATCCACGCACCCACGCCGACGCCGGCGACGATGTAGGGCGCCACCTTGAGCACGATCTCGCGCACATGTTTCCAGCCTTGGGCAAAGCGCGCATCCCAGCCGGGCCTGGTTTCGGCATTGCTGACGGCCGGGATATCGAACACCCAGGGCTCGACAAGCTTCACCGGGTTCAGCCGCCCGATCACCAGCCCCGCCAGGATGGCGATGGCCAGGCCCAGCCCCAGGTAGATCGACGCGATCTTCCAGCCGAACATGCCGAACAGCAGCGCCAGCGCCACCTCGTTGACCATGGGCGCCGACACGAGAAAGGAAAATGTCACGCCCAGCGGCACGCCGGCGGTGAGAAAACCGATGAACAGCGGCACCGCCGAGCATGAGCAAAAGGGTGTGACGATGCCCAGCGTGGCCGCCAGCACGTTGCCCACGCCCTGGCGCCGGCCGGCCAGAATGGCGCGCGTCTTCTCGGGCGTAAAGAAAGTCTGAATGACGCCGACGACGAAGACGATCAGCGCCAGCAGCATCAGCACCTTGGGCACTTCGAAGGCGAAGAAACTCACCGCACCGTAGAGATGGCTGGCGGCGACCATGCCGCTTGCGCCGGACAGCCAGTGCATGAACGCATCGGTGGCAGATTGGAGCTGGCTGTAGAGCAGGACCCAGCCCATGACAAACACTGTGGGTACCGTCCAGGCGCGCCAGAGAGGCATAGCCCTTTGGGCTGCGCCCGAGGCCGGGGAGGATTGGACTTGCGTGTTCATTGAAGACTCACAAAAGAAAGAGTGACACGTGTGAAGACGAATGCGACGGCAAAAGGATGCAGGCTCGAGCGCGGAGTGACCAAATGCGGCCGACTTTTGAGTTACTCCCTATCTTCGGGCGGTTCTCAGGTGTGTTCGAGCGTCAGGCGCGTGGCTTAGACCGGTCCCGCCGGATTTATCGCCACTCCGGCGCTTACGGAAGCAAAAGAGGCCTTGAAGTTGGTCGAAAGGTTCCGCCCCGCTTTTCGGCCAAAAGGCTTCCTGTGCCAATCTCGACATTGAGCCGATCCGTTGCTCCATTGATGACCAAGCCGACCAAAAGACGGATTACACATTATGTAACGGGTGTCGTCATCTGAATTAACTATGCCTTGACCTGCATCACGGTTCTTTATCGATCGGTGCATATCCTTGAATCATCGTCAGCAAAAACAGTCAAGCGAGGCTCGACATGCAAAATTCCGAACATCCCGGCGACACGCTCACGAGGCGCCGGGGGTTTCTACAAAAGGCGCTCGGTGCAGGCGCAGCAACAGTCGCTACGGTTGCGGTTGGCGCTTCCCCTGCAGGCAAGGAACAAGCAGCAGTGCCCGGCGACGACGCCTTCGGCGATACACCCGAAGCACTCACTCCGGCCGGCACTGACTTTGAGCTCGCGCACGACCGCTCGGCCTATGCCTACACGCGGAAGGACGGCAACCTGGCCAAGGAAGGGTTCGAAGGCAAGCGTTGGGGCATGCTGATTGACCTGCGCAAGTGCATTGGTTGCCAGGCCTGTACCGTGGCCTGCAAGTTCGAGAACAACATTCCCACGGGCGTCTTCCGCACCTGGGTGCCGGATGTGGAGCTGGGAACTTATCCGGAGACCAAGCGCGCATTCTTGCCGCGTTTGTGCAACCACTGCGAGCGTCCATCGTGCATCGAGGTCTGTCCGGCGGGCGCCACCTGGCAGCGCAAGGACGGCATTGTCGAGATCGACTATGACTTGTGCTGGGGTTGCGGCGCCTGCGTCAACGCCTGCCCGTATGACGCACGCTTCATCAACCCCATCACCAAGACCGCCGACAAGTGCACGTTCTGCTCGCAGCGCGTCGATCAGGGGCTGCTTCCGGCCTGCGTCGAAACCTGTGTGGGGGGCGCGCGCCAGTTCGGCGACCTCAACGACCCCAACGACCCGATGACCAAGCAGGTGCTTAGCGAAGTCATCCAGCAACTCAAACCCGGCACCGGAAACGAGCCGCGCGTGTTTTACATCGGGCTGACCACCGAACTGCAAAACAACCCGCCCGGCATCCCGACACTGTGGTCCAAGGAGCAGCAGGACATGGATCGGAATGATCACGATTGGGGCATCGCCACGGGCAAGGAGGCCGATCATGTCTAACCCGCTCATCACTCCGCAATTCGTGCCGCCGCTTCGGCATCTCAGCGAGCTTTACAACGTTGTTCATGACCGGCCATTTTCCATCCTGTTCGCCAACTATTCGTGGGCACTGGGAGTGGCCGGGGCGCTGGCGCTGATCTGGGCGATCAACGCCTGGCGCGGACGCACCGACGCGGTGGAGTATCGCTTCACCATGCCGCTGGTCGTCGGGCTCATTCTCGGCGGCTTCGTCAACGTGCTGGCCGAAGTCAACCAGCCGGGCCGTCTGATCTTCGGCTACTTCCTCGGTTGGTCCAACTGGGACACCGCGATCATCAAGTACGGCATCATCCTGCTCCCCATCTTCCTGCTGCTGGCCTGGTGGCTGAGTTTTCAGTCCATTCCGCGCGCACGACTGGCGGCTGAAATCGAACCGCTCAGCAAGGGATGGCGCAAGCTGGCAGACGTTTTTTCGCTGTGGAGCCGCCATTACAGCGTGTTCGAGTCGCGCTGGTTCAAACCGACACTGGTGCTCACCGTGTTCCTGGGCTTGTTCGCACCACTGTATTCGGCCGTGTTTCTGATGAACGAACATGGTGTGCCCGTCTGGAACTCACCAGCCGCTGCCATATTGTTCCTCGCCAGTGCAATCGCGGTGGCAGCGTTGGCAGAAATGGCGCTGATTCCGCTGCTCGCATGGCTGGTCACGGCCAACCGTCCAAAGGCGCAAAGGGGGCATCGCACCACCGCTGCCGTGGCGCTCGGTATCTGCCTGGTCACCTGGTACGGCTGGATGTGGTGGCTCGGGCGCTTCGGCACGATCGAGGAATTGCGCGCGGCCAATCTCTTCATGGGGCCATACATGGCCCAGATCACCTGGAACTGGACCATCGTCGGCCTGCTCGTTCCCTTGGCGCTGCTCCTGCTGCCCACGGGCCGCAGCTATGGCGCGCAGTGGATCGCGCTGCTCGCTGCCACGTGGGGCTCGTATGCCGCGCGTATGGGCATCGTCCTCGGCGGCGAGGCGATCAACCGCAGCGGTGCGGGCTACTACGTCTTCCACCTGAATTTCGAGGAGCTCTGGTACACGGGGGTCAGCGTGCTGCTGTTCCTGGGCATCCTGGCGGCGCTGCTCGCGGCCATGCCGCGCGACACCCAGTCGGCTCCCTTCTCTGCTGCCAACAAGGCTTGACATCATGGATATCTCACGTCGCGGACTTCTCTCCCTGGGCGCCATCGCCGGACTTGGCGCAGGCACCCTCGGCTTTTCCAAGCGCCTCGTCGATCTCATCCCGCTGCATCAACGAGGCCGCAAAGCGCTGCATCCGGTGTACGGCAATTCCAATACTCCCGAGTGGCTGCGCGACACCGCCAGCGGCAAGCTCGTGCCCAACCCGCAGTGGACGCTGCACCACACGGTCGATTTGCAATGCCACAGCGAATGCGGCCTGCGGGTGAAGATCGATCGCAAGACCGGACGCATCCAGCGCATCATCGGCAACCCCTACCACCCCAACACCCTCAGCGAATACACCGCTGTCACCACCCCGCTGATCGACACGGCGGCGCTTCCCGGCACGGTGTGCGCGCGGGGTAATACCGGCATCCAGTCGACCTACGATCCCTACCGTGTGCTGGTTCCGCTCAAGCGCGTGGGCCCGCGTGGCAGCGGCCAGTGGAAACCGATCGCGTGGAGCACTCTGATCACCGAGGTCACCGAAGGCGGCAAGATCTTCGCTGACACCATCGATCCAGCAAGCAAGGATCTTGACGTGCTGGGCTTCCGCGGCCTGTATGCCAAGCGCAAAGAGTTGATGGACCCGAACGCGCCTGAACTCGGCATGCGCACCAACGGCTTCGTCCTGCAGGGCGGACGGCTGGTGGGGACACGCATGACCTTTGCCCAGCGATTCGGCAACACCTTCGGCACAGTCAACGTGTTCGATCACGTCAATGAATGTGAACTGTCGCACCACATTGCGCATCAGCATGTGTTTTCGGGCATCAATATGACGCAACCCGACGTGCGTGAGGCCAAATTCATCATCTATTGGGGAACCCAGCCGGGAGATGCCAACTTCCCGATGCAGACCCAGGGCAAGTATGTCGCCGAGGCGCGGGCCAAGCCCGACGGGCTGAAGTATGTGGTGGTCGATCCCAAGCTCAGCCGCGGCGGCGTGGTTGGCGATCGCGCGAGCTGGCTGCCAATCAAGCCCAGTACCGATGGCGCGCTGGCATTGGGCATGATCCGCTGGATCATCGACAACCAGCGCTACAACACAGCCTACCTGTCTTATCCCACACTGGCCGCAGCGCAGGCGGCGGGAGAGTTGTCGCATACCGATGCCACGCACCTTGTCGTGGTCGACCCCAGCCATCCTCAGTCGCGCCACTTTCTCACCGCCGAAATCGCCGGCTTGGGCAAACCGATGGCGCAGGGTGAAGATGACCGCGTGGTGATCGACCCCACAACCGGCAAACCGGCGCAGGCGGCCAGCATTAAAGCCGCGCAGCTCGACTTTGCCGGCGAGGTGAACGGTGTCGCGGTGAAGACGGCGTTCCGTCTTCTTAAGGAAGCCGCCGAAGAGCACACCATCGAGCAATACGCGCAGATCTGCGGCATCGAGCCCCCGCGCATCATCGAGGTGGCACGTGAGTTCACCAGCCATGGCCGCAAAGTCGCCAGCACGATGTACCGAGGAGTGGTCAAACATCCCAATGGCTATTACAACGGCGTGGCCGTTCTGATGCTCAACCTCCTGGTGGGCAACATGAATTGGACAGGAGGCCTGACTGCAGGCGGCGGGGGCTATCCGGTGGCCAAGGGGCGCTATGACATCGCCAGCGTTCCAGAGGCCGAGAGTCTCGCCAAGGGCGTGATCATCAACCGCGAGAAGTTTCATTACGAGGACACCAGCGAGTACAAGGCCAAGGTCGCAGCGGGCCAGAACCCTTACCCGCCCAAGCGCCCGTGGTTTCCGCTGAGCTTCGCCATGTACACCGAAACCCTGCCGTCGGCGGTACAGCGTTATCCCTATGGCGTCGATATTTTGATGTGGCAAAAGGCCACCCCGCTATATAGCGTGCCAGGGCAGGGCAATCCGGAGTTTCTGGCCGCGATCAAGGATCCGAAGAACATCCCGCTGATCATCGCATCCGAAATTGTCATCGGGGATTCAAGCATGTTTGCCGACTACATCGTTCCCGATGTGTCGCATCTGGAAAGCTATGACTTGGTCGACACCTTTCCGACAACTTTGACCAAAGGCACGGGCGTAAGGTGGCCCGCCGTCAGCCTCACCTCCAAAACGCCCGATGGCAGACATGTGTGCATGGAAGAATTCCTCATCGACGTGGCCAAACGCATCGGCATGCCCGGCTACGGATCAAAGGGCATTCCCGATGCTGACGGCAAATACTGGCCGTTGAACCGCCGCGAAGATTTTTACCTCAAGGCGGTCGCCAACCTGGTTGCGGCGAAGGGGGTCGAAGGCGACGCGGTGCCTGCTGCCTCGGTCCAGGAAATCGCTATCACGGCGTTGGATGAATACCGCAGGAGATTCGCGGATTCGCTCAAACCCGAGGAGTGGCCCATTGTCATGGGTTGCCTCGTTCGCGGGGGGCGTTTCCAACCCCATACCGGCTCGCGCAGGGGCGGTCAACTTGCCTACCAGTACACCAAGCGGCTGCACTTCTACGCGGAAAAGACCGGGACCACGCGCAATAGCATGAATGGCCAGTTCTTCCATGGCACGACGCGCTGGGTTGAACCGACTACCGCATTAGGCAAGCATCTCGACCAGCTCGATGACCCCAAGGACTGGCCGATGACCATCATCACCATGAAGGGCGCGTTGCAGTCGCATTCCCGACTGGTTTCGAACTACAGTCTGCGCGAGATCAACCCGAGCAATGGCGTGCACATGGCAGCCGAAGACGCAAAGCGCATGGGCATCAGTAACGGCGACTGGATCTGGGTGGTGACGCCCGAAGGCAAACGCAAAGGCCGTGCCGTGGTGCTCGAAGGCATCCGACCCGGAGTGATCCTGTTTGAAGTGGGCTATGGGCACTGGGGCTATGGCGCGAGCAACTACCAGGTTGGAGGCAAACGGGTGATGGGTGACGCGGTTCGCCGCGCCGGTATTCACCTCAACCCCATCATGCGACGCGACCCTGACGTGTGGCAGATGTCGCTCATGGATCTTACCGGGGGGAGCGTGGTCTTTTACAACACCAAAGCCCGTCTGGAAAAGGAGACGGCGCGTGTCTGACGTTTCTGAACTGGCCAGCCTTGCGAGCGCCGCCTCGTACTTACTGCTCAACGCACCCGATGCGGATACCTTGGCTGTGCTGCAGCGCGAGTCGCATAAGCCGCTGGAGTTGGGCAGCGCACGACAGGATTTTTACGATTACCTGTGCATCCCGCAATCGGGATGTTTTCTGCCGCCCTTCGCCCATGTGCTGAGCCAAGCGCAGGAAGCCGCTGAATACTGGCACTTTCCGACGCCGAGATATGATGGCGGCGACGCACTGATGCAGTGGTATGACGCCGCTGGATTTGACGCGTCTCTGCTTCCCGCCGACTCGATCTTGGCGTCCGCCAACCGGCCGCTTGACCATGTAGGCACGCTGTTAGCCTATTTAGCTCTCTTGCTTGACGCCGCACAGGACAGTGAGGCGGACCGCGCGGTGCTGGCCGAGTTCCTTGGTGAACATCTCCAGCCCTGGGCTCAAACCTTCGTGAACCTTCTGGTGCAGGCGCAAAGTCCCTACATTTCACAGCTCGGTGCCATGCTGCGCGATTTGTTCGATACTGTGTGCGAAGCGTTTCCACCTATGCTGCCGAGGCCGTTCATCGCGCCACCGAAGCATATTCCGATTCAGGTGGAGTAAGTAGCGGCGCGAACCATTTGCCGCGCCGTGGGCATCCATCGGCAACAGCGTTTCGGCGGATCCGTGCGCGAGGCGATGGTGTGCGCCAGCGTCATCGGTTGTGATCGGCGGTCATGGTTAAACCCATGGGCGATTTAGCCGCGCGGTCACTGCACATGTTTTTGGGCGTCAGGGCAAGTCCCATCGAACGATAAGGCGCTCCATGTTGTCACGATGTCCGACGTCACGCTACTCAATGCCATGCTTGAGCCTCCGATTCTGATCGAGCGACCTATTGCCTTCCGGGAGTATGGTAGGTGCGTGTGTCACCCCCCTCCAAGGTCGTTCTTCATTCCGGCCGCAATCCACGCGTGGGACCTTCTGCGAGAAAGATGAAGGCAGCGCGCCTGACGCACCAAGTCAACGTATCCCTTGATAGTTCGTCGTCGATTTGCTTGGCACGTGTATTGCCGACGATATTGCAAGTGATTTATAGCACGGTGACAAACGCGTCAGGATCCGGCCGAACCCGTGCCGCCTTGGATGTCTTGATCGTGCCAATTGTGATGAAGCAGATTGCTTGCTCACCGTGCGCAAGAGTGAGCAAGCGGCGCAACGCGTGGGAATCCATCGCCTGTCCGCTGACGAGCCCTGCCCCAAACCCTTGCGCGCACGCGGCAAGAAGGATGTTTTGCAGTGCGCATCCGAGCGAAACGATCCGTTCGCCAGGTGGAATCTCCAGATGATCGTCATGCGTTCGCACGATGGCCACGGCCACGAACGGCGCGCGCTGTGCCTTGTCGCGCGCATCCTGCAATTGTTGGGCGGACGCCACCGGATCACGCTCCACCAATGCTGCGGCAAACGCTTCTCCCAGATCTGCACGTGCGGCGTCAGAGAATTGGACGAAACGCCACGGCAGAATCAGGCCATGATCAGGTGCCTGCGCCGCGGCGTCGAACAATTGGCGGATCTGCGACGGCGAGGGCCCCGGAGCTGTTAAGCGCTTCGGAGAGACCTGCTGCCGCTTGCGAAGCAGTTCAAGCGTCCAAGCAGTCGTGTCGAGTGGGTCCATTGCGTTATTCATCCTGGGATTGCTGAGAATCGGGTCACCGCAAGGCCAAATTCCTCGAAGGCCAGCAATGGCTACATAGTTCATCGGTGTTTTGGGCATAAAAGATCATCATCTCAATGGACTCAGTCGGTCCCGGTGTGAGATGGGGTGACCCGGTGGCAGCACCGTGCGTTGGCCTCGTTCATCAGTTGCGCGGCGAAATCCTGGTATTTAAATCCTGGTATTTAGGCAGGAAAGGAACGGCAACGGGCCTGCCCCGCTGCATTCACGCGCACGGTCCTGTGGCCCGATTTGCGATAACCAATCAGGGCGCGCAAGACCGGATTCGTATTGGCTTCTCGCTGGAACTCTTCTGGTGTCAGCCCATAGACTAATCCTCGTGTTTTGGATCTGAAACATTGGACAGAGTGTCTAACGTGGGCATGTCTTTTCCTCGGGGAGAGGGCAGTGGAGTTGCTCACACCTGTTCCTCGAACGGCAGAACACTATTGATCCGGCCTGATTTATCCGTGAATCATGCTGCATATTTAACGCGTGCATCCTGGAAGAACTTTCTCACCCGCGCGGGTGATTTCTCCAACGTCTGCATGTGCTCTGTTGCGGCGGTTTTCAATTTGGCCTTGGTGCGTACCGGCACCTTCGTATAAGGAGCCTGTTTCAAATCGGCATTGAGCCGTTCTTCCGGGTTGAGCTCAGGGCTATAGCTGGGCAGATAGAACAACTCGATCTTGTCTTGACGCCTCTCAACCCAGGCCTTGACCGGCTTGCTGTGATGGACGCGCAGGTTGTCGAGAATCAGGAACACTTTCTTGCCGGCGTCCTGGATCAGTGCACCCAGAAACTCAATCAGCTTGTCTGCGTTGAACGCCTCGTCAATGATCATCCAGCGTGTCGTGCCCTGGTTGGTGACGGTGGCGATCATCGACAGTTTCTGGCGTGTGCCACCGACCGCAAAGGTCACCGGTGTTTTGCCCGCCGGTGCGTAGCAGCGGCCACGCACGTCGGTATTCACGACCGCGGTTTCGTCGCCCCAGTGAATCTCGGCACCCTCGGACTTGGCGCGTTGTTCGATGGCCGGGTATTCATCGTCCAGCCAGGCTTGTACGGCTTCTGGACGCTGCTCATACGCCTTCTTGATCGGCTTTTGCGGCGTGAATCCCCAGCGCTTGAGGTAGTTGCCAACGCCGCGCACCGACAACTTGATGCCGCATTCGCGTTCAACCAACTGCATGACCGCAGCCCGGTTCCATAGCGCAAATTCCATCTTCAGTTGTTCAGGGCGCTTGTCGCAGATGAGTTGCCGAACCGCGTTCTCTTGCGATTCGCTCAGCATGCGTCCACTGCCTGGTTTCTTGCCACGTGCAGCAGGCTTGAGTGCCGCTGCCCCCGCAGTCGAATACGCGGTCAGCGCAGCGTTCACGGCATACCAACTGAGACCGCTGTGCTCAACAATCTGCATCACTGGCATCCCTTTGCGGTGCATGCGGATGACTTGTTTTCGTCTCTCGTGCAGTACTTCTCGCGACTGCTTGCGGGCGTCTTCTTTTTCCATCTGTAGTAAGACACCACAGGCACATTAAAGTTCACGGATAAATCGTGCCGTGTCTATAACGAGCATCTGTTCGGCACCCGGTTCACCCGCATATTTCTGCGCAGCAATTCTGTATGCGCGGCTGACGGTCTTCGCGCCTACGGCATGGCAGGCCAGCAGTTCTTGTGTTTGGCAAGAGCCATCACGTCAGAGGCGGGCCAAGCCTGAAATGCGAAAGCTCAAAGCAAAGTAGGGCGAGCGCAGGGGGCTTCTTCATCGTTGGTCTCGGATGTGTGCTGTGCAGTCTTGGATCTCAAAAGATGAGCTCCGACGGGGAGCCCAAGGAGTCGCCGCGCCAGCAACCGCGCGGCCGTTCCCGGAGCCGCCGCTGGCCCCGGGAAAACGCTCAATTCGTCAAGTGCCGTACATCCGGCTCTTGGTGGAAACCTTGCGCTTCCAGTCAGGCATGGACCCGATGCGACGTATGTTGCCCCACGCCCCCTTGTAATAAGGCAGGAAATGCGCATCGGTCGCCGTGCTGGTCACTGAACCCTGAACACCCTTGGGTGCGCCGAATACCATAAAAGTTTCATGCTGCTTGAGCGAGGGTTCGGGGTATGCCATGGCGGTGGTCGTGCCATAGTCGTTGTAAACCTCGACGATATCCGTGGCCTGGATGCCCAATGCCTTCATGTCACCGGGGTTCATCTGGATGATGGCCACTGGATAGCGATCAGTGATGAAGGAATCGAACTCGTTGTTGAACCAAGACTGCCAGACCTCGTTGAGGCGTCCGTTGTTGATCCAATACGTGTACTTGGCCTTGAGATCGGCGGCCGGCTTGAGCATGCCTGCCCATTTGGCCGGAAATACCTTGGCCTTGCCATTGGGCGTGTCGAACTTGCCGTCCACGTACAACATCTCGGTACCGATGAGCTTGTCGCCGTCAACCTTCTTCACCGGCAGTTGAACGCCATTATTGGCCGCCTTGCTCAGCAGCGGGTAAGTCGCCATATAGCCGGTTTTGCCGCCTTGGCTGTCGATTTCGCCCACTCCGGGTTGACCGGCTCGACGGAAACCATCGTTGAAAGCGTCCTCTTCGGTGCTCCATTGGAAGCCCTCGAACCGCTTGGCCATTTTTGCGTTGCCCTCTCCCTCGTACATCACACGCACGGTGTTCGCGATCCTTGCCGCGATCAAGCAATCGGGCAGGGCTTCGCCTGGGGGATCGATAAATTTCTCAGACAGGCGCATGCGCCGCTCGCCGTTCATTGAGGTCAAGTTCATCTCGCCTGAGACGGCCGCGGGGAACATGACATGCGCTGCCTCGGCAAGCATGGTCGGGTAGATGTTCATCATGCCGACAAACAAACCGCCCTTTTGCGTGGCAGCGTAAATCACATCCACCATCTCTTTGGGCGTTGCCCCATGAGCCTTGGCCATAGCTTGGCGGACGATCTGGCTGCGGCGAATGACGGCATCGCGCAGGGCCTGCGCGTTGTTGGTCGTCTGGAAACTATTGCAGGCCCAATAGGTCATCATTTTGCCCTTGCCATTGATCAGGTAATCGTCGACCTCGATCAATTTGTCGTGCATGGGAATGGGGAAATTCGCTGCGGGGTAGCGATGGGCGGGCTCTGGATAACCTGGTCGGCAATAGCCTTCCTGATGGCCGCCCATGCGCACCCATCCCGCGCCACGGCGGCCCACGTTATGGGTGGCCACCACCACGGCACCCATCGCCTGCTCAGTCACGTAGTTGTTGTTGCCCCAGATGATGCCCTTCTCGAACGCGTGCATGGCGCGGGGCAACTTACCCGGAGCCTTGGGCTTGTAGCTCCATTCGGCCGCCTGCTTGATTTGCGCCACGGGTAGTCCTGTAATTCGGCTGCATTCATCAAGGGACATCTTGTTCGCGTTCACTGCCGCTTCGAAGCCTTCCGTGTGGTTGGCAATGAAATCCTTGTCGATCCAGCCCTGGTCCACGATGTAGGTCAGAAGGCCGTTCCACAAGGCGCCATCCGTGCCCGGATTGATGGCCAAATGCAGCACCTGGTCTTTGGCGACCGACTCGGAAATCGAAATCGATGGTGTACGCCGTGGATCGACAAAAATGAACTTCCCAGCAGCCACAGGCTCGTCGGGAAACATTTTCTTTTTCTTGTCCACAGTCGCCCCTTGCAGGTTGGGAAGCCAGTGCACGAGAAAGTAATTCGACTGGTTCTCGTATGGGTTGTTGCCGTTCGACCAGATCACATCGGCGAGTTCGGCGTCTTCGTAGCTGTTGTTCAACTCGAAAATGCCCATGTCGCGATTGCCGTGGCATTCGGAGTTATAGGCTGGACGGTTGTGGATGCGTACCGTCGGTGTCTGGATCGCTGAGAAGATGAGTTTGCCAGTGCCCCACGTGTTCTCGAACCCGCCACCGGAGCCACCATGATCGAACATCGCCACGGCGATGGCGTCGGGTCCATCCTTGTCGAGGATTTTCTTGACCATGCCGCCATACACCTGCAGGGCATAGTCCCAGGACGTATCCAGCCATTGCCCGCCCTGGTACATGCGAGGGTGAAGAAGGCGCTCGCGCGTGATGCCATCGGCGTTGTAGAAGTAGGAAGCCATCTTGCCTCCGCGTGTGGAGCTAAGCCCTTGGTTCACCACACAGGCCTTGTCGGGCACGATCATGACGTTGTAGCGCTTGCCGTTTTTGTCCGTGAGCACGTTCGTCATCGCCGGGGTCATGGTTGCGGCGAAAGGTGGGAGCTGCTTGCGAAAGTCCTGCCCGAGCGCGTTCTGATTGGGAGCGCGACCGCCCTCGCGTTCAGCATCCCACTTGTACGCGTGATAACCGCAGCCGACGATGCAGAACTGGCACGTGAGATTTGTTTTCTGCGCGTCGACAGGCGGCAGCGCGACACGATCCTTGAATTGCGACATGGTGTTTGTCTCCTCTGAGGGGGGGCGGCTTACAGGACGTTGGCTTGGCGGCCGTAGATCAGGCCATTGACGGCCACGGCGTGCACTGAGTCGGACGTCGGGTCATAGCTGAGTTGGATTTGGGGCAGATCCTGCGTGGCTTGGCCGCAGATCATCTGGCCGGACTTCTCGGGGTCGAACATGCTGTAGTGGCACGGGCACTTGAAGCTTTTCGTGGCCGGGTCGTACATCAACGGGCAGCCCATGTGGGTGCACAGGTTGCTGTAGGCCACGATGTCGCCATCCGGACCGACGCCCCCCGCTACGCGCTCCCCCATTTTGATGGCCACGCATGGGGAATCGGCATCGGGGTAGTTGAATGAGACGGGGGTGTTGGCCTGCATGGCCCCGGCTTTGCCCACGGAAGTTTTGGGGTAGGGCAACACCGCGGCGCCAGCCGCGGCCTGCGCGGCAGCTTGGCTATTGCCGGCGGCCATTGCGGAGCCGACCGGAGTGACGGCCGCACCCACGCCTGCTACGCTCGTTCCGGCAACTTTCAAGAATATGCGGCGCGAAAGTCTTTCGGTCATGATGTCTCCTCTGGGTTGGGAATTGCACAATCGCCCCTAACCTACGCAAGCCCCATGCCGAGGCGGGTCGTGGAGCGTCAAAGTCGATAAATCAACAACCTAGGCGCCATTTCGCGCGAAGCGGCGCGTCCAAGGCGAATTGCGCGTTACGAATGCGTAACGCGCGTCGGTCGAAGTGTTTCTCGTTCGTAACGTCGGAGTTCAGTCATGGATCGGAGAGCACTGATTGCGATGTTGGGGCTTGCTGGCGCGTCTCGGGCATTGGCGCAAGTCAATCGCGCGATAGGCGTCAAGGCGTTCCGGTTTGGGGTGACGGATGTTTTTCTGCACGATGGGGCAATTCATCTATGGCAGGATTTTTTACAGTCCCGGTTGGGCATGCCGGTGCAGATCATCCAGAAGTCGAGCTATCAGGAATCCCTCGAAGCTTTGCGCTCGGATGAAATGGAGGCCGCGTGGATCTGTGGATTTCCCTACGTCGTTGCCAAGGGGTTCGTCAGGCTATGCGCCCAGCCGGGCTGGCATGGCCAGCCCTGGTACCAGAGCTATCTGATCACCTCGGCAGGGAGAACCCAGGCCCATTCGCTTGCTGATCTGAAGGGTGATGTCTTTGCATTCGATGACCCATTGTCCAATTCGGGTTATCTCGTACCTGTGGTCGCCCTGCGGGGAATGGGGCAAACCCCACAGAGCTTTTTCAGGGGCACCTTTTATACGTACTCACTCCATAAAGTGGTCGAGGCTGTAGGCAGTGGACTGGCCGATTCGGGAACGGTTGATGGCTATATCTGGGAAATCCTTCATCAGAAGCGATCGCCGTCGGCACTCAAGACCCGGATCGTGGCGAAGTCGAAGCGCTACGGTTTTCCACCGATCGTCACACGCAAAAACCTTGAGCCGACCCTTCACGCGCACCTGCAACACGCTTTGCTCGATGCGCAAAGTTTCGTGGAAGGACGGCGGTTGCTCGAAGTTCTGGACTTGCAAACTTTCCTTTTGCCGCAGGAAGGCTGGTTTTCCGGGATTCAAGAGTTGAGCGAGATTCTGGATGGGACGCATGCCCCGATTCCCGTTGGGGCAATTTACGAAACGGCATGAGTACGGCACGCCCGAGTCTGCGCAATTCCCTTTTGCTCCGGCTGCCCCTCGTCGCGGCAACGCTGGTGGTGTTGACGGCGCTGTTGATGGCTGCAGGCTTGGGGTTATTGACTCAGCGCTACCTTATTGAAGATGTTGACTCAGGCGCTTTCCAGGCCATGTCGTCTTGGAACAAGAGCCTGCCGACACTGATTCAGCAGGACAACGTCTGGGCCGTGTATGAGGCCCTTACCTCCGTGACCAAGGCAGACGTTGGGCAACAACACGGGGCGGCTCTGGCGGTAGTGCTAGGAGCCAATGGGCAGGTTTTCGCCAGTTCGGACCCGCGAGCATTCCCAACGGCGCGCCTGCCAAACTGGACTCCCCTATGGACTGCGGGGACCCTTAGGCTTTCGGCGCCTGAGAGCCCGGTCGGCAGCGTTCATCCAGGGCTGTCTCCGCCCATTCAAAGTGGTCGCTGGCGCCTGTACGTCAGCGCGCTACGCAGTGGCACAGGCCCTGGCGTTGGTACGCTGGTTTACGCTGTCAGTGATGCCTTGTATCAATCTCGTTTGTTATCCATGCTGTGGTGGATTGCGGCCATCACCGCACTGGCCGTCGCTGTATTTGTGCCCGTCGTCTGGATGCTGAGCAGGCGCATGCTCCGTCCACTGGGGGAGCTGCGGCGGTCCATGGACCTGGACGGTTCACGGGCACGGCGTGTGGGCACCGAGCTGTCCGTCAGATCCGATGAAGTTGGCGCTTTGGCTGGCGCATTTACGCGGTTGCTGGAACAAGTTGATGTGGCGCGGCAAGCCGAAAAGCTTGCCGCCGTCGGCACCTTGGCTGCCGCCACTGCCCATGAGATCAACAATCCGTTGGGCGGCATGATCAATGCGTTGAGGACGGCCACGCGATTTGGAACCTTTGATGAAACCACCGGCCGGACCCTCGACCTTCTCGACCGGGGGTTGGAACAACTGCGTACGATCGCACAGGCACTTCTGGCACAAACGCGTCCCGCGGAGCGCGACCTGAGTCAGCAGGATTTTCGTGATCTGGCCGAACTCATGACTCCTTGCCAGCGTGAGCGTAGGGTTGGGCTGCAAACCCGGATCGACATCCCCAACAGTATTCCCGTAGCCGCTGGCCCGGTGCGCCAAGCAACCTTGAACATCCTGCTCAACGCTTGCCGCGCAGCACACCCCGGAGGCACATTAATCCTCCAAGCCGATACAGCCGCGGCGGGACTCTTGCGCATCGCCGTGTGCAACGCTGGTGAAGCACCGCCAGCCGCCATGATGTCGAGCATTGGCACGCCAAGCATGCCCCTAGGAGGAGTTGGGTTCGGATTGTGGGAAAGTCGCAGGCTTCTTTCCGACATTGGTGGCAGGCTGGTGCTGACGCACGCGGATGGCTGGACGACAGCCCTTATCGAAATCCCCCTACGTGCCTGATGCCAAGCGGCATTACATTTGACGCATGCTGCCATCAGAGCGGCGCGACTACGAGTCCCGAGGAGATTGCCGTGTACGACCAGCGCATATTGCTTGTGGAGGACGATCCCATTATGGGGGAATCCCTGCTGGAACGACTCAAACTGGAACACTACCCCGTTGAGTGGGTCCGTGACCTCGATCAAGCACGCCGTGCACTTGATGGCAAGCTTTATCCCTTGGTCCTGAGCGACATTTGCCTACCTGATGGCGACGGTGAGTCATTGCTCGCCGCCATGACGCAGCGCTATGGCGGTTGCTGTCCTCCCGTCGTGTTCATGACCGGTTACGGTTCAGTTGCCCAGGCGGTGCGTCTGGTTCGCGACGGCGCCTGGGACTACATTCAGAAGCCATTTGACGTCGATCTGTTGATGCAACGGATTCACGAGTGGTTGCCGTTTGATGATGCTTCGTCGGATGCCTGGTTCGGGGTATCCCCCGTTTCGCGCGCATTGGAGCAACTCATCGATCGCATCTCCACACTCGATTTGCCGATCTTGATTCAGGGAGAATCCGGTACGGGCAAAGAAATCGTTGCGCAGTACATCCATACCCGCATATGCAATGGCCGCGCGGCCAAGGCGAGCCCGCCATTCGTGGCCATCAACTGCGCGGCCATCAGTGAGGGTCTTCTTGAGTCAGAGCTTTTTGGTCATGAGCCGGGCGCATTCACCGGCGCGTGCAAACGTCACGTGGGCGTGTTCGAGCAAGCGAACGGGGGCATCCTATTCCTCGACGAAATCGGCGATATGCCCGTCAATGTTCAAGCAAAGTTGCTGCGTGTGTTGCAAGACGGGCAGATCAGGAGAGTGGGCAGCGAGAAGACGATTCAGGTTGCCGTGCGATTGATTTGCGCCACGCACAAGCCTCTGGACAAACTCGTCGAATCCGGGAAGTTCAGGCATGATCTCTTTTTTCGAATCAGCGGTGTTCCCATTCACCTGCCCCCCCTGCGCGAGCGGGAGCAGGATATTGCATGGCTGGCACAGCGGCACGTCGACGCGCTCAACGCGAAGATGGGTCAGTCCAAGCGTCTTGACAGCCAATTCATTGGCTGGGCCAAGCTACAGGCGTGGGAGGGTAACGTGCGAGAGCTCTTCGCCACTCTGGATCGGGCCTACCATTTCTCGCCCGATTGCTGGGTGCGCTGGGAGCGAGCCGGGCTGCCCTGCTCGAGAGGTACGCCAGGGCAAGGCTTGGGGGCGAATTCGGACCCTGAACCCTTGGAGCAATATCTCGCGCGAATCGAACGCGATTACCTCAAGCAATGCGTCTCTCAGAACAGCGGCCAGATGATGAAGACGGCTGACAGATTGGGGATCAGCCGCAAAACCCTTTGGGAAAAACTCAAACGCTACAAGATCGGATCGCAAGACTCGGGCAGCTTTTCGTGAGTGGCGCGCCCTTGTCATTGCGTTGCTCTTTAAATTCCACACGGAAGGGAGTTGCCCGTTGGTGTAGCTTAAGCTGAAGCGGCCAGCACCTTGGGGGATGAGGCGTAGGGGCTCTGCAATTGGTCCGCCTATTTGTCAGGAAGAGCCTACGAGTGCGGGAGTACCGCCCCAATTTGCCAAGCTGACGCGATGCGACGCCAGGATATGGAGCAGTCCGCACTACCGCCTGAGTGGTCCGACACAAGGAGGGGGCATGCTTTTCCCGGTACAAAAGCTGATCGACTCGCTGCAAGCGCGTTGTGGCATGTCGTTTGCCATCCAACTTCCGGATGGCAAACCCTACCGGACTGGCCCGGGCGAGCCGGTGTTCAGGGTGTTGTTTCGCACGGACGCTGCGCTGCTGCAGGCATTTTCGCGCGGGCATCTGGGTTTGCTGGAATCCTATTTCGACCAGAGCCTGGATGTCGAGGGCGATCTCGGTGCGGCGCTGGCAGCCGGCATGCTCAGCGGTCTGGATATGCCAAAGACGCTGATCACGGCCGAAAACAGCATTCATGAATTGCGCAATTCCAATCGTAGCCCAAGCCAGGCCAAAGCCAATGCCCGTGCACACTATGGCCTGGGGGCCGGGTTCTATCGCCTCTGGCTTGACGATCCCCTGATGATGTACACGTGTGGCTATTGGCCTGAAGGGACCCAGACCCTGGAGCAGGCACAGCACGCCAAGATCGACCATGTCTGCCACAAGATCCAGTTGGCGCGCGGAGAACGCTGTATCGACATTGGTTGTGGCTTCGGGGGTTTTCTGTTCCGGGCGTGGGAGACGCTTGGTGTTTTGGGCACCGGTCTTAACACCACCACCGAGCAGGTTGATTGGCTGCGCGATGAAATCACGCGCCGGGGCCTCACGGACAGGATCAAGGTGCGTGAGGCCGATTTTCGCGATGTTGATGCGCAGTACGACAAGGTGGTGTCGATTGGCGTGCTCGAGCATGCGGGGCGTGACCAACTGAGCGAAGTCGTTCGCGCCCATGCGGACTTTCTGAAGCCCGGCGGGCTTGGCATGCTGCATTTCATCGGCCATATCGGCCAACGCGAGACGGATCTGTTCATTCGCAAACACGTCTTCCCCGGTGGCTGGATCCCGGCACTCTCGGAAGTGATCGTGGCGATGGAGCGTTGCGGGCTGGAGGTGGTAGATGTCGAGAATTTGCGGCGCCACTACGCCTTGACGCTGGACGTGTGGGCCGAGAGATTTGAAAAACAGTGGGCCGTGATCCAGGCGCTTGACCCGCAGCGCTTTGACGAGCGGTTCTATAGGGTGTGGCGCGTTTATCTGCGGGGCTGCGCCGAAATGTTCCGTTCATCCGCAGGCTACACACACTTGTTTCAGATCGTCTTCAGCAAGGGGAACATCACCCGGGTCAACTACCCGATGAGCCGGGCGCATCTCTATGGTCGCTGATGCATCTGGGTACGCTGCGCGCCAAGTTGCACTGGCCACACGGTTGCGTGCGCTCAGCGCAGTCGGCGCAGCACCGCTCGGTCTGGGCAAGACGAGTTCCAACTTGTTTCGCGATCGAAACGAGGGAGCCAAGCATAAGCTCGACCTGAGCGACTTTTGTCATGTTTTAAAGATCGACACTGAGCAGAACTGGGTTGACGTTGAGGGCTTGACAACGTACGAGGCGCTGGTGGCTCAGACATTGAAGCTTGGGGTCATGCCGGCCGTCGTGCCACAACTCAAGACCATTACCGTCGGAGGCGCAGCGGCGGGTGTCGGGATCGAAGCCACATCACATCGGTGGGGTCTTGTGCATGACACGCTGCTGGAGTTGGACGTACTGCTACCCGGGGGCGACATCGTGACCTGCCGGCCGGACAACGAGTATCGTGATCTTTTCTACGGCTTTCCCAACTCCTATGGAACGCTGGGCTATGCGCTGCGGCTGCGCGTGCGCACGCTGCCGGTCAAGCCATTTGTCAAAGTGGAGCATGTGCCGCACGAGGATTCGGTCTCTTTTTTTCGCGCCCTGGACGCGCGCTGCCAGGGCGACGCCGACTTTGTCGACGGGGTGGTCTTCGGGCCAAAGCAGCAGATTCTCAACGCCGGCTGTTTCGTCGATTCTGCCCCCTGGCTCAGCGACTACACCTACCAGCATGTCTACTACCGATCCCTGCTGGAAAGGTCGGTGGACTACATGCGTGTGCAGGACTACATCTGGCGTTGGGATACTGACTGGTTCTGGTGTTCGAAGAGCGTGCATGCGCAGAATCGGCTTGTACGTTTTCTGCTCGGACCGTCACGGCTCAATTCGCGAACCTACACGCGGATCATGCGCTGGAATGCCCGCTGGGGCCTGACGCGCCGGTTGGCTCGTCTGCGTGGCCTGCATACCGAGTCCGTCATCCAGGACGTCGATATTCCGGTGGCGCATGCGCCGGAATTCCTGGCCTTTTTGTTCCGTGAGATCGGCATTCTGCCGATCTGGATATGCCCTGTGCGCGCCCCCCTGCCGCAGTCGCCGTTCACCCTATTCCCGTTGACAGCCGACACCCGGCATGTGAACTTCGGCTTCTGGGATGTGGTGCAAAGTAGGCAGGCCCATGAGCCCGGTTATTTCAACCGCTTGGTGGAGCGTGAGGTGGTACGGCTTGGCGGCATCAAGTCTCTCTACTCCGAAAGTTACTTCACTCGGGAAGAATTTGCGAGTGCTTATGCGATGCAACAATATGAAGCGCTGAAGGCGAAGTACGACCCGTCAGAGCGCATGTTGGGTCTGTACGAAAAGTGCGTGCTGAAGGCGTGACTTGTGGATCGCCGGGCCGCCGCTCGAAACGTTTGAGGGCAGGCGCCAAAGCAATCGCACGTTTTGCATCAGGCCGGGACAGCGGCCGGGGCAGGACGGCCGTCACCCCGTGCACCAAGGAAACCCCAATGCCCGCTCGCGTCGATCTGCCTCAATCTTGGCTTGATCCCATCCTGCACCCAGGTATGAAGGGATATCCGCACGCTTCGCCAGTGCTCAGGCGCTCGGAAATCGGCATGCAAGGTTGGGACGTGCTCGCTGGCAATCTGCCACTTCCGTTGGCCGTGATCAAGCAGCGCGAACTCGACCACAACATCCGCTGGATGCAGCGGTACTGCGCTGAGAACGCGATTGCCTTGGCGCCTCATGGCAAGACAACGATGTCGCCGCAGCTCTTTCAACGCCAACTGGCGGGCGGCGCATGGGGGATCACCGTGGCCACGGTCCAGCAGCTTCAGGTCGCCATTGCTGCGGGAGCTCTGCATGTGTTAATCGCCAATGAGGTCATCACATCCATTGACTTGCGGGCAATAGTCCACCTCAAGCGCGAAAACCCGAATCTTCAGATCCTGTTCCTGATCGACTCGACGGAACAGATCGATCTGATCGAGGCAGTGGATGAGGACCATCCGTTCGATGTGCTTTTGGAAATTGGGTATGCCGGCGGACGCACCGGCTGCAGGACCGAAGAGGCGGCGATGGCGTTGGCCCGCCAGGCCAGAAGCAGTTCGTGCGTACGACTCGTCGGCATCGAGTGTTACGAGGGGCTGGGCGCTACGGGGGAGGACGGCCACGATCGTGCGTTTGCCCAGGATCTCATGCGAGTGGTGTCCGACGTGGCGGTGCTCGCCGATCGAGAGAACCTCTTTGACAGCACCACAGTCATCCTGTCCGCTGGTGGCTCGGGGATCTTCGATCTGGTGGTTCCCGCGCTACGGCAACGTCTGTCGCGTCCAGTGACGGGAATTTTGCGCTCCGGCTGCTATATCACCCATGATCAAGGCCATTACAGGCGTTTTGTTTCGGCCGTTGACCGCCGCCTTGGTTGCTCAGAGGGCCTTGGATTGAAGGCAGCAATGGAGGTATGGACCACGGTGCAGTCGATCCCCGAGCCGGACCTGGCGATTCTCGCAGTCGGCAAACGAGACATATCCTTCGACATGGGGTGGCCCCTACCACTTGCCACCTATGCACGTGGCAAGGCCCTGCGCGTCGAGGCGCCGAAAGGGTGGCAAGTCAGCGGAATGAATGATCAGCACGCCTACCTTCGCGGCGACATGCGATCTTTAGCCGTTGGGGATCGCATTGTTCTTGGGTTGTCACACCCGTGTACAACCTTCGACAAGTGGCGATGGATGCCAATCGTCGACGATGACTATCGCGTGGTCGATGCGATCGTGACTTTCTTTTGATCGCGTGGCTGCAATCGTCCGCAGTTGGCGCGGAGATCAATCGGCCCCGGGGATCGGCCCGGGGCAGGGCCTGATGGTGCCTTCGAACCACACGAAAGCAGATGCGACAGTGGTCGTTTGGACATGCTCAGTCGGCTACGGCTGATGGGCCGCGTGGCGCTCGGACCGGACTGAGTCGGGACCTATCGCGACAATCCATTTGATTATTTCGGGCGAGCGATTAGGCTCATGTCGAATCTCCTTGGTTCTGCTCTAGCGGCACGCAATGCGTACTTGCCATGATGGTTGCCTTCGCCCTCGACGCGCTTTTGCTGTTTCACGGTGCTTTCGTCCTGTTCGTCGTAGGCGGCGGTTTGTTGGCGATGCGATTCCGAAAGTTGCTCGGCTGGCACCTCGCCGCAGCAGCATGGGGCGCGGTTGTTGAAATCAATGGATGGATTTGCCCACTGACATTCCTTGAGGACTGGTTGCGCGTGGCCACTGGTGTCGCTGGTTACCAGGGCGGCTTTCTCGCGCACTACCTCTTCGCAATGATCTACCCGGATGGTCTCTCCCGCCGGATGCAAATCGGGCTGGGAATTGGCGTTGTGCTGGTCAACGCCTTCGTGTATGGGTATTTATGGCCAAGGCTTGTGCGAGCACGGCGCCTCAAAGGGTAAGCCAAGCCGGCGCCCTGAGCCACGACGAGCCATGGCGTCTTTCGAAATTGAGCCAGGCTTCCTTCAATTTTTCGAGTATTATCGAATCATGGAAACACAACAAGCGCTTTCGGCTCTCGCTGCACTGGCCCATGAATCCCGTCTGCGCGTCTTTCGCACCTTGGTGCAGGCCGGGCCCGCCGGAATGGCGGCAGGACAAATCAGCGAGGCCACGGGCATCGTGCCCTCCTCGCTGTCCTTTCACCTCAAGGAACTGAACCACGCCGCGCTGGTGTCGTCGCGGCAGGCAGGGCGGTTCGTCATCTATGTGGCGCAGTTTGGCGCCATGAACGCCCTGCTGGCATTCCTGACCGACAACTGTTGCGGTGGCAACCCCTGCAACACCGTGCGCCAGGCGCCGTGCGCCGCAGCGCAAGCGGTGTCAACCACATTGGAGGATTGACGATCATGAAGCGCTTTCACGTGCATATCAGCGTGCCTGCGCTGGACGATGCCGTTCGCTTTTATTCCGGCTTGTTCGGCGCTGGCCCCACGGTGCACAAGCCGGACTACGCCAAGTGGATGATGGATGACCCGCGGGTGAACTTCGCCATCTCGCAACGCGGCGCCGCGCCCGGGCTCAACCATTTAGGCGTGCAGGTGGAGTCCGACGACGAATTGCATGAGATGCAGAAGCGTTTGGAAAGCATGGACGCGGACTACGTTGCGGAGCCAGGCGCCGCCTGCTGCTATGCGCGCTCCGATAAATACTGGGCCCACGACCCGGTGGGCATTGCCTGGGAAACCTATCACACGCTTGACACGATCCCGATGTTCAATGACGGTGCGGACGAGCATGCGTGCTGCGTGCCTGCTGCCGATGCCAAGACGACGAGGGCAGATGCTTGCTGCAGCGTCTCTGCCTCAGGCAAGGCTGGCCGCAGTTGCTGTTGAGTTTGTTTACCGCATCCAGGCCAAGACGATAGGCAACCATGGATAAGACCTATAACGTCCTGGTGCTGTGCACAGGCAATTCGGCCCGCTCGATCCTGGGCGAAGCGCTCATCAACACGCTGGGCAAGGGGCGGTTTTGCGCGTTCAGCGCGGGTAGTCACCCCGGTGGGACCGTGAACCCCTACGCAATCGAGCAACTGCGCGCCATCGGCTATCCCACCGAAACGCTGCGCAGCAAGAGCTGGGACGAGTTTGCCGCGCCGGGCGCGCCGCACATGGACTTCGTCTTCACCGTTTGCGACAAGGCTGCTGGGGAGATGTGTCCAATCTGGCCTGGCCATCCGATGACGGCGCAATGGGGCTTCGAAGACCCTGCTGCCGCGCAGGGCACTGATGCGGACAAGCGGCGAGCCTTCGCTCAGGTGTTTCGTCAAATTCGCAACCGGGTGCAGAGTTTCGTCGCGCTGCCGCTCGACAAGCTGGACGCGGCGGCCATCAAGCGCGAGATCGCGAAGATTGGCCAGATGCCGGTCGAGCAGCAAGAAGACGCACGGAGCGCGACAGACTCAATCTGACACGCGACGTGGCGCCGCCACTCAGGCTCATGTGGCTTCGGAGCCGATCGGCCCCCATGGCACGGGTCGCCAGCTCCTGACTGGTTTTTCCCTTTCGCCCATCGCTGCAGCTTGCCGACAAAATCTCTTCCGACGCCCAACGCATGCTCCTTGCACTCCTGATTTTCATCGCCACCCTTGTATTCGTCATCTGGCAACCCCGTGGTCTGGGCATCGGCTGGAGTGCACTCGGCGGTGCGGCCGTGGCACTGGCTGCAGGTGTCATTCAGTGGAACGACATTCCGGTGGTGTGGCACATCGTGTGGGATGCCACGTTCACCTTCGTTGGACTCATCATCATTTCCTTGCTGCTCGATGAGGCTGGTTTTTTCCACTGGGCCGCACTGCACGTGGCGCGCTGGGGTGGGGGCCGCGGACGGCTTCTCTTTCCCCTCATCGTCCTGCTCGGCGCGGTGATTGCGGCCTTCTTTGCCAACGATGGCGCAGCGCTGATCCTCACGCCCATCGTGTTGGCCATGTTGTTGGCGCTGGGCTTCTCGCCCAAGGCGGCGCTGGCCTTCGTCATGGCGACGGGGTTTGTCGCTGATACCACCTCATTGCCGCTGGTGATTTCCAATTTGGTCAATATAGTCAGCGCCGGGTATTTCCAGCTGCCCTTCGACCGCTACGCCAGCGTGATGGTGCCGGTGGACGCCGTGGCGCTTGCGGCAACCCTGCTGATTTTGTCTGTCTATTTCAGGCGCGACATTCCTCGGCACTACGAGATCGCATTGCTCGATGCGCCAAGCAGCGCGATCAGGGATCCGCTGGTCTTCCGTTGGGCCTTCCCCGTGCTCGGGTTACTGCTCGTGGCCTATTTCGCCACAGCCGCCTACGCCGTGCCGGTGTCTTTTGTTACGGGCATCGCTGCAGCCCTGATGCTGGCGCTGGCTGGGCGCTGGTGGCGCAGCGGACGGGGTGCGCGTATCGACGTGTGGAAGATCGTGAAGGGAGCGCCTTGGCAGATTGTGCTGTTCAGCCTGGGGATGTACCTGGTGGTCTACGGCTTGCGCAACGCTGGACTCACGTTGCTGCTGGCGCATGCGCTGGAATCGGTCGGGCAGCACGGAGTGATGGCAGCGGCGCTGGGAACAGGCATCATCAGCGCGATGCTTTCAGCGGTCATGAACAATATGCCCACGGTGCTGATCGGAGCCTTGGGCATTCATCAAGCTCAGGGCGTGAGCGGGCCCGTGCGCGAGGCCATGGTGTACGCGAACGTCATCGGCTGCGACCTGGGGCCGAAATTCACCCCCATCGGCAGTCTGGCTACGCTGCTGTGGCTGCACGTGCTGGCACGCAAGGGCATGACCATCAGTTGGGGTTATTACTTTCGTGTCGGCCTGCTATTGACCACGCCTGTCTTGCTCGCGACCCTCACAGCTCTGGCGCTGCGCCTGCGCTTGGGGTGAAGCCTTCATTCCACCAAACCCTTCGCACGTCATGATTCGCATGTATCACAACCCCGCCTGCGGCACCTCCAGAAATGTCCTGGCGCTGATTCGCAACGCTGGCGTCGAGCCCGACGTTATTGAATACATCAAATCTCCGCCTGATCGGGCCACCCTGATTGCATTGCTGAGCGCCATGAATATGGCGCCGCGCCAGCTGCTGAGGCGCAAGGGCACTCCCTATGATGAGCTTGGGCTGGATGATGCCACCGTGTCCGACGATGCCCTGCTCGACGCCATGCTCGCCCATCCGATCTTGATCGAGAGGCCAATCGTCGTCACCGAATATGGCACGCGGTTATGCCGCCCCTCCGAGGCCGTGCTCGACATCCTGCCGCAGCGGCAACGGGGACCCTTCCGCAAGGAAGATGGCGACGTCGTGATCGACGCGCAAAACCGACGCGTGCGCTGAAAGCCGTCGGGCGTCGGCTGCTCGTTGCTCCGATCGACCTGTGAGGCGAACGGCGCGGGAGGGCGGCTTCGCCAGCCGTCAGCTCGATTCGTGCCGTTGCTCATGCTCCCAAGTTCCTGTGTCTCTCTTGTGCATGCGCATATTGCGCACATGACCGCGGAAAGTCGCCATACCGATGCGCCCGATCAGCGGGCTGCCTTGTGAAACGGCAGGGTTTGGTCGCACATCGATGCTCGGCAAGCTTGGGCGCACTGATTGGCTGGATTGATGACCTCACTGCACCCCGCATGCTGGCGCGTACCGTGCCCATGCGCGCTCGAGGAGGAGGGGGCCGCGCGCGGGATGTGCCCTCGATGTGCCTGCGTGGGAAGGTCTCATGGTCTTGTAAGCACAAGACACCTGAAACACGCATGGCTTGGCGAGGCAGCGCTCGCAACTCGGCACATCGCGCCCAGCATAATGACTGCCGCGAGTCTTTGACACTGGGCCTTGATCGGTAAGGACGCACCATGCCACTTGCGGTCGGTTGCTGATGTTTGGCGCGCGAGCCCTGCGCGACGGCCGCTTGGGGAGGAATCGGCGCTCGGTCACCCCGTAGGTCCCTGCTTCGCGCCAAATGCGCACGCGCATTCCGCATCGATACCCTAGGATTGGCCCGGCCCACGTTCTTCTGCGCACGACTTTCTCGCACCAAGTGAATAAGACCAACGAAATTCCATCCGGATTGATCGTGCTTCATGGCAACCGCCTTGAAATGCTGCACGACCTCGTCCTGCAATGCCTGGCCAAATGGCCGCTGCAACCGTTAGAGGAGGAAGTTGTCCTGGTGCAAAGCAACGGGGCCGGCGAGTGGTTCAAGGCCACGCAGGCGTTGGCCACCGGGATCTGCGCCGCAAGCAGCATTGAATTGCCGGCGCGCTTTTTGTGGCGTCTTTATCGGCAGATCCTGGGTCGCGACCGGCTCCCGGGGCAGTCTGCGCTCGACAAAAGTCCCCTGACCTGGCGCCTGATGCGTTTGCTTCCGGATCTTGTGGAGGGGCCCGGTTTCGAGCCGATCAGGGCCTACCTGCGGGACGAAAGCCCAGAGCGGCTGCTGCAACTTGCGCAGCATCTGGCTGATCTGTTTGATCAGTACCAGATCTACCGGGCCGACTGGCTCGATTGTTGGGAGCGTGGCATTGAGGTCACCGTCGATGCCCATGGCCTCAGGCGGCCCCTGCCTGCACAGGAGTTATGGCAGGCCCGGCTTTGGCGCGCTCTGGTTGCCGAACTCGATACCGAGCAGCGAGCTGCGGTGCGACCCGTGGTGCACCGCGAAGCGATCGAGCGTCTGAAGACGGGCAGCGGTTTCGCTGCGCCCCTGCCGCGCCGGGTCACCCTGTTCGGCGCCGCGACCGTTCCTGGCGTGACCCTCGATGTTCTTGCCGAGTTGTCCAGGCATGCCCAGGTCATCATCGCCGTTCCGAATCCCTCCCGCTACCACTGGGCCGACATCATCGACGGGCGCGAGCTTCTGCACGCTGCAGCGCGCCGTCATGCGATGCGTGGCGGGCTCGACCTGGCTGCTGTCCCGCTGCAGGACATGCACGCCCATGCCCACCCCCTTTTGGCCGCATGGGGCCGTCAGGGACGGGACTTCATGCGCCAGCTCGATGCCTTCGATGATGCCGAGAGTTCACGCCGGCGCTTTGCATTGCCGCGCACCGACCTGTTCGATCTGACACCAGGGCACAGCCTGCTCGAGCAGCTGCAGGCTGCGATCCGGGATTTGCTGCCGCTCGACGAGCACCCCAGGGCGCAGGCCAGCGCGCATGCTGCAGTACCGGAGGCCGACCGCTCGATCGTGTTCAACATCGCGCATAGTGCGCAACGTGAGGTCGAGATTCTGCACGATCAGTTGCTGACGATGCTCGGCGCGACGCCACCACTGCGGCCGCGTGACATCGTGGTTATGGTGCCCGATATTGACGTCTTCGCGCCGTCAATCCGGGCGGTCTTTGGGCAATACCCCAGAAGCGATGCTCGCTATATCCCATTTGACATTTCCGACCTGACGCAGCGCGGGAGCAATCCACTCATGCTGGCGCTTGAATGGATCCTTGACGTGTCGGCCCGCCGCATGACCAGTAGCGAGGTACGCGATCTGTTCGACGTGCCGGCGATTGCAGCACGCTTTGGCCTGGATGAGGCTGACAAACCCCGCATGGCGCAGTGGATTCACGGCGCCGGAGTCCGGTGGGGTCTCGATGCGCGCCAGCGCGGCAGCCTCGGTCTCGGGGCCTGCGGCGAGCAAAATACGTGGACGGCAGGCATTCGTCGCATGCTGCTTGGCTATGCGAGCGGCAGCACCGACGGTTTCAAGGACATCGAACCCTACGACGAGATTGGGGGGCTCGACGCCACCCTTGTCGGCGTACTTGCGAGCTTCCTTGATGCGCTCGAGCATTGGTGGTCGCTTGCCGCGGTGCCCGTGGCACCGTCAGCCTGGGCTCAGCGAGCGCGCGATCTGTTGCGAGACTGGATGGAACCCACCGACGAGCGCGAGCGCCTGACGATGGCAGCGATGCAAGACGCGCTGTCCGGGTGGCTCGACGCCTGCGAGAGCGCGGGTTTCTCCAGCGATATTCCGCTTGCGGTGTTCCGCGAGGCTTGGCTTGCAGGGCTCGAAGCGCCTGGCGAGTCGGGGCGTTTTCTTGCGGGCGGGGTCACTTTCTGCAGCCTCTTGCCGCTGCGATCGGTTCCCTTTGAAGTCGTGTGCCTGCTCGGCATGAATGACGGTGACTATCCTCGCGTCGGCAGTCGCAGTGACTTCGACCTGATGGCGTTGCCGGGGCTGTACCGTCCAGGAGATCGTTCGCGCCGCGACGACGACCGCTACCTCATGCTCGAGGCGCTGCTTTCCGCGCGGCGCACCCTGTCAATCAGCTGGAGCGGACGTAGTCCGCGCGACAACAGCGACCTTCCACCCTCGGTGCTGGTGGGGCAACTGCGCGACTACCTCGCAGCGGGTTGGGCCGCAGAAGCCGGAGTCCAGGCGGATCCATCCGGTGAGTTGCTGTTGCAGCAGATCACGACTGTGCATCCGCTTCAGCCATTCAGCCGCCGCTACTTCGAAGGAGGGCCGCTCAATACGTGGGCGAGGGAATGGCGAGCAGCGTATCGGCACGACCCAGCGCGTGAGCCGGCGACGATGCCTGTGTTTGACGACACGGGTGTGGCGGTGGGAGTCTCGCAACTTGCCGCATTTTTGCGTAATCCGGTGAAGGCCTTCTTTCGGGCACGGCTCGACGTGTCCTTCGATGTTGACGACGAAGCGGTGGAAGATGAGGAGATGTTCAAGCTCGACGGCCTGCAGCGGCATTCGTTGCTGCAGGAAATCTTGTCAGACCCGCCCATGACTTTGACCCAGGACCCGCGCCATGTCATTGCGCGGCGCATGAAGCGCGTCATCGGCAGCGGGCGTCTGCCCATGGCCGGGGCCGGGGAATTGATCGCGCAGGAGTTGGCCACAGACGCACTGCCCATGCTGCAGAGTTGGCGCCAGCTTGCGTTGCGCTACGCCACGGAGTCGCCGAAAGTTCCGCTGCGGTTCGAGCATGACGGTATCGTGTTCGATGACTGGCTCGTCGGGCTGCGTGGGGCTGCGCGTGGTCCGGTGTGGATCGGTATGACAGCTTCGGAGCTGTGCAAGGGATCCGAAGGCGACCGATGCGTTGTTAGCGAGAGATTGATCGAACCGTGGCTGCGAATGCTCGCGGCCACCAATTGCGGGGTCGCGTTCACCGGCTATCTTGTCGGGCGAGACGTCGTGCTCGAACTGCCTTCGCTGGCGCGCGAGCAGGCGTACCAGCGCTTTGGCCAGATTCTCGAGACTTGGCGCGCCGGCATGGAACAGCCGTTGCCCTGGGCTGCGCGCACGGCGCTCGCCGAAGTCGAAGGGCACGGTCCGCAGCGCACGTACGAAGGCGGCTATGGGGCGCCATTTTGCGATCGCGAGGACCCTAGCCTTGCGCGTATCTTCCCCGACTTCGATGCCCTGCGTGCTGATGGGCGTTTCGCCCATTACGCCGAGTTACTCTTTGCACCGATAAGCGAATGGGCCGCGGAGCGCGCAGGCATCCTCGAGCACACCGGGCTGGCCGGCGACGAAGAGGGCAACGCCGATGGCAAGTGAGCTGCTCGACCCCTTGCGCTTGCCCCTGTGGGGAAGCCGACTGATTGAGGCCAGTGCTGGCACGGGCAAGACATGGACCATCGGAGCGCTGTATGTACGCCTGGTGCTCGGGCATGGTGCTTCGGGCGAGGCGTTTGCCGAACCGCTCGGACCGGATCAGATCTTGGTCATGACTTTTACGCGCGCGGCAACCAAGGAGTTGTCGGAGCGCATCCGCGTGCGCCTGGCCGCCGCCGCGGCGTGCTTTCGCGGCAAGCGCGAGCCGGATTCCGACGATACATTTCTTCGGGATCTTCTCGCCCAATATGCTTCGGACGGCGCGCGCATACAAGCTGCTTGGAAGCTGGAAGCAGCCGCCGATGCAATGGACACAGCAGCCGTATTCACGATCGACGCTTGGTGCCAGCGCATGCTTCGCGAGCATGCGTTTGACAGCGAAAGCCTGTTTGATGTCGAACTCATCGCAGACGAAAGTGAATTGTTCGAGCAGGCCGTGCGCGATGTGTGGCGGAAGGAGACCTATCCGTTGGACGGTGCGACACTTGCCGGTATTCTTGCTGTCTGGCCCAATCTCGAGGTATTCAAGGCAAGTATTCGCGGGCGTGCCGGAGACGCCGTGGGATGTGCACTTGGGGCTGTGTGGGCGCGGGCCATGGCTGCAAGTCAGGATGCCATGGCACCGGTCAAGGCGCAATGGGCACAGCGCTCCCCATTGCTGCGCCGCTGGCTGCTTGAGCGCCTGCCGCCAATGGGCTCTTGCTTCAAAGCCAACATGGTGGACGCGACCAAGGTCAGTGCGTGGTTTGACGCCATCGACGCCTGGGTTATCGGTGTCGGGGAGATTGCACTGGATTTGCCGAACCGGGCCTGGGACCGGCTCAATTGCGAAGGGCTGCGCGCTGCACTCAAGAAGGGCGAAGCAGTCGCGATTCCGCATGAATTCGAGGCGTTTCGGGATCTGGCTACCGCATTGGCCGCGGCTCCCGACGTCAGCGTCGAACTGGGTCGTGCCGCTGCCGGGCTCGTGCAGCGGCGCTTGCGCGAGCTCAAGGATGCGGCGCGCACTTACGGGTTCGAAGACATGCAGGAGCGTCTCGACCTTGCGTTGGCAGGCGCCCGAGGTGACAACCTGAGGCGGCGCATTCGTAAACAATATCCTGTGGTCATGATCGATGAATTCCAGGATACGTCGACTCGGCAATTCAGCCTGTTCGATCGTGTCTACGACATCGCAGCCAATGACGCGAGCGCGGCAATTCTCCTCATTGGCGATCCCAAGCAATCGATTTATGCCTTCCGCGGCGCGGATATCCAGAGCTACATCCAGGCCAGGCACGCGACCACGGGCAGGCACTACGCGCTTGCGATGAATTTCCGCTCGACGGCCGCAGTCGTCGATGCGGTCAATTGCCTCTTCGAGCGGGCTGAGACGCGCGAGGGGCCTGGCGCCTTCCAGTTTCGCGACGCGCGCGATGACCCCGTTCCCTTCGTCGCAGTGCGGGCTCGTGGTCGGAGCGAAGCGCTTGTGACCGCAGCCGGAGCGGCTCCTGCCATGCACGTGGTGTATGCAGCCGAACTCGCCTCGATGACGAGCGTGCGCACGCGCTTTGCCGAGCTCTGCGCCGAGCATATGGTGCGCATGCTGAATGCACCCGACTGTGGTTTCGTGCACGGTGACGGAACGCTCGCCCGGTTGCAGGCGGCCGATATTGCGGTTTTGGTGCGCGGCAAGATCGAGGCTGATGCGGTGCGTCGGTCTCTCAGCCGCCGAGGCGTTGCATCCGTATATCTGTCGGATCGCGATTCGGTATTGGCCAGCGCCGAGGCGGCTGACCTTCTGCGTTGGTTGCGCGCAGTGGGGCAGCCGCGCGACGGTCGCCTCGCACGCGCAGCCTTTGCATCGCCAAGTCTGGAGCTGAGCCTGGCCGAAATGGCTGCCTTGGCAACAGACGACCGCGCATTTGAGGAGCGAAGCGAGCTGCTTCTGGAACTTCAAGGCGTTTGGCAGCGGCAGGGCGTTCTTGCCATGCTGCGACAGAGTTTGCACCGCCTTGACCTGCCCGCGCGCTGGCTTCGGAGCGAGGGCGGCGAGCGACGGCTGACCAACATGCTGCACCTCGCTGAGATTCTCCAAGAGGCCAGCTCATTGGTTGAGGGCGAGCAGGCACTCGTGCGCTGGATGGCTGAAGCTGTCAAAGGCAAGGTGGGCGCACTCGAGGAGCAACAGGTGCGACTCGAAAGCGAAGCGGATCTTGTCAAGATCGTCACCATCCACAAGGCTAAAGGGCTGGAGTACCCGGTCGTGTATTTGCCCTTCGCGTGCAATTTTCGCGAAGCCGATGATGATGGGCCAGGCGCGGTTGATGACGTCGCGCGTCTGCAGGAGGACCTTCGGCTGCTTTATGTCGCCCTGACGCGCGCGCGCCATGCCCTGTGGCTGGGCGTTGCAGCGGTTAGCGTGCGCAATGCGCGGTCGTGCTCGTTGCACAAAAGTGCCTTGGGCTATTTGCTGGGCGGCAACCAGGAACAGGCAGCCGAGGCCATACCTGCACTTGTGCGCGACGCATTTGGGGCGCTGCCAGCGACGTGTCTCGAAGTTGCGGACGTACAGTGCGGGTTCACGCGCCTTGTTCCGTCGGCGCCCGCCACCGCACTACGCGAGCCGCCGATGTACACCGGGCGCTTCGAGCGTGACTGGTCGATCAGCAGCTTCACGGCGCTGGTTCGCGGTCTCGGTGCCTGGCCTGGCGAGCGGCGCGCTGCTTTGCAAAATCTCGAAGACGAGGTGCAGGAGTTGGCTATCCAGCCAACGCGGGATGCGCCACGACATGAATTTCCGCGGGGTGCGTTCGCCGGTAAGTTCCTGCACGATCAGCTAGCCTGGCTCGCCACGCAGGGTTTCGGGCTCAAGGGTAATCGTGCCCTGCGCGATCGTCTGGCGCAGCGCAGTGACCGACTGGGGTGGGGTAACCGGGCAGAGCAGATTTGCGTATGGTTCGAGGAGTTGGTGGTGACGCCCCTGCCGGAGTTGGGGGCGTCGCTTGCACAGCTCAACAGCCTTCTGCCCGAGATGGAATTCTGGTTTCCAGTTGCCGGGGCCCGTGCGGCTGCCATCGACGCCATCTGCGGTGAGCGCTTGCTGCCGGGGCGCCAGCGTGCGCCGCTGACCGAGCGAGCGCTGCAGGGCCTGGTGATGGGTTTCGCCGATCTTGTGTTCGAGTGGGAAGGCCGCTGGTGGGTGCTCGACTACAAGTCCAACGCGCTCGGCGCAGGCGACGCCGATTACACGGCAGAGGCAATCACGAACGCAGTCGCCGCACATCGCTACGACGTCCAGGCCATGCTGTATTTGTCGGCGTTACACCGCCTGTTGAGGGCTCGTCTGGGTGCCAGCTACGACCCGGTCCGCCAGCTTGGCGGCGCCATGAATCTGTTCATCCGTGGCATCCGCGGCCCCGCGTCGGGATGTTTCGTCATGCCAGCCAACCTGGAGCTGCTCGAGCGGCTCGAAGCCGCGTTGTCACAATCCGATGAGGTGAGCCCTTGAGCGAGCATTTGGCAGTGGCGGGTCGTACCCAGGGCGAGCTGTTGGTTTTGCTCCGACGATGGGCTGAGGCAGGATGGCTGCGTCGCCTTGACGTAGCCTTTGCGCGATTCATTGCGAACCTTGCGCCGAGCGTTGATGCGCCCGCGCTTCTGGCCGCAGCCGTCCTCGCGCAGCTGGAGGGACGCGGGCATAGCTGTCTAGACCTCAGTGAGTGGCCGCCTGCAGCAGCGGGCGAGTTCGGTTTGTCCGCGGAACTGGTGCGTGAGCTGCGCGGTCTGGATGCCACAGCGCGGGACGCGTTGCTGGCGGGACTCCGTGCCTGTGAGGCCGTTTACGTGGTGGGGGAGGGCTCAGATGCAGGCCAGCCCCTTGTGCTTGACAGCGCCTACCTGTACTTGCGTCGGTATTGGAATTTCGAACGTCGTGTGGCATCGCAGGTGCGCTGTCGCACGACGCTTCCCTGCGAGATTGATCCGACTTTGGTGCGGCCTTGGCTGGATCGCCTGTTCCCCGACTCGCCCGAGTCCGGACTGGATTGGCAGAAGGTTGCCTGCGCCTTTGCGTTGCGCGCAGGTTTTAGCGTCATCACGGGCGGGCCCGGCACGGGGAAGACCTTTACCGCGGCACGACTTCTGGCCGTGCTGTTCGCGGTGGCGGATGACCCGGCACGGGTGCGCGTGGCGCTTGCCGCACCGACCGGCAAGGCTGCGGCGCGCTTGAAGCAGTCAATCGATCAATCGATGGCCGAGGTCGTCGGGCAGCTCGGCGAGAGCACGCCGCTTGCTGCTCTGGCAGCGCATGTTCCGCCGGCGCGCACCTTGCATGCATTGTTAGGATCGCGTCCGGACACGCGAAAGCTGAGTTACCACGCCGGCAACCCTCTGGACGTCGACGTGTTGATCGTGGACGAGGCATCGATGGTTCATCTGGAAATGATGGCAGACTTGCTCGATGCCGTGCCTGGACAGGCCCGGGTGATCCTTCTCGGTGACAAGGACCAGCTCGCCAGCGTTGAGGCGGGGGCAGTTCTCGGAGACCTCTGTGCGGGCGCACAACGTGGACATTACAGGAGCGAGACCGCAGAAGCGATCCGGCTCGCGTGTGGGATGGCGTTGCCTGCGAGTCTGATTGACCCGGACGGATCGGATCTTGCTCAGCAGGTAGTCATGCTCCGGAAAAGTCGGCGATTCAGCGGCGACATCGGGCGACTCGCTTTAGCCGTCAACGCCGGCGATGCAGTGGCTGCGACCGAGATTCTCGGCATGCCCGGCGCGCTGCAATGGGTGCCAAGAGCCGAACCGGATATGGTCGTAGCGTTGGCGCTCGGTGGCCGCGAAGGCGCGAGCGGCAATGGTTTCACCGACTACCTTGCGCTCGTGCGGGTCGGCGCGGCGACGGAACACGAACGCAATGCATGGGCGCTGGGTGTATTGCAGGCCTTCGACCGCTTCCGTGTGCTTTGTGCGGTCAGGCATGGGCCTTGGGGCGTTGAGGAACTCAACCGCGCGATCGAGGTGGGGCTCAGAGCAAGGGGGCTCATTGCGGCGCAGGCCGAATGGTATGAGGGGCGGCCGGTGATCGTGACGCGTAATGACCGTCATCTTGGCATATTTAACGGCGATATCGGCATCGTCCTGCGCAGCGGTGCGGGGCAGGCAGGGTTGCGTGTGTATTTCGCCAGCGCCGGTGGCGTGCACTCGATTAGCGTCAGTCGCTTGGCACACGTGGAAACGGCGTTTGCTCTGACCGTACACAAGGCGCAAGGATCCGAGTTCGAACATACAGTCCTTGCCCTTCCAGCTGGTGGCGGCATTGTGCGCGAGTTGATCTACACGGGAATTACAAGGGCGCGCGCCGCTTTTACGCTCTTGACCGAGCGCCCTGAAGCACTGTCTGATGGTATCTCGAGGATGACCAAACGCAGCAGCGGCTTGCTGGATCGGATTGGCGGTCCTTCGGGCCGTTGACCTGTGCGTTCGTCTTTTTGTAAGCGCCACTTCGCCGCGTTCGGCGAAGTGGACATCTCCCGTTCACGGCGGGAGCGGCTCGATGTGTTCGCGCCATGCGTGAAACGCTCGAAGTGATCCAATAGAGCGATGAATCTGAAACAGCTTGAATACTTTGTTCGCGTTGCCGAACTTGGAAGCTTCAGCAAGGCGGCACGAATTCTCGATATCGCCCAGCCGGCCCTCAGCCGTCAAGTGCGCTTGCTGGAAACGGATCTGCGTACCGTTTTGTTGCAACGCACAGGCCGAGGCGTGGTTTTAACGGAGGCGGGAAAGCGACTGTTCGAACACAGTGTGGGAATCCTGCAGCTGATTTCGCTGGCGCGTGAAGATCTTGAGGCCACTCGCGATGAGCCTATGGGGCGCATTGTCATCGCACTTCCCCCCAGTATGGGACGGCTTCTGACGCTACCGCTGGTTGATGGGTTCAGGGAATCGCTACCCAAGGCCAAGTTGGCGATCGTTGAAGGACTCTCGACGCACATTACGGAGTGGATTGCAACCGGCCGCGTGGATATTGGCCTTGTCCTGAATCCTGAGGCCCAAGAGGCGATCGAAGTTCAGCCAGTTTTGGACGAGGCTTTATGCCTCGTAAGCCCATCGGGCGTCGACTCCATTGATCACCGCTCGGCAGCAGAAACGGATGCGAACGCTTCCGTGTTGTTCGAAAATTTACCGCAGTACCCACTTGTGATCCCCGAGCGGACCCATGCGATTCGCAAGATGATCGAAGCGCAGGCTGCCCTTGCCGGAATCAAATTGCAAGTTGCCTGGGAGGTCTCAGGCGTCCAGTCGATTCTTGATCTCGTTCGGCGGGGGCACGGCCACGCGATCTTGACGCAAGGAGCGGTTCTGACGTCGGGGCTGCCGATGGCATTTCGTACCAGCCGCATCGTGAGGCCACAGATCTTTAGCCGGCTTTTCCTCGCGTCGTCAGCACACAAGCCAACGACCCCCCTGATGCGCCACACGATGCGCATGCTTGCTGATTTGATCCGTACGCAGGTCAGCGGTGGCAACCATATCAATTCGTGATAGCTGCTAGCGCAGCTGCCCCGCTTGGATGGTGCCGGCAGCGTTGCCATAATGGGCGTACTCCAACCTGTGGAGTCACCTCACACCATGCAAACTCCAATCCCATGCCTCTTCATGCGCGGCGGTACGTCTCGTGGGCCGTTTTTCAACGAGGGTGACCTCCCTGCGGATATTTTGAGTCGCGATCGGGTTTTGCTGGCAGCAATGGGCTCACCCGACAGGCGCGAGATTGACGGCCTTGGTGGTGCCCATCCGTTGACAAGCAAAGTTGGAATCGTCCGACTCGGTCGTGAACCGGGGGTCGACTTGGATTTTCTCTTCGCACAGGTCATGGTTGACAAGCCAGTGGTCGATACGACGCCAAATTGCGGCAACATGTTGGCAGCAGTTGTGCCGTTCGCCTTGGAGACGGGTCTTCTTCAGGCGCGTGGGGATGTCAGCACGTTTCGGGTGCTCACGCGGAACACGGGGATGCAGTGCGATGTGACCGTGCAAACTCCTGGCGGGCACATCACGTATGAGGGAAACGCCCGGATTGACGGCGTGCCGGGGATGGCGGCCCCCATCACGATCAATTTTCTCGACACGGCAGGTTCGGTCTGTTCCAGCTTATTGCCAACCGGACGGGTTCTGGACACGTTGACCATCAGTGATCCAGGTTTCGGGGACTTGAAGGTGAGTGTGACCTGTATTGACAACGGCATGCCCATGGTGCTGATGCGTGCCCAAGATCTGGGACGCAGCGGCTATGAAACCGTCACGGAGCTCAACGCCGACAGCGAGCTCAAATCGAAGATCGAGGCCCTGCGGCTGAAATGCGGGGAACTCATGGGTCTGGGTGACGTGGCTGCCAAGACCTATCCCAAGATGTGCCTGATTGCTCCCGCGAGGGACGGCGGGAATATCGCCACGCGCTGCTTCATTCCACACGTCTGTCACGAGGCGATCGGCGTTCTTGCTGCGGTCACGGTGGCCACCGCCTGCGTGTTACGGGGAACCGTGACCGAAGGCATTGCACGCATACCCGATGGAAGTCCAAAAACCGTTTCTGTGGAACACCCCAGTGGGGAATTCAGCGTTGAGCTGGAGATTGACCCCCAAGATTCCCAGAATGTCATGCGCGCGGCACTGCTTCGCACTGCCCGGTTGATCATGCGTGGCGAGGTGATGGTGCCGGAGGCGGTCTGGAAACGTTGAGGCGTCAGCATGATTGCAGATCCATTCCATCGAATAATGCGTGGCCTATCGCAAGGTATCCAACTCATCGAAACCTAATCTCGATCAATTTTGATCCGTCAGTGTCAGTCGAGGGCAAAATTCAGTCTTCTGACCTTATGGTGCCGGATTTTCTCGTTGCAATCCGCGAATTGGATCGGTCTAGTCGGGTAATGATCCAACGTTCCACCGATAGCGCTCAAGGAAGGATTTTATCGTGATCATTGATTGTCATGGCCATTACACAACGGCGCCGAAGTCCCTGGAAGACTGGCGCAAGCGACAAATCGATAACCTGAAAACTCCTGCGCTTGGGCCGAAGGTGTCGGATCTTAAGATTAGCGACGATGAACTGCGTGAAAGTATCGAGAACAATCAGCTCAGATTGATGAAGGCGCGCGGCAGCGATCTGACGATTTTTTCGCCGCGCGCCAGTTTCATGGCGCACCATATCGGGGATTTCAACACAAGCGCGACATGGGCCGGGATCTGCAACGAGTTGTGCTGGCGTGTCTCGCAGCTCTTCCCCGACAATTTCATTGGTGCAGCGATGCTCCCGCAGTCGCCTGGAGTCGACCCACGTACTTCAATTCCCGAGCTTGAGAAGTGCGTGCGCGACTACGGTTTTGTGGGTATTAATCTGAATCCGGATCCTTCGGGCGGCTTTTGGAAGGAGCCGCCATTGACCGACCGCTGGTGGTACCCAATTTATGAAAAGATGGTGGAATATGACATTCCTGCCATGATTCACGTCAGTACAAGTTGCAATGCCTGTTTCCACACAACCGGAGCGCATTATCTCAACGCCGATACGACGGCGTTCATGCAATGTCTGACGGGCGACCTGTTCCATGATTTTCCAAGCTTGAAATTGGTCATTCCGCACGGTGGCGGCGCCGTTCCTTATCACTGGGGGAGGTTTCGCGGTCTGGCGCAGGAGCTCAAAAAGCCCTTGCTTGGCGATCATCTGCTCAATAATATTTTTTTCGACACCTGCGTCTATCATCAGCCTGGTATTGATCTCCTGAGCCGGGTCATTCCGATTGACAATATTTTGTTTGCCTCGGAAATGATCGGTGCGGTGCGTGGCATCGACCCGGAAACGGGTTATCATTATGATGACACAAAGAGGTATATCGAGGCGGCCTCCATTAATCCGGAGCAGCGCGAGAAGATTTACGAGGGAAATGCGAGGCGCGTATATGCACGCTTGGATGCGGCCCTCAAGGCAAAGGGTATGTGAGGGGAGACTATGCCATTACCGCTAAACAATTTGGGCGTCGTCAAACGCAACATCGTGCGCCCGGACAGGGATGCCGTCGCGAAGTTGGAAGGCTTCGGATCAGCCACCGTGCACGAAGCGATGGGTCGTGTCGGGTTGATGAAGCCGTATATGCGGCCGATCTATCAGGGGGCACGCCTTTGTGGGCCCGCCGTGACCGTGCTGCTGCATCCTGGGGACAACTGGATGATGCATGTGGTCGCCGAGCAGATTCAACCAGGCGATGTCGTTGTCGGGGCAGTGAGTGCTGAGTGCAGCGATGGCTATTTCGGTGACCTTCTGGCGACGTCGTTCCGGGCGCGTGGGGCGAAAGGTCTGGTCATCGACGCCGGGGTGCGTGATGTCAGGGATCTGACTGCAATGCAGTTTCCGGTCTGGAGTCGTTACATCAGCGCCAAAGGCACCATCAAGGCCACTCTCGGTGCCGTCAACGTTGCCGTGGTTTGCGCCGGTGCCTTGGTCAATCCCGGTGATGTGATCGTGGCTGATGATGACGGCGTTGTCGTTGTGCCGATGGCAATTGTGGCAATGGTGGCCGAGGCCGCTGCCGCACGCGAGGCGAATGAAGGCGAGAAGCGGCAAAAGCTTGCGGCTGGCGTGCTCGGTCTCGATATGTACAACATGCGGGCGGCGCTGGACAAGCTCGGACTGAGGTACATCGATTGAAAATGAGCGAAGCAGTCAATCCCTTGCAGTGGCGGATCGGCTTGGTCGGCTATGGAGAAGTCGGCCGGATTTTGGCTGAGGACTTGCGTGCCCAAGGTGTCGCGCATATCGTCGCGTATGACTTGAAGCTTGGTACATGCGATGAGCGGCCGCTCCTCGCGCATGCCGAAAAGTTTGGCGTTCATTGGGCTCAGTCCTCCGCGGAGTTGGCGCGCGCGGTTGATTTGGTCATCTCCGCGGTCACGGCGAGGCAGACGGTCGCGGTGGCTCAAGCGTGCGCTGGTTCGATCCGACCCCAAACCTGGTTCCTTGACTTCAACTCGGCATCGCCAGCGGCCAAAAAATGCGCGGCCAGCGCCCTTCATGAGTCCGGTGCCCTGTATGTCGAAGGCGCAGTCATGACCTCAGTGCCGCCCTATCGCATCGCCGTGCCGCTCTTGCTCGGCGGCCCGCACGCCAAGGCGCTTGAGCCAAAGCTTCAGGCGCTGGGTTTTCAACCCAAGTTCGCCTCTGAGGTGCTTGGCGTCGCGTCGGCTACCAAGATGTGCCGCAGCATCATGATCAAGGGACTGGAGGCTATGGTCATTGAGAGCTTTACTTCGGCGCGCGCCTACGGCGTCGAAGACCAGGTTCTTGCGTCGCTGGCCGAGACCTTTCCGGGCATCGACTGGGAAAAGCAGGGCGCCTATTTCTTTCAACGCGTCATCGAGCACGGGCGACGTCGAAGCGAGGAGATGCATGAGGCCGCGCAGACGGTTCAAGACATCGGCTTGGAGCCCTGGTCGGCTCGCGGCACCGCCGAGCGTCAGTCTTGGGTAGCAGACCTCGCCGATCGGGGCGTGTTCGGCGCGCGGGGCACCGGGCAATTTGCGCGCAGCGCAGACTGGCGCAGCGAAGCGGATCGCATTCTGGAAAACTTGGACGGCAAGCGAAAAGACAAGGACCCTGCCACATGAGTTTCGAGAAATCGCCTGGTTGGCTGGACTGGTATCAGGATCCGTCGAAACCCCTTTTTCAACTTCCCTCTGGCAGTGTTGACGCGCATTGCCATGTCTTCGGTCCGGGTGCGCAATTCCCTTATGCACCCGAGCGCAAGTACACGCCTTGCGATGCATCGAAGCAGCAGCTTTTCGCGTTGCGTGACCATTTGGGATTTGCGCGCAACGTCGTCGTGCAGGCGACCTGTCATGGCGCCGACAACCGGGCGATGATTGATGCCCTCGTGCACTCGGGTGGCAAGGCGCGAGGAGTGGCAACCCTCAAGCGAGCCGTGACAGATGCGGCACTGCACGCCATGCACGCCGCTGGGGTTCGAGGGGTGCGATTCAATTTTGTCAAGCGTCTGGTGGATTTCACGCCCAAAGACGAGTTGATGGAGATTGCGGGGCGCATCGCACCGCTTGGCTGGCACGTTGTGGTTTACTTCGAATCAGTCGATCTCCGGGAGCTTTTGGATTTTTTTACCGCTTTGCCGACGACTGTGGTTGTCGATCACATGGGTCGCCCCGACGTGACCAAGCCGGTGGACGGGCCGGAGTTCGAGGCGTTCGTCCAATTCATGCGTGAGTATCCGAATGTATGGTCGAAGGTCAGCTGTCCAGAGCGGCTGTCCGTCTCAGGTCCTGCGGCGTTGAATGGCGAGCGCCATGCTTATCGGGACGTTGTCCCGTTTGCCAGGCGTATCGTCGAAACGTTTCCTGACCGTGTTCTGTGGGGAACCGATTGGCCTCATCCGAACCTGAAGAGCCATATGCCGGACGACGGACTGCTGGTTGATTTTATCCCGCGCATTGCAACCACGTCCGACCTGCAGCGGCGGCTTCTGGTTGACAATCCAATGCGTCTTTACTGGCCCGAGGAGACCTGAAGTCTTGCACCATGGCACTGAACAAACCGTACAAGGACGTTCCCGGCACGACGATTTTCGACGCGGACATGTCGCGCAAGGGCTACCACCTGAATCAGTTTTGCATGTCGCTGATGAAGGCAGAGAACCGCACCCGATTCAAAGCGGACGAGCGTGCCTATCTCGACGCTTGGCCCATGACCGAGGAGCAGAAGCAGGCGGTGATGGCGCGCGACCTGAATCGTTGTATCGCGCTGGGCGGGAACATCTATTTCCTCGCCAAGATCGGTGCCACCGATGGCAAGTCGTTCCAACAAATGGCGGGCAGCATGACCGGCATGAGTGAGGAGGAGTACCGCGCCATGATGCTAAGGGGAGGGCGGCCAATCGAAGGCAACCGCTACGTCGGCGAGAAGAAAGTGGAGTCAACGTGATGGCCAGGATTACCGCAAGCGTCTTTACGTCGCACGTCCCCGCAATCGGCGCTGCCATTGACCTCGGCAAGACTGCGGATCCCTACTGGCAGCCGGTCTTCAAGGGCTATGAGTTTTCCAAGCAATGGATGAAGGAAAACCGGCCGGATGTGATCTTTCTCGTCTACAACGACCATGCGTCGGCGTTCAGTCTGGAGATGATTCCGACTTTTGCCATTGGTACGGCGGAGCAGTTCAATCCGGCCGATGAAGGCTGGGGGCCGCGACCGGTTCCAGTGGTCATTGGCCACCCGGAGCTTGCTTCGCACATTGCTCAGTCGGTGATTCAGGATGACTTCGATCTCACCATCGTCAACCGGATGGATGTTGACCATGGTCTGACAGTGCCCTTGTCGCTGATGTGCGGCCAGCCGTCGGCTTGGCCGTGCCCGGTCATTCCCTTTGCCGTGAACGTCGTTCAGTACCCGGTGCCGTCGGGCCGGCGCTGCTTTCAACTTGGGAAGGCGATCCGCCGCGCTGTCGAGTCGTTCGACGCTGACCTCAATGTGCAGATCTGGGGAACCGGGGGCATGAGCCACCAATTGCAGGGGCCGCGCGCCGGCTTGATCAACAAGGAATGGGACAACCGTTTCCTGGATCGGCTCGTTAGCGATCCGGAGGCATTGTCCCTGGTGCCGCATATCGAGTACGTGCGCGAAGCCGGCTCGGAGGGCATCGAGCTTGTGATGTGGCTGATCGCACGCGGCGCCATGCGGGATGTGGCCGGAGGTCCGGCGCCCCGCGTCCTTCACCGCTTCTACCACGTGCCGGCGTCGAACACCGCCGTGGGGCATCTGATTCTGGAGGATTCTTAAATGAGCAAGACAATCAAGGTGGCGCTTGCCGGCGCTGGTGCATTTGGAATCAAGCATCTGGATGCCATTCGCAACATCGACGGTGTTGAAGTGGTCTCCCTGATTGGGCGCGAACTGCACAAGACTCGCGAGGTTGCCAACACATATGGCATCGACCACGTCACAACCGCGCTGGATGAAAGTCTTGCGCTGCCTGAGGTTGACGCCGTCATCCTGTGCACGCCGACCCAGATGCACGCGGCGCAGGCCATAGCCTGTTTGAAAGCGGGCAAGCACGTCGAGGTTGAAATTCCCTTGGCGGACAGGCTGGTGGATGCGCAAGCAGTCCTTGAAGTGCAGCGGCAGACTGGGCGCGTTGCGATGGTCGGCCACACGAGGCGCTTCAATCCAAGCCACCAGTGGCTGCATCGAAAAGTTGCGGCCGGCGAGCTGCTGGTGCAGCAAATGGACGTACAGACCTATTTTTTTCGCCGCACGAACATGAACGCACTCGGTCAAGCCCGAAGCTGGACCGACCATCTGCTCTGGCACCACGCCGCTCACACGGTTGATCTTTTCGCATATCAGACCGGTGGTGAGATCGTGCAGGCGCACGCAGTCCAGGGGCCGATTCATCCCACACTGGGTATCGCCATGGATATGAGCATCCAGCTGAAAAGCAGCACCGGCGCCATTTGCACGTTGTCCTTGTCGTTCAATAACGATGGTCCCCTGGGTACGTTCTTTCGCTATATCTGCGACAACGGCACCTATGTCGCGCGCTATGACGACCTGTTCGATGGCAAGGAAAACAAGATCGACGTCACCCAGGTGGATGTGTCGATGAATGGCATCGAGCTGCAGGATCGGGAGTTTTTTGCTTCCATCCGCGAGGGTCGAGAGCCCAACGCCAGTGTGCGTGCGGTGCTGCCTTGCTATCGCATTCTTGATCAGTTGGAAAAGCAGCTGGCTGCTGCGGAGTGAGCGGCTGCGAGCGTGTAGCCCCACCTGGCCAGGATGATGCCATGAGGATGGATTCAAGCCTTCATAACGCTGATGCGCGTCCCGTGAGCAGGCGCTCAATCGGGAAATTTCAGATCAAGCCGATCGGGCTCGGGTGCATGAATTTGAGCCACGCCTACGGCGTTCCCCCGGATGCCAAAGCGTCGGAACGCCTGTTACGCGAAGCTCTTGATCTAGGGGTTGATTTCTTCGATACGGCCGCACTCTATGGATTTGGTGCGAATGAAGATCTAATCGGACGGGTGCTGGCGCCGCATCGCTCACGCTTCACACTGGCGACAAAGGGGGGTATGGCGGGCGTCGACGGGGTGCGTGTGATTGACGGTCGGCCGGAGGCGCTGCGTCAAAATTGTGAAGACAGTCTTCGACGCTTGCGCACGGACGTTATCGACCTGTATTACCTGCACCGATGGGATAAGCGGGTGCCGATCGGAGACAGCGTTGGCGCTTTGGCAGACCTGGTTCGAGAGGGTAAGGTGCGCTCAATCGGGCTATCCGAGGTGTCCGCTCGGACCTTGCGTCAGGCACACAGCGTGCATCCGATCGCTGCTTTGCAGAATGAGTATTCCTTATGGACTCGAAACCCTGAAATCGAGGTGTTGAAGGCTTGCCGTGAACTCGGCATCGCGTTCGTCGCATTTAGTCCGTTGGGCCGCGGTTTTCTTGGAGGCGAGTTGCGTACCACGACAGATCTTCAAGCCAAGGACATCCGTCGCGCGATGCCGCGCTTCGAGCCCACGCATTACGCGCAGAACCTCCAATTGCTCGGGGCGTACGTCGCACTTGCCCAAGAACTGGGTTGCTCTCCAGCGCAGTTGGCATTGGCGTGGTTGCTGGAGAAGGACGCTTCCATCATTGCAATCCCCGGGACAACACGCCTGAACCATCTGCGTGACAACATGGGGGCTTTGCAATTGCGACTGAATGACGACGTGATGACGCGTCTGGACACCTTGATCAACCGTCATAATGTCTCTGGTGCGCGCTATAGCGCCGCCAATCAGGCCGAGATCGACTCCGAAGAATTTGCTGATCGGTAAGGGGGATACCCCATGGCGAAAAGCGATGCGCGGCGCAAGCACACGGTCATGAATGTGTTCGGCGGCGGTCAGCATGGCTCTGCAAATGCGATCGTCCCGGCGGCCGTATTGGAAATCGGGATGTGGTAGTTCGAATGCACGAGCCGTGCCTGATTGCCCAGCGCCGAGCGTGCAGCAAGCCAGGTCAGGAGTTCCACGCCCTGCGTTCCGCTGAGTTCCACAAGATCGTGAATTGAGAACCGCGTCGCCCATGACGGATCGCAAGCCAGGCTCTCCATGAACTCGAGGTCAAAGCGCTTGTTGATGAACCCCGCACGTTGGCCGTCGAGTTGATGGGAAAGACCACCGCTACCAATGATGACCACACGGCAATCCGTTTCCCAACTGCGAATGGCCTCCCCGATAGCTCGACCCAGGTCAGCGCAGCGCTTAGGGCTGGGGAGTGGATGCTGCACAGTGTTGACGCAAACGGGCACTGTGGTGACCGGCCAGGAGCCAATTGGTGCGTCCGGCCACAAGAGTTTCATCGGCAGTGTGAACGCATGGTCGACCAGCATTTCCTGACAACTGGTGATATCGAATTCGGCATCAACGAGGCTTTCGATCAAGTGCCAAGACAGATCGAGGTTTCCAGCAAAGGGTGGCAAAGTGGGGATCCCCCATCCTTCGTCGGAGTTTTGATAGACGGAGGCTGCGCCGACGGAAAACGTCGGCATTTTGTCAAGAAAGAAATTTAATCCATGATCGTTATAGATCATCACAGCGATATCAGGTCGAGCGGCAGAGAGCCATTCCCGGATCGGTGGAAATCCGTCGAAAAATGGCTTCCAGTAATCAGTCTGCTCTTGATGCATTGCAAGTGCGCGGCCGATCGCGGGAACGTGCGATGTGTTGATGCATCCAATAATTTTTGCCATGATTTTATCTCCCGGCCTCGACAAGTTTGGCTTTGAACGCAGCCTTGCTCATTCCCGTTTGTTGCGCACCAAGATCCTGGACATCCAGCCCGAAAATACCTGCGAATTTCGCGAGATAGTAAATATTTCCGCCTGCGTCAATAAGGTCGAGAACGTTGCGGGTTCGAATGGCGAGCTCCTGCGCGGAGGTCAGTTCGTATTTGCGGCAGTACGCATGTTCATCGATCAAAAATGCGGCTCGGTTCTTTGCGGAGTTGAAGGAAAAGCACATCTTGTTGAGTGCATATCCCTTGCGTGCCTGAGACCCATCAAAGATCGTCGTCCCCTCAATCGCCGGGATGCCATCACGTTTCTCCATTTTCGATCCTTGGTTCACCAATGATGGTTCAAAGTATCGATCAAGGCGATCAGACGAAAAACCCCCTGAACGTTAATCGACATATGAGCGGAATCGATCATTTGCGTTTGGATGGGAGCCTGCTCCAACTCTTCGTTGCCGTGATGGAAACAGGTTCCATTTCCAGTGCGGCCGAACGTCTCAACGTTTCGCAGTCAGCGGTGAGTCACCAGATTGAGAAGCTTCGCGCGATCGTGGGGGATCCCCTGTTTGTCAAATCCGGGCGTGGAATCGTTCCAACCGCACGCGCAGAAGGCCTCGTGGAGCAGGCGCGGGTGCTGCTCAGTCAACTCGAGCGCTTTGCAAAAGTGACCGAATTCCATGCGAGCGCACTGAGAAAGACCTTCACCATCGCTGCGAATGATATGCAGCGTGATCTTTTGTTACCCCCCCTTGCTTGAGCGGCTTCGTGCGGATTCGCAGGGCGTGTGTATGCGCGTGATTGCTTCTGACGTGCCGAGCCTGAAGATGTTGCGTGAGCAGCGCTGTGACTTGGTCATTTCGCCTCGACCGCCTGAGGGAGGCGACATTCTGCAACAGCGGCTCTTTGACGACACCTACCGCATATTCTTCGATCGAAGCAGACGCAGTCCGCCCAACACCATTGAGGACTACCTCCGGGGTGAGCATGTCACCGTGCTTTACGAAGATCAGAGGGGGTTGGAAGTCGACAAAGCCCTAATGGAAGGCGGCTATGACCGTACGGTTGTGGCGTTTGTGCCGGCCTTTTCAGGCATTGCGTCGTTTATTCAAGGTACCGCTCGTTTGGCAACGGCACCGAGCTTGCTGCAGCGCGGCCAACTACGCGGCTTTGATAGCGTTCCATTGCCCATCTGCATACCACCGATGCCCATGTACATGATTTGGCACATGCGGCATCGATACGACCCCGTGCATGGCTGGCTGCGCGCCAAACTCCTGGGCATCGCGCGATCCATTCATCCCGTGCCCTGACCCCGGTTGAGATTCGCAGTTTGCGTTCTTGGTGGTGCCGCGGGATGACCCGCGCGTCAGGATATGGTGCCTTCAACCATAGGGGTTAGCACTCATATCGGGATGGAATAACTGATAGCGCATGAGGACCCTACGAGAAACTCATGATTCCAACCACAATTCGCACTGCACGTGGCCTAACTGGCGGCATTCGCAAGGCCATTAGGGTGGTCCGCGCAGCGCGCTGAAAGCTGGCGGTCATTCGACGTTCGTGCAGGACGCAGCGCAACCATTGATTACTTCTTGACATACTTGACAAGGCGGCGAGTCAAGCCGTCACGGGGGAAGATGCCCCTGATTATTTCAGATCAATTGAGGAGATACGGAGTGAATAAAAAGCGCATCGTTTTGGCAGCGGCTCTCAGCATGGCACTCACACCGGCTTTCGCAGGGGGAGCCGGCTCCAATGTTCAGCTGTACGGCATCATTGACGCCGGCATCGAGCATTTGAGCTTTGATAACACCAGTGTCAATCGCTTGGGCTCGGGCATTCAGGTTCCCGATCTGATAGGCGTCAAGGGCAATGAAGATCTTGGTGGCGGCCTCTCCGCATTTTTCCAGGCAGAAACTGGATTCTGCGGCAACGGCAATGGAACATTTCTGCGCGGCAATAATGTCTATTCCGGTGCAAATCAAGGTGCACAATACCAAGCCAATTCTGATTACTGTACCGGTGGTCAGTTCATGGGGCGCGAAACCATGGTGGGCCTGAGCGGCGATTTTGGGAAATTGTCCCTGGGTCGATTGGCAACGCCCTCGTTTATTAATGCACTCGTCGCGGATCCCTTTGGTGCGGGATTGACGGGAGGCATGTTCAATCTTGATCCAGCCTTTCCGATCTACGTGTATGTATCGCAAGCCATGCAATACCAGACTCCGACCATGTCCGGGTTGCAAGGCACGCTCCTGTACGCGCTGGGGGCGCAGTCAAGTGGCGCGTCGAACGGCCAGTTCTACAACGCAAGCCTGAACTACCGCAATGGTCCGGTCATGGCTGGAATTGCATACCTGCACCACAACTTCAGTTCCGGTGGTCCGATTCCTGATGCGGCTCTTATGCTGGACGCGACGACTCGCTCCATCGTCCCATCTTCGGACGGTTACTTTACGAACAAGGTCCTCCAACTGTTCGGGGGATACAACCTGGGGGTCGCCAATATCACGGCCTACTACGCCGACGAGAAATTTGGCGACGGTGGCACGATGTCGGACGGCTCGCAGACGCCTCATTTCAAGGTGTGGTGGATTGGCGCGACGATTCCTGCAGGCCCAGGTTCGATCCTCGCATCGATTGGTCAGCACAAGGATTCGAATCTGATCAATTCGACCGCGCGTCAATATGCCGTGGGGTACAACTATCCAATGTCCAAGCAGACCAACCTTTACGCTTCTTACGCGCATATCAGCAACGACAGCAACGTGGACCAGTACGTTGGTGACACAACGGTCGTGGGTACGGGAATGCAGGGCGGGCAGAGCTCAAGCGGCATTGCGTTGGGGATTCGGCACGCCTTCTGATGGGTGGAAGCGCCGCTTCGGGCCATCGATGATGGTGGCCTTTTCGATGAACATCGAAGCTAGGAGATCACAATTGAAAGACAAGACATTGATTCAAGACGCAGCACCGACCAGTGACCTGTCGCGGCGCGAATTTGTTACGGCCGCTGGAGTTGGCCTTGGGGGCGTCTTGCTGCCTGCTTTTGCCAAGACGGCCGAGGCTGCCCAATCGGCACCAGGTGGCACTGCCGGGACCCTGAAAGTTGGTTTTATCAGTCCTCTCACGGGCCCGCTTGCGGGGTTCGGCGAAACGGATCCATTTGTTCTTGATCTGGTTCGGAAAAAGACGAATGGAAGGATCGAGATCGGGGGCAAATCCTACGCATTGGAAATCCTGGGTCGCGATACCCAGTCGGATCCTTCGCGGGCGACGCAGTTGGCCAAGGATCTGATCAATAACCACAAGATCGATCTGATGTTGACGACCTCGACGCCGGAGGTTGTCAATCCGGTGGCGGATGCCTGCGAGGCATCGGGCATGCCATGTCTCTCGACGGTTGACCCCTGGGAGTCGTGGTATTTTGGGCGGGGCGGCAAGCCCGGACAACCTTCGCCGTTTCATTGGACATACCATTTTTCCTTTGGCACGGAACAGTTCGCCAAGATGTATGTGGCAACGTGGAATTTGATTCCGACCAATAAAAAGGTTGGCGTTCTCTATCCCAATGATGCCGATGGAAATGCGCTGCGCGCGCATTTGATCCCGGAACTCACGAAGGCTGGCTTTACGGTCATTGACCCGGGCGCTTACCAGGACGGTACGACCGATTATTCTTCACAGATCGCACGATTCAAGTCCAGTGGAGTGCAGATCATCACGGGCGCACCGCTGCCGAACGATTTCATTGTGTTTCTCAGGCAGGCAGCACAACAAGGGCTCACGCACCGGCTCAAGATCGTGATGCCGGCGAAGTTTGGGCTGTTTCCTTCGGACATCGAAGCGCTAGGGGCGCTTGGCTATCGTGTGGCGTCGGGTGCCTATTGGTCGCCGGCGTTTCCATATGTCTCGCCGGTCGTGGGGTTGGGTGGACGGGCCCTCGCCGACGCCTACGAAAAGGCGACAGGGAAGCAGTGGACTCAGCAAATCGGGGCATCACTGGCGCTGATTGACGCGGGATTTGCCGCTTTGAAAAGCAGCGCAGATCCGAAGGACAAAGCGGCAGTGGCCAAAGCGCTGAGTGTGTTGGATGTTGTCACAACCGTTGGCCGCATCAATTTCCCGAAGGGCCCGGTGCCAAACGTGGCAACCGCGCCGATCATCGGTTCCCAGTGGGTCAAGTCCAAGCCGGGCAGTCGCTTCAAGCTGACATTTCCAACCGTGGAGCATGCGGATGACCCGAGGGTCGTCATTCAGGCCAAACTTCTTCCCTATGCATGATCTCGAATTGGCCTGCTCGGAGTCGGATGTAACCGAAACGGGGATTTCGACGGCAGGCGCGCCGGTTACCAAGGTGGCAAGCGGCGCGCCAATACTCGGTGCCAGGGGTGTTTCAAAGGCGTTCGGCTCGCTCGTGGTCCTTGAAGGCGTTGACTTGGCAATCACGCGTGGTGAGGCGATCGGCATCGTTGGGCCTAACGGCGCCGGGAAGACCACCTTGTTCAACGTGCTGTCAGGCGCCTATCCACCCAGCGGTGGAACAGTGGAATATGACGGAAACGACGTGACAAACCTGGGGGCTGCCGAGCGATGCCGGCTTGGCATCGCTCGCTCGCATCAGGTGCCTCGTCCATTCGGGGGAATGACGGTCTTCGAGAACCTGCACGTTGCAGCAGCTGTTGGAGGTCGGAGGTCTGGCCCGGACGCGCAGGCTTTATGCCTGGACTCGCTGGAGCTTTGTGGAATGCTTCAAGTGGCGAATCGACGCGCTGACACGTTGGGCTTGTTGGATCGCAAACGCCTTGAGATGGCGCGCGCTCTTGCGACCGATCCGCAAATCCTGCTCTTGGACGAGATTGGCGGTGGCCTCACGGATGCGGAGGCGCTTGAGCTCGTGGGCATTATTCGGGAAATTCTGGCGCGGGGCATCACCGTCGTGTGGATCGAGCATATTGTCCATGTCCTGCTGCAGGTCGTTCAGCGCCTTGTGTGTATGGAATCAGGTCGCATCATCGCCGATGGTGATCCGCTTGCGGTCATGAAGGATCCCGCGGTGATCGAGGCTTACCTCGGGAGCGTTTCGGTATGACCCTGCTGTCTGTCAAGGCCTTGGACGCGCGGTATGGCTTACTGAAGGCGGTGCGCTCGGTCAGCTTTTCATGCAACCAGGGTGATGTCGTTGCTCTTGTGGGGGCGAACGGGGCCGGCAAAACGACTTTGTTGCGCACGATTGCGGGGGTTCACCCCGTGCACGGCGGTCATGTGGTTTTCGATGGTTATGACATCACTGCGATACGCGCATACAAACGCGTCGGTCTGGGAATCGCGATGGTTCCGGAGGGCCGGCGCCTTTTCGGTGGCATGACCGTTGAAGAAAACCTCGAGGTCGCCGGGATGCGAGCGCGCAAAGGGCAATGGAATTTTGATTCTGTGCTCGACGCCTTCCCACAATTACGTCCCAAGCTCAAATCGTTGGCAGGACAACTCTCGGGAGGACAGCAACAGGCTGTATCCATTGCAAGGGCCCTGATGACGAATCCCCGGCTTTTGCTGCTTGACGAGATTTCATTGGGCCTTTCTCCAATCGCCGTCGATCAGGTCTACCAATCTTTGCAAACCCTGATCTCTGCAGGGACGACAATCGTCTTGGTGGAGCAAGATCTAACGCGTGCATTGGCCGTTTCGAAGCGCGTTATTTGCATGCTTGAGGGCAATATTCCGCTTCAAGGCGAGCGTGACGATGTGTCGCGTGAAGAGATCATGGATGCCTACTTCGGTTTGGCGCGCAGCCAAGAGCAAGCGAATCATTAAGCCCATGGACCTGATCAATCAAGTTATCCAAGGTATTTTCTTAGGGGGCTACTACGCCATCCTTGCCAGTGGGCTCTCCTTCCTGTTCGGCGTCATGAGGATCGTCAACCTGGCACACGGCAGTCTGGCCATTTTGGCAGCCTACGTCATCTTGGGCCTTGCCAATTGGCTGGGCCTCAATGTGGCGTGGGCACTTCTGTTGGCGCTGCCGGTGATGGCGGTCTTGGGATGGTGGCTCAACAGGCTAATGCTTCAGCGCAGTTTGCGTGGAGGTGGGTTGATTCCAATCCTGGCGACCTTTGGTCTGTCGATTGTGATTGATAACCTTCTCTTTCTGCGGTATGGGGCGGACAGCCAGTCCCTTGCGCCAAACATTGGCGCGCTTTCCTATGGCAGTTGGAATGTGGTCAGCGATCTGTACGTTTCGCAACTGGACGCGCTGACCTTTGCCAGCGCGCTTCTGGTGCTCGGTGGTTTGCAGATGGTGCTGTCATACACGGCGTTGGGTCGGGCGATCCGTGCAACGGCGGAAGATCCAGATGCCGTGGAGCTGGTGGGGATCGACGCGCGCAGCGTGTACTCGGCGGCTGCCGCGATCTCCCTCATGCTCATTACCGTTGCGGGATTTTTTCTTGCAATGCGCGGAACCTTTTCGCCCTACACGGGCCAGACCCAATTGATCTTTGCCTTTGAAACGGTGGTCATTGGCGGTGTCGGCTCGCTATGGGGCACTCTCTTAGGCGGCGTGGTACTTGGTATCGCCCAGAGTCTTGGCGCACAAATCAATCCGCTCGGTTTCCTGATCGCTGGCCATGCGGTGTTTTTGATCATCCTTGTGCTGCGCGTTTACAGGGGGCATTTGAAGTCGCCAGCTACTCTGCGCCGCATACTCACACTTCGTCGGAAGGCAGTCTCAGCATGAGCCAGACTTCTCTGTCGGCGCAGGACGTGAAGGTCCTGCGCTGGACCCCGCAAGCTGCCTTGTTCACGGCGATTTCCGGCTTGGTGATTGCCGCACTGGCATTTGGCCCGCTCATTTTCCGTCCTGAAATCATTGACCGCCTGACGACTCTTTTCATTTACATCCTGCTTGCGTCCATGTGGAACGCCCTGGCAGGGTACGGTGGACTGGTATCGATCGGGCAACAGGCGTTTCTCGGACTCGGGGCCTATGCGCTGATCCGTTTGTCCAATGCCGGCGTGAATGTCTACGTCGCTGTCGTTTTGGCGGCATTTGTCGTCGGACTGCTATCGATCCCGATCGGCCAGTTCATGCTCAAGTTGCGCGGCGGCGAGTTTGCAATCGGGATGTGGGTCCTGTCGGAGTTGCTGCACCTGCTCGTCACCATCGATCCCACTGTCCAAGGCGAGACGGGAACGTCGCTGATTGCGATGAACAGCTTTTCTCCCGCCGTACGAAGGGCGGACAACTATTGGATGGCTCTGGCTTTCATGGTCGTCTTGCTTTGTGTGTTGTTCTTCCTCTTGCGCGGTCGGATCGGCGCGTCTTTGCAGGCGGTCCGCGATGATGAAACGGCGGCCGCCTCCATTGGGGTCAACGTCTTTCGCACCAAGCACGTGCTCTTTTTCCTGTCGGCCATTGGGTGCGCTGCAGGTGGCGCCTTGTGGCTGGCGGCGTCAATCACATTTCAGCCGCGAGCATTCTTCAGCCCCCAGTGGACGGCATTCATGCTGTTCATGACGATCGTAGGCGGGCTTGGTACGTTCGAGGGCCCGATCATCGGAGCCATTATCTTTTTCATCGCGGAGACATATTTCGGCGCAACGGGGGTGGCTTACCTGATCGGACTGGGCGTTTTGGCCATTGGTTTCGCCTTGGGATTCCCCAGAGGCATCTGGGGTGCGGTGGAAGCAAGGTTTTCCTTGCGCCTTATTCCAATCGGGTACCACCTCCGGTTTCCCCGGCGCAAGGTGGGTGCGAAGGCGCTATCTCAACAGTCAGAGTAGATTGCGAGAAGTCTTGAAGCTCTTGGCGCCAGCAGTAGCGGGCGCATCGGCTGCACGGGACCGAATACACAATTGGGGCGACTCGTCCGCCCGCACTTAGCCTAAAAGGAGACAATCATGAGCACAATCTCGATGCTGGTCGACGGCAAGCACATCCAGGCAAGCGGTGGCGCAACCTTTGAGCGCCGCAACCCCCTGGACGGCAGTGTGGCCACGACGGCGCCAGCGGCCACAGCCGCAGACGCCGTTGCGGCGGTCGATGCGGCGGCGCGCGCTTTCCCAGCTTGGTCAGCGACGGGTCCCAGCGAACGCCGCGCGCTTTTGATGAAGGCCGCGCATGCTCTGGAGGCGAAGGCCGACGCGTTTGCTCTGGCCGTCGCAGCCGAAACCGGTGGATCTGCCCTTTGGGCCGGCTTTAACGTGCACCTTGCAGCCGGCATGTTGCTGGAAGCGGCGGCATTGACAACCCAGATCAGCGGTGAAGTGATCCCGTCCGATGTTCCTGGAAGTCTCGCGATGGCACTGCGGCAACCGGCTGGAGTTGTGCTTGGGATGGCGCCTTGGAATGCACCCATCATTCTTGGGGTGCGGGCGGTTGCAGTGCCCTTGGCATGTGGCAATACGGTGGTCATGAAAGGGTCTGAATTGTGCCCTGCCACGCACGGGCTGATCGTTGAGGCGCTGCAGGACGCAGGCCTACCACCGGGAGTGGTGAATTTTGTGACCAACGCGCCGTCTGATGCCCCTTTGGTGGTGGAGGCGATGATCGCCCATCCCGCAGTGCGCCGGGTGAATTTCACGGGCTCGACGCGCGTCGGAAAGATTATCGCGTCGATGTGTGCCAAATATCTCAAACCCGTCGTGCTTGAACTCGGTGGCAAGGCGCCACTGGTGATTCTTGACGATGCGGATATTGACGCTGCGGTCAACGCAGCGGCATTTGGTGCCTTCGCCAATTCCGGGCAGATCTGCATGTCGACTGAGCGCATCATCGTCGACAGCAAGATCGCCGATGAGTTCGTCACGCGCCTCGCCACCAAGGCAAACGGCCTGCCGCTCGGGGATCCGCGGAAGGGACCGGTTGTGCTCGGCTCCGTTGTCGATATGACGACGGTTGAGCGCTGCAACGCGTTGATCGATGATGCCTTGGCCAAGGGGGCGAAATTGGTGTGTGGGGGTAAAGCAGACAGCACGTTGATGCCTGCAACGTTGCTTGATCACGTCACGCCCGAAATGCACATCTTCAGTCAAGAATCATTCGGACCGGTGAAGCCGATTGTTCGCGTCAATGGTCTTGAAGCGGCAATTGCTTGTGCCAACGATAGCGAATATGGCCTCTCAGCCGCCGTATTTGGGCGTGACGTGGGACGCGCGATGAACGTGGCCGGGCGCATTCAATCCGGGATCTGCCACGTCAATGGCCCGACGGTTCACGACGAGGCGCAGATGCCATTTGGCGGCGTCAAGGCCAGTGGCTATGGGCGATTTGGTGGCAAGGCCGGCATTCACGAATTCACAGAGCTCCGCTGGATTACCGTGCAGACGACGCCTCGCCATTATCCGTTCTGATGACGGCACCGTTCCGGGAGGTCGGGTGATGCAACTGCGTGGAAAAACAGTGGTGGTCACGGGCGCTGCCTCCGGGATTGGCGCGCAAACCGCTCAATATCTCAAGGCGTGTGGTGCAACGGTCGTCGGTGTCGATCGGAATCCGGCGGCGGGTGTCGACCGCTTTGTTGCGGCGGATTTAGCCGATCCCGCTTCGATCGAAGCGGCCGCCAAGGAGATTGGGCCGGGAATCGATGCGCTGTGCAACATTGCAGGTCTTCCACCGACGCGCGGCGCCGAAGCGGTGCTGCGAGTGAACTTTCTCGGATTGCGTGCCTTCACGGAAGCGATGAGCGGACGGTTCAACGACGGTGCATCGATTGTCAACCTGGCGTCCCTTGCAGGTCTGGGATGGCCCCAGGCGGCGCCGGCAATCAAGGCACTCATCGCGCTGCGTGATTTTGACGGTCTCGATGATTATTGCCGCGAACATCGAGTCGACGACGCGCGGTGCTATTTCTTGTCCAAGGAAACACTCGTCGTGTGGACCATGCTTAACCGATGGACGTGGCGCGATCGCGGCATTCGCATGAACTGCGTGAGCCCTGGGCCCGTGCAGACGCCAATCCTCGACGACTTTCTCAAGACCTTGGGCGCGCGTGCCGAGGAGGACATGAAGGTGATGGATCGACCCGGCACGCCCGCGGATGTCGCGCCGCTGGTTGCGTTCCTTTGTTCGCCGCAAAGTGCCTGGATTCGAGGTAGCAATATCCCGTGCGATGGTGGCATGTATGCGCATGTGTTGACGCATACATACGGATTCGAGTAACTGCCGTGCCTACGTGCGCTAGCTGCGAAGCTTGCCAAGTAATTCGAACAACATGGCTCGCTCGGCGTACGAAAGCCGCAGCAGAAGGTCTTGCTCCATGCGGAGGGAGGCCTCGTAAGCGCGCTTTGCCAGTTGTTTTCCGCTTGCGCTGGGGCGAATGAATTGGGACCGCTTGTCCGACTCGTTGCGCTCGCGTTTGATCAGGCCGCGCTCCTCCAGACGGTCTAATAGCACCGTCATTCCCGGGGCCGTCATGGAGAGTGCGCTGGCCAACTGTTTTTGCGTTGCCGATGCATTGTGAGCGATGAGCTCAAGGATCGTGAATTCGACCGGCCGAAGCTGCATGGGCTCGCCAATGGCATGGTTGAACGCATTGCGGGTGAAAACTGAAGCGCGCGCCAGTTGATAGCCGAGAACGTGAGCAAGGCACGCATGGTCGATGCCAGTGGGCGCCACCACGGGCTGCTTGGCGTTGGCAGCTTTAGGTTTGTCGTTTGTGGACATGCCGGTTGCGAGAGTCACAGCTTCACTGTAGCGGAGACCGACAGGAGCGGTTGATGCGCCCCGAGCAGCGGGCTTGGCCCAGAATCCATCACGCCATTGCACGCACGAGTGTTCGGCACCGGCAAACCTTGGCGCCAGCCGCAGCACGGCGCGGCGTCGTCGATGCAGTGACATCCGGTTCGCCTTGCTCGCCTCGGCCTTGCCGTGGCATGGTGGGGACCAAGGCGAATTCGGTCATCCGCACACCGGTCGGCGCGCCGAGGTTCCTTGGGCCCCTTGAAGGTGCAAAGCTTGAGCCATGCGGCAGTCAGGGTGCGGGTGGGGTCGCTCGCTCGCTGGCCATTGCACGATCAATGATGCGCCGCGCCTGAACTCCGCCGGCATCGATGTTCAATTTCAGCAATTGCCGCTGGGGATGCGCACTGAGGTTGCGTTGCTGGCGCTCGAGCATTTCACGGTCTTCGGAGAAGATCTTCCCCTGTCCTTCGCGAATGCGCTCGGTAAGTTCGGGATCGCTGGGCTTGAAGTTGCGTGCCATGCCCCAGAAGTACCAGTGAGTGGTCTCCGTTTCAGGAGTGATGAAGTCCACCACGATGCTTGACGCCTTATGGCGAGGATCGGCGTCATATCCGCCCTTTCCGGCATGTGCAACGCCGACGTCGATGAGCACGTGGCTCGGCGGGTAGAAACGGCAGATTTGCCAGCGGTCGCAGGGGACGTCATCAGCTAAATCGTTGTAGCGCAGCGCCGCAGCCCAGAATGGTGGGGGCATGATCCCGTGCATCCGGCGGCTGGTAATGACCGTCTCGCCCTCGACTTTGGTTGTCGGAACGGCGCCTTCAATCTCCTGTTGGCCGATGCTCGTCGCATGCACATAGGTCTCGTGTGTGAGGTCCATAAGGTTGTCAATCATGAGCCTGTAGTCGCAATTGATGTGGTACATCCCTCCGCCATAAGCCCATTCCGGGCTCTCGGCCCAAGGCAGGTGGTGGATCTTGGCCGGGTCGGCCAAGTCCTTGTCACCGACCCAGATCCACACGAAACCGTAGCGCTCGACAACGGGATAGCTGCGAATTGCAGGAAAGCCCTGAACGCGCTGACACGGCATGCTGCAGGGTTTGCCGTCACGCCCCATGACCAAGCCGTGATAGCCGCATACGAGTCGGCCGTCGCGCACAAACCCAAGCGACAGGGGCGCACCGCGGTGTGGACAGAAATCTTCCACCGCTGCCACCTGCCCTTCGGCATCGCAGAAAAACACAACCTGCTCTCCGCAGATGGTGCGGCCAAGCGGTTTGTCAGCAAACTCGTTGCGTGTGCAAGCCACGTACCAGGCATTCTTCGGAAACATTGTCACCTCCATTTTCGGGCGCCACAGCTTTGATGATCTGTGGCGCAGTTGTCATTGGATCCAAAGTGGACCATAATTTCAAAAAATCGTCAAAAAACCCATCAATTGGATCCATTGAGGGTCAATTTCTCTGTGAGTCAAGACAGCATCCACATCGTCACCACCTTACGGAAATTGATTCTGGACGGCCGCTACGCGCCAGGCGTGCGGATTGCCGAGGTTCCTGTTGCCGAGGAGCTGGGCGTCTCACGCACGCCAGTGCGCTTAGCCTTTCGCACTCTTGAGCAAGAAGGACTGCTGCAGAGGGCCGGTGCGCGCGGATTTGTCGTGCGCCAGTTCTCGGAGGAGGACGTGTTGTGCGGCTTGGAGGTTCGCGGCGTGCTTGAAGGCTTGGCCGCACGCCGCTTGGCCGAGCGCGGCATGAGCGCGGCGATTCGCTTGCGCCTTCAGGAGTGCCTTGGCGAAGGCGCAGCTTTGCTGAGCGACGGGGTGCTGACCGAGCAATCCATTGCGGGCTGGAGCGCACTCAATCTGGCGTTCCATCAGACGATCGTCGGGGCGACCGACAGCACGGCCATCGCCGACGCAATCGCACGCAACAATCATCTTCCCTTTGCATCATCGGATTCGATCATCATCGACCCCTCCGCACTTGACCGCGAATTTCAGAAGCTGCACTTCGCTCAACTCCAGCACGTGTTGATATTCGAGGCCCTGAGTGGTGGCGAGAGCGCGCGGGCCGAGATGTTGATGCGCGAGCACGCCTACGTCGGACTGCGCTATGGCAAGCTGTTTGGCTTGCAGGGGTCGTCCGCCATTGCCGTTCCCCTCCCCAGGCGCGCCACAGCGGCGCAAGCACCCAAGCCAGCGCACCGCCGAAGGGCTAACAAGGCGTAGCGGTCCTTTGCCGAAAGGCGCTTCGCATGGCGCCCAAAATCCAGCTTCCCCCATAGACCCATGACTGCCCAAATTCCAGAATTGACCGTACGCGTCGCGGCCAAGACACCAGAAGCCATCGACATTTGCAGCTTCGAGTTGGCCAGCGTGGATGGAAGCGACTTGCCCCCATTTACGGCAGGCTCGCACATCGACGTGCAAGTCCGAAGTGGTCTGGTTCGCCAATACTCGCTGGTCAATCACCCATCGGAGACCCATCGCTACCGCATTGCCGTCCTGCGTGAGCCCGCTTCGCGCGGTGGGTCAGCCGGCATGCATGACGACGTCCATGTGGGGGATATCCTGCGCATCAGCCACGCGAAAAGCCACTTCGAGCTGCATCCAGATGCGCAGCACAGCTTGCTGATGGCTGGAGGCATCGGCGTGACGCCGCTGCTGTGTATGGCCGAGCAGCTGACGACCAGTGGCGGCGACTTTACGTTGCATTACTGCACGCGGAGTCGTGGCCGGACGGCTTTTGCCGATCTCCTCGCCTCAGGTGCGTTTGCACCGAGGGTGCGGTTTCATTTTGACGATGGGCCCGCGGAGCAGCGACTTGACGTCGTCAAGGTGCTGGCCAAAGCGGCGACCGGAACACACGTGTATGTCTGTGGTCCCAAGGGCTTCATGGAATTCGTGCTCGATGCAGCACGTGCGGCTGGTTGGCCGGAAGAGCGGTTGCATGCCGAGTACTTCGCCGCAGGCGCGCAGGACCATTCGACGGATACGGCCTTTGAGGTCGAACTTGCCACCTCCGGGCGCGTTATTGCAGTGTCGCCCGGCAAGACCGTTGTGCAGGCATTGGCGGAGGATGGGATTGAGATCCCGACGTCTTGCGAACAAGGCGTTTGTGGCACCTGCCTGACACGCATCGTCGCTGGAATGCCCGATCATCGCGACGCCTACCTAACCGCGGATGAGAAACGGCAAAACGATTGCTTTCTCCCATGTTGCTCACGCGCCCGGACACCTCGCCTCGTCCTTGACATCTAGGCAGGGCAAGCCGCGCGCCGAGCAATTTGCAGGGTGCCTCGATAATCGATCTCGCAGCGATGCGCCGCTCAGGATCCGAGACCAAGCAGGCGCATGGCATTGTCCTTGAGAATCAAGGGATGGACTTCAGGCCGAAAGTCCGCATCGGCGAAGTCCTTCATCCAGCGTTCCGGGGTGATGAGTGGAAAATCGGAACCGAACAGGACACGCTCTTTGAGCAGGGTATTTGCGTATTGCACGAGCTGCGGTGGAAAGTAGCGTGGGCTCCAGCCCGATAGGTCGATCCAAACATTGGGCTTGTGCATGGCCACGGACAAGGCTTCATCTTGCCAAGGCCATGACGGGTGGGCGATGACGATCTGCATGTCCGGGAAGTCGATGGCTACATCGTCGAGATGCATCGGATTTGAATACTCCAGCCGCAAGCCGCCACCGCAGCGCATGCCACTGCCGATGCCGGAATGTCCGCTGTGAAAAATGGCCGGAAGCTTGTACTCGGCGATCACCTCATAGAGTGGCCAAGCCATGCGATCGTAGGGATGGAAGCCCTGTACGGTTGGATGAAACTTGAAGCCACGTACGCCGTGTTCGACGATGAGGCGCCGAGCCTCGCGGGCGCCCATGCGGCCCTTATGCGGGTCAATGCTGGCAAAGGCGATCATGATGTCGGCATTCTTCTGCGCTGCTTCGGCGATCTCCTCGTTCGGGATGCGTCGCCGGCCGATCTGTGATTCTGAATCCACGGTAAACATGATGAACCCGATCTTCTTTTCCCGGTAGTACGCAATCGTCTCCTCAATCGTCGGGCGCCGTGTGGAGCGGAAGTACTTGTCCGCAGCGCGGTCATATTCCTCGCCATAGTTGTCGAAGGGGTTCCAGCACGACACCTCAGCATGGGTATGGATGTCGATGGCAACTAGATCGTCGGTCTTCACGCTCACTCCAATTTTCTGCATTCTGATTGAAAATAATATTTCAATCAATAAAGTAAAAAAGATCGCATTTTTCAGATCTTTCGGAGATCATTAGCCTTGTATTGCCTTAAAGCTAGGGTTTGCACGAATTTTTTGACCGATATTAGTTACGATAATTAAATACATTTCCCTTTTTCGACGACAGAGAACATGGGCCAACCCATTCAGCCGGATGCGACCCTCTGCGATGCAGAGCTGCTTCGCCTGACACTTCCGGAACCGGGCATCGCTCACCTCGTGCTTAACAGGGTTGCCAAGCGTAATGCCATCAGCGATCATCTTGTCGCATCCATCCGGCACGCCTTTGCCCGTCTTTCAGACGACATCGAGCTGTTGTGCTCAGCGGGGCAGGTGAGCATTGCTGCGCTGGACTGGACCTTTCTGAGTTGTCTCAGCGCAGCGTTACGGAGGGTATTGCACACTCCCGCGCGTGGCATGCGGCATTCGATCAGGTGCAGTTCGGCCGTGCTGCGGTGATTGCCGTGCTACAGGGCGCCGTGGTTGGCGGCGGGTGTGAGCTTGCCGCTGCAGCCCATATTCGTGTGGCCAAAAACAGTGCCTTTTTCGGGCTGCCTGAGGGGCAGCGGGGTTTGTTCGTCGGCGGTGGCGGGTCCTCACGCATTCCTCAGTTGATCGGTCAGTCGCGCATGGCTGACATGACGCTCACGGGGCGTGTTCTCAGTGCAGACAAGGCTCAAAAGGCTGGCCTGACGAAGTATCCGGTTGCCAATGGCGAGGGGTTGGAAAAGGCGTTCGGGCTGGAGCGTCACGTCGCCTCCAATGCACCACTGTCGGATTTTTCCGTACTGCATGCGTTACCACGCGTCGCCCGCATGTCCCAAGGAGATGGACTTTTCGTGGGGTCGTTGATGGCGGCGATTGCGCAAGGCGATGATGCCGCCAAGCAGCGCTTGCGCGCCTATCTTGACGGCCGCGCCATGAAAGCTGCAAAGGAAGCCGCATGAGTCGGTCCGCACCACGGCCCTGCGCGGTCGGCGGCTGCGTTGACGCAACGCTCGAACAGCGGGCCGGTGGTGTTGCATTGTTGCGCTCGACGGAGACCCTTTGCCCCTATCCCGAGCGCATCACCGATTGTCTCGAACATTGGGCGGGCGTGGCGCCGGACCGCACTTTCGTCGCCCAGCGCCGCGGTCCCCGTGGCGAGTGGGAGCATGTCACTTATGCGCAAATGCTTGAGCGGGCTGCGCGCATCGCCTGCGCTCTCGTCCAACGCGGCTTGAGCGCCGAGCGACCGGTATTGATCCTGTCGGAGAACAGCCTCGAGCATCTCACCTTGGCGTTTGGCGCGTTGCTCGCCGGGGTGCCCTATGCGCCCGTGTCGCCTGCTTACTCGCTGGTGTCGCGCGACTTTGGCAAGTTGCGCCACATCGTGGACACATTGACTCCGGGTTTGGTCTTCGCCTCCGGCCCGGCGTATGCGGCGGCAATCGACGCGGTCGTCGCGTCCACAGTGGAGATCGTATTAGCCCAGGGCGCGCTCGCGGCGCGGCCCGTGACGCCGCTGAGCGTGCTGCTTGAGGCGCCGAGACTGCCGCAAGCGGCCGTGCATCGCGCCGTGGGCGCGGAAACGATTGCCAAGTTCCTCTTTACGTCCGGCTCAACCAGGATGCCCAAGGGTGTCATCAATACCCATCGCATGTTGTGCGCCAATCAGCAGATGATTCGGCAGTCTTTTCGATTCCTTTCCGAGGAGCCGCCAGTGCTCGTCGATTGGCTGCCCTGGAATCACACGTTCGGAGGAAACCATAATGTCGGGATTGCGCTGTACAACGGTGGCACGCTGTACATCGATGACGGCAGACCAACTCCACAGGGAATCGCCGAGACGCTGCGCAACCTGCGCGAGATTGCACCCACCGTGTACTTCAACGTACCCAAGGGCTTTGAGGAAATCGCGTGCGCGGCCGAGCATGATGCGCCATTGCGCGCTCGGCTTTTTTCACGCCTGAAGGCATTTTTCTTCGCCGGCGCCGGCCTATCGCAGGCAGTCTGGGACCGCCTCGATCGACTCGGCGAACGCGAGGTGGGACAGCGCGTCTGCATGTTTACAGGACTCGGCATGACAGAGACGGCGCCATCCTCGATGTTCGCCGTCGGGCCGGACGTCCGATCCGGGCAGATCGGGTTGCCGGTGCCTGGTGTCGACGTGAAGCTGGTGCCCGCGAGCGGCAAGACTGAAGTGCGCTTTCGCGGTCCAAACGTGATGCCGGGTTACTGGCGCGCACCGGAGAGCACCGCGCAGGCCTTCGACGAGGAAGGTTTCTACCGCACCGGCGACGCCGTGCGGTTTATCGACCCGGATTGTCCGCAAAAGGGCCTGATGTTTGATGGCAGGATGGCGGAGGACTTCAAACTCTCCAGCGGAACCTTTGTCAACGTGGGTGCGCTACGGGCCCGAATCGCCGCAGCTGGCGCCCCCTATGTGCAGGACGTTGTGATCGCAGCGCCTGACCGTGACGATCTTGGCGTGCTGATTTTTCCGCGCATCGAGGAGTGCCGCAAGCTCTCTGGAGGGCCAGGCGTGCGTTCGGCTGCACAGGTCCTTGGCGAATCGCCGGTGCGCGAATGGTTTCAGACCCTTGTCGACCGTCTTTGGGCAGAGGGCACGGGCAGCGCAAATCGCGTAGCGCGCGCGTACGTCTTGGCAGATCCTCCTTCGCTTGACCACGGCGAGATCACCGATAAGGGATCAATAAATCAGCGCGCTGTCCTCAATTGCCGGTCGCGCCAAGTCGAAGCGATGTATGAGCCCGCGTGCGGCGACCCCTGTGTGATCCTGGCTCGATCTGACTTTGCAACCGAAACCTGATCAATGGGCAGGAGGTGGTCGCAGCGCCGAGGACAACCGGCAATGTTCCTTGGAGCTTTCGGAGCGGATTGCTGAAAACCTGCACCGCAACAGGGTTTCGAAGATGCGCGCCAATCGGTTGGCTGGCGTCTTCGAAGTTGAATCTGAACATGCGGCAAGATGCACCATTGCAGCTGCCGTTTAAAAACGCTGGAGGCGCACGAACGTCAACGCGCGCATCAAAGAAGAGGGCGCATTTCCCTCGCGGCATCGAGCAACAACGGGAGCATGTCCCGTTGCATGGACAGCGACGATATGCGAACCTGGGACGCCACAACATTGAGTGCCGCCACTGTAATGCCTTTGGCATTGCGCAATGGAACGGCAAGCGCATGAACCCCCAACTCGTGCTCTTCGCTGGCAAAACAAAAGTCGTCATGGCGAACCTTGTCGATAAGGTTGCGAAACGCTCGCGCATCCGTGGTTGTCAGCGGGGTCATCCGAGGCAGCTTTCGCCCCTTCATCCATGCGTTGAAGGCCGCTCGCGACTTGGCGGCCAGCCAAACGCGCCCGGTGGAAGTCGCGTGTGCCGGCAGTCGCGCGCCCAAATGAAGACCGTACGCGATCACGCGACTGTTTGCGGTTGAAGCCGAGTTGCGGTCGTTTCCACTGCGCGCGATGATGACCACTTCATCCGTGTCAAGCACCGCAGCGGAGAACGACTCCTGCGCCTGCACTGCTAGGCGATTCAGGAACGGTTGAATTGCGCGAGGCAAGCGCGCAGATGCCAAGTAGCTTCCCGAAAAGCGCAGCACTTTGCTGGAAAGCCAGAAGTAGCTCCCGTCGGTCTCAAGGTAGCCCAAGTGCGCAAGCGTGAGCAGATGACGGCGTGCTGCTGCGCGAGTAATTCCGGCACGCGAAGCCGTCAATGTGGCGTTGAGGCGCTGACGCTCAGTGTCAAAACTCTCAAGCACAGCCAAACCCTTTGCCATTCCCTCGATGTAGTCCGCCTTCGCAATGGCCATTAAAGTGATTCCCATTTTTGCGCGATGATCGCGCAATGCGCGCAATCATCGCGCATTATCAGCATGGCCGATCTTCCAAGTCAATCGAGCTGACCTAAGCTCGATTGACTATTTCAATCGGAGACAACATGCGAACTCAGGTTGCCATCATTGGCGCGGGCCCATCCGGGCTTCTTCTGGGCCAATTGCTGGCCAAGGCTGGTATCCATGCCATCATCGTCGAGCGTCAGACGGGCGACTACGTCCTGTCGCGTATCCGGGCGGGAATTTTGGAGCAGGTCTGCATCGACCTGCTGGATGAAGCGGGTGTCGGTGAGCGCATGCATAAGGAGGGCCTGATTCATCGCGGGATCGAGCTGCTTTACAACGGCAGGCGACATCGCATCGACATGGAGACGCTCACCGGAGGCAAGAAGGTGATGGTCTACGGCCAGACAGAGCTCACGAAGGACTTGATGGACGCGCGTGTCGCAGCGGATCTGCCCACAGTGTATGGAGCCCATGGGGTTGCCGTTCATGACTTTGACAGCGTCAAGCCACGCGTGACCTACGAAAAGGACGGCAAGAGCTACGAGATCGAGTGTGACTTCATCGCTGGCTGCGATGGCTTTCATGGTGTGTGCCGCGCCAGCGTTCCGCGCCGTGCGATCACAGAATATGAAAAGGTCTACCCGTTCGGCTGGTTGGGGCTGCTGTCTGATACGCCGCCGCTGCACGACGAGCTGATCTATATCAATAGCCCACGCGGCTTTGCACTTTGCTCACAACGAAGCAAGACGCGCAGCCGGTATTACTTGCAGGTGCCATTGACGGACAAAGTCGAAGAATGGACAGACGAGGCCTTTTGGCAGGAGTTGCGCTTGCGACTGGATGAGAAAGCCCGGGACCATTTGGTGACAGGGCATTCAATCGAAAAGAGCATCGCACCGCTACGCAGTTTTGTGACTGAGCCTTTGCGCTTCGGCCGCATGTTCCTGGCTGGGGACGCGGGGCATATCGTCCCGCCGACCGGCGCCAAGGGCCTGAACTTGGCGGCGACCGACGTCAAATACCTCTCCCACGCGCTCATCGAGTATTACAAGGACAAGAGTGAATCCGGCATCAATGCGTATTCCGAGCGCTGCCTCAAGCGAATCTGGAAAGGCGAGCGTTTTTCCTGGTGGTTTACCCACCTGATGCACCGCTTTCCGAACGAAGGCGCCATCGACGCGAAATTTCAGCAAGCCGAACTCGACTATCTGATTCACTCTGAAGCGGGTTCGCGCATGATCGCAGAAAACTACGTGGGTCTTCCGTTGGATTTCGGCGGCTGACTTGCCGCCAGGCCACGCCGCGATTGATGCTCACGCCCGGGCCCCGTTTGGCTGGCCCGAACACCTGTGCCTGGTTCATCCATTTTCTCCGCGAAGCCCGCCCTTCGGGGAGATAGACATTGACATTGACATCCTCGCGGCCCTCGGCACGCGGCCACCGCTAGCGCTAGGGGGCAGGCGAATTCCTACGGCGCTCGGGCGTGGCGCCGCGCTATCCCTCCCGCCATGAACGGCAGGGCTTGCCGCGCACCGGATCAGGCGGCAAGTGGTCAATGTTGCTGTATGCTTAGCCAGCTCAATGCCGTGCTGAGGTAAAGCACTCGAATGTCTACTGCCACGTTTCAACCATCGCCCACAATTTTCAGCAACCTCAACGATCGGCAACTTGAAGCTGTCGAACACGGTCTGGAGCCAGCGACAGCACCCGCCTTGCTGGTGATTGCCGGTGCGGGTTCCGGGAAGACCATGACCTTGGCGGCGCGGGTCACGCGCCTGGTTCTGCGTGGGGCCGATCCCCAACGCATCCTGCTGCTCACCTTTTCGCGCCGCGCAGCCGCTGAAATGGAGCGGCGCGCGGGGAGCCTTTTGCATCAGACTCTGGGCCTGGGCACTGCACAATCGCCACCTTGCTTTCGTTGGTCGGGAACCTTCCACAGCGTTGGTGCCCGCTTGCTGCGCGAATATGCGCCGCGAATCGGGTTGAGCGATCAGTTCACGATCCTTGATCGTGGCGATGCTGAAGATCTTCTCGGCATCCAAAGGCAGCAACTTGGACTGGCTGGAAGCAAAACGCGATTTCCACTCAAGGGGACATGTCTGTCGATCTATTCGCGCGCGGTCAACAGTCAACTGCCTTTGGGTGAGGTTCTACTGCAAAGCTATCCATGGTGTGTCAACTGGGAGGGCGAACTCAAGCAACTGTTCAAGGCCTACGTGCAGGAAAAACAGAGCCAGCATGTTCTGGACTATGACGATCTGTTGCTGTATTGGTGGCAGATGATGGGCGAGCGAGAACTGGCCGTAGAAATCGGCCAACGGTTTGACCATGTTCTGGTCGATGAATACCAGGACACGAATCGGCTTCAAGCGCGGATCATCCTGTTGCTGAAGCCCGATGGGCGCGGCGTGACCGTGGTCGGCGACGATGCCCAGTCGATCTACTCCTTTCGCGCTGCCGAGGTGCGCAACATCCTCGACTTCCCGCAGCAATACCCTGTGCCGGCGCGCGTGGTCACACTGGAGCGCAATTACCGATCCACGCAGCCCATCCTCGAGGCTTCCAACGCGGTGATTGCGCTGGCACATGAACGCTACGCCAAGCAGTTGTGGACCGATCGCGCCTCCTCGAACCGGCCACGGCTGGTCACCGTGGCCGATGAGGCTTCACAGGCGCGCTGGGTTGCAGACCAAGTGCTGGCCCAGCGGGAGGATGGAATGACATTGAAGAGTCAAGCCGTTTTGTTCCGCACCGCGCATCACAGCGCAGCGCTTGAACTCGAACTCACCCGGCGAAACATTCCGTTCGTGAAGTTCGGCGGGCTCAAATTTCTGGAGGCCGCGCACGTCAAGGACCTGCTGTCGATCCTGCGCGGGGTACAGAATCCCCGCAATCAGCTGGCTTGCTTCAGAGTTGCGCAGCTGATTCCCGGAATGGGGCCGGCAAATGCACGCAAGCTCATCGATGCGATGGCCGCTAGCGCGGATCCGGCCGAAGTCCTCCTGCAGTTCAAAGCGCCGCCTGCTGCGCAGGGGGACTGGGCGGGTTTTTGCGAAATCTATACCCGCTTGCGATGTGAAGGCGGGCGAGGCAGCTGGCCGGATGACTTGCAGTGCGCGGCTGATTGGTATTTGCCGCAAATGGACCGGCTGTATGAGGATGCCATCGTGCGCCAAGCCGATGTGTTGCAACTGCAGCGTATTGCCGCAAGCTACCCGAGCAGGGAGCGTTTCCTGACCGAGCTGACGCTTGACCCCCCTGAAGCAACCAGCGACGAGGCTGGTCCACCTCACCGTGACGAGGACTATCTGATTCTTTCCACGATTCACTCGGCCAAAGGGCAGGAGTGGAAGGCGGTTTATGTGCTCAACGTCGTCGATGGGTGCATGCCCTCGGACCTATCCACGCAAAGCGCACAGCAGATCGAAGAGGAACGTCGACTCCTGTATGTGGCCATGACCCGTGCACGGCAGCATCTGGAGCTGATCGTGCCGCAGCGCTTTTATGTCCAGCAACAGTCAGGCTATGGCGATCGTCATGTGTATGCGTCCCCGAGCCGCTTCATTTCTCAGGATATCGCTGGATTGTTCGATCGTGACGGGCAGTGGGCGGTCATGCAGGACGTTGTAGGGCCATCGGGCAGTCGCACGGCAACTGTGGATCTCGCAGCAAAAGTCAGCACATTTTGGGACTGAGGAGGCCTCGGCTTTGTCGTCTGTAGATGGCGATGCGCACGTGCGTTCAATGAAACTCACGCCCTTTTGTCACCAGGCGCCCTAGAAGCGGTGTCAAATCTTCGAGATGTCCGGCGATCAGGTTGCACACGCTGCCCTCGCGTTGCCAGGTTCCCGCCACGGCCAGCAGCCGGGCCCGCAACAACACCTGTCGTTGCCGTTGTCGCAGATCCTTCCAGCAAATCACCTGCACCACGCCTGTCTCATCTTCCAGGGAGATGAATGTTGTGCCTTTGGCCGTTTCGGGCTGCTGGCGCAAAGTCACAATGCCGCAGGCGCGTACCAGTCGCCCGTTGGGTGCTTCAGCCAGTTCAGACGCTGACCACAACCGGCGCCTGGCCAATAATGGTCGCAGCAACGCCAGGGGATGCCGGCGCAGGGTGAGACCCGTTGCGGCGTAGTCGAACACGATGTCTTCGCCCTCCGGCGGCATGGGAAGCTGCAGTTGCGCCTCCTCGATCGGTATTTCGCGCAGCAGCTCTGGCATTGTTTGCACAGCTGCAGCCTCCCACATTTGCTGGCGCCGGTGCCCTGAGAGCGATCGCAGGGCATCGGCAGCGGCCAGTTTGCGCATTTCGGTACCGTCCAGGTGCGCCCGTCGCGCCAGATCCTCTGCACTCTTGAGGGGCTGAAGGCGGGACGCTTCCACAATGCGCAGGGCAGTGTCTCGCCCTAGGCCCTTGACCAACCGCAGCCCCAGCCGCACCGTCGGCTGTTTGTGTCCTTCCAGGCTGCAGTCCCAGGAACTGTGCATCACATCGATGGGTTCCACCCTCACTCCATGGCGCTTGGCGTCTTGGACCAGTTGCGAGGGGCTATAGAAGCCTAGCGGTTGGCTGTTAAGTAAGGCCGCCAGAAATTCTGCCGGGTGGTGCCGCTTGATCCAAGCACTGGCGTAAACCAGCAGGGCAAAGGAGGCGGCATGGCTTTCCGGGAAACCATACTCGGAGAAACCCTTGATCTGTTCGAAGATGCTTTGGGCAAACGCCAAGTCATAGCCCCGCGATGTCATGCCGCCGATGAGCTTGTCGCGGTATTGCTCCAAGTTGCCCTTGCGCCGCCAGGCCGCCATCGCGCGGCGCAGACCATCGGCCTCGCCCGGCGTGAACCCGGCTGCCAGCATGCTGATTTGCATCACCTGTTCTTGGAAGACCGGCACGCCCAGAGTGCGCTCCAGCGCCTGCTTCAAAGCCGGGCTAGGGTAGGTGACAGGTTCCTTGCCCTGACGGCGGTTGAGGTAGGGGTGCACCATGCCTCCTTGGATCGGACCTGGGCGCACGATGGCCGTTTCGATGACCAAATCGTAGAAACATTGAGGCTTGAGGCGCGGCAGCATACCTTGCTGGGCGCGGCTTTCGACCTGGAACACTCCAATGGAGTCAGCCTGGCTCAGCATGGAGTACGTGGCAGGGTCTTCCGGCGGGATATCCTGCATGACAAACATCCGCCCTTGGCACTCACCGATGAGGTCCAGGGCCTTGCGGATGGCCGTAAGCATGCCCAGTGCCAGGACATCCACCTTCATCATCCCCATGGCATCCAGGTCGTCCTTGTCCCATTCGATGACTGTGCGCTCGGGCATTGCAGCGTTCTCGATCGGTACCATGCGAGATAGCGGTCCGTGGGTAAGCACGAAGCCGCCTGTGTGCTGCGACAGGTGTCGAGGGAACCCTTGCAGTTGCCGCACCAGTGCCATCCACTGCCGTACTCCGAGGTCATCTGGCGAGAGGCCAATCTCGATCAGTCGCTCACAGGCAATCTCCCGCCCATCCCACCACTGCACATTGCGCGCAAGGCGGTCGACCGTGTCCAGGGCAAAGCCGAGGGCCTTGCCGACGTCCCGAATGGCGCTCTTTGGCCGATAGGTCATGACTGTAGCCGCAAGTGCCGCACGGTCACGGCCGTACTTCGTGTAGAGATACTGAATGACTTCTTCACGCCGCTCGTGCTCGAAGTCGATATCGATGTCCGGGGGCTCGTTGCGCTCGCGGCTGATAAATCGTTCAAACAGTACCTGCATGCGCGCAGGGTCAACCTCGGTGATTCCAAGGCAATAGCACACCACGCTGTTGGCGGCCGAGCCTCGCCCCTGACAGAGAATGCCGCGCGACCTGGCAAAGGCCACGATGTCATCGACCGTCAGAAAATAGTGCGCATAACGCAACTCGGCAATCAACGCCAGTTCGTGCTCGATGAGAGTCTGGATGGAGGTGGCCATCCCATCAGGCCAGCGGTTTCCAGCGCCTTCGTATACACGCCGCCGCAAATACGCATCGGGCATTTCCCCTGTTGGAACCACCTCGTCCGGATAGTCGTAACGCAACTCATCCAGGGAGAAGCTGCAACGCTGCACTACCTTAAGTGTCTCGGCCAGCAAGTCTGGGGAATAGATCAACGCCAACAGCAGACGCCTTCGCAGATGGCGCTCCGCGTTAGGTTGCAGGGCATGGCCGCATGCGTCAACAGGTTGACCCAGGCGGATGGCGGTCAAGACATCATGCAAGGGCTTGCGCGAGCGCACATGCATGTGCACATCGCCGCAAGCCACCAGCGGAAGCGAGGTGGCTTCTGAGAGATCACGCAAGCGCTCCAGCCACCGTTCATCGTCGAGCTGTTTGTGCAGCTCCACCCCCAACCAACAGCGTCCGGTGAATCGGCTCACTACCCACTGTGCCAGTTTCAGCAAGCCGGGATCCTCGGTCCTGTGCGATGGGCAGGCCAAGACCACGCAGTCGGCCAGATCGTCGTCCCGTATCGCATCCATCCGCAGTTGGTAACTGCCCTTGGGAGCCGAGCGTCGCAGGCGGGTTATGAAGGAGCAGAGGTTGCCATAGCCTCGGCGGTTGCAGGCCAGCACCACCAGGGTGAAAGGGACGTTACCCTCCACCCGGAATTGACTTCCCACCAGCAAGGCTAATCCTTTTGCCTTGGCGGCGACATGGGCCCTGACAATCCCGGCCAACGAGCAATCATCGGTAAGGGCAAGTGCTGCATAACCCAGTGCCTTGGCTCGTGCGACGAGCTCCTCCGGATGGCTGGCCCCTTGCAGGAAGCTGAAGTTCGATCGGCAATGAAGCTCGGCATAGGCAGGCAGATTGCTCATCGGTCGTCCTTCAGGCAAACAGGCCATGCAGAAACCAGGCCGGCTCATCCATTGCTTGCCGGGTTTGGAAAACCCACACGACCCCTGCATGGACGCTCAAGGCGACCCAGTAGTCGCGAGTCACGTGTCGGGTCGTGGTCTGTCCGCCTTCTTCTACTCGGTGCCACCACCCGCCTTCAATGCGATGGGGACCGAGAAGGAGCTGCAACTCACCCTGGTAGACCGGACGGTCATTGCGCATGGACAGTTGCAGTGGTTTGGGAAGCAAGAAGGTGGGGTGTGGCATGCCATCGGTGGTCGCGCACGGGCGGGCAAGAGGGAGAGATGCCGGCTGCCAGCGTTGTGCCCACTCCGGGCGGGCATCCTCAGCCAGTACTGGGCGCAGGACCCGGCTCTCGCCCAGCCGGGAGGCGATACGTTCGAGGGTCAGGGTGAGCGACTGCCGGTCGTGCTGGGTATCAGGCACAAGCGTGTAATTGGGAGGCGAGTATGGTTGCACTTCATTGGCCAGCAGTTCAAGGCGTTCCACAGGGGCTGCCAGTCGAAGCCTGGCAAGGTTCTCGCCTAGCAGTCGGGTGAGATGATCGACGTCGCGCATCGGCGATGCGGTACGGATAACCAGTTCACCTCCAGTGCCTGCGTCGCGGGGACGCAGGAGATCGAACGTCCAGCGCAAGGTGAAGGTTGTCACTCCGCACTGCCGCGCTACAAGCCAACCGCCAAGTTGCAGAAGTAGCCGCCGGGCAGCGAACAGCAATGCAGGTGCGGTTTCGACTCGCGCCATCAGTTCTATCCGCGCGGAGAAAGACTCGGGCAGTTCGAACCAAGAGTAATGCTCTGGACGCAGGCCATAAGCCTGGTCGAGGGCACAGAGCAAGGTTTGGCCAAACCGGCGGCTCAATCCGCCGCGCGGGAGATTTCGCACATCACCCAGGTTGCGGCAGCCGAGCTGCGACAAAGTCTGGGCATGGGCGTGTACCGCACTCAAGGTCTCCAGCGGCAGGGCATTCAGTTGCGCGGCCAGCTCCAGGTGCTCGCCATCATCATGCTGAATACCAGCCTTGGCCAGTGCCAAAGCACCCAGTCCGGTTGGCGCCCAGGCAATCGATTGCACACCGAACGCAGACGCTTGCTCTTCCACCACATTGCGTAGAGCTGGCCAGCCGCCGAACAATCGCAGGCTGGCCTGCACCTCGAGGAAGACGGCTTCCTCGACGATTGCGACCCGCGGGGCGAATTGCAGCGCCCAGGTCGCCACCTCGCGCAGCCTGTCCTCACGCTGCGGCAACGAGACGTCGGGAAGGCAGGGCGATAGCAACGCGGCCCACAGCATGGGCGGCTCCAGAATGTGATGGCAACAAGTTTGAGGGTTTGCGAGCCCGTGAAGTGAGCACGGAACGCAGCCCCCCGGGAATCGAGAGCAGAGACAGTTCGCCAGCATGCGCTGGACCCCGTCGCTTGAGGATCTGAACGTGCAACGCCCAGTCCGGCCCGCACCGTGCCAGAACCCGCAGCGAAGCCGGAGATGCTTCATGCCGTGCAATCTCAGGACGGATGGCAAAAAGGAGGGCGCGACCTCCTTGGGCATGGCTCTGTAGCCGTCGCAGCTGCTCGGGTCGGGCCTGGGGAAGCCAAATGAGGATCGCCCCTTGAGTATCAGCCTGAATCAGCTGCTCGGCAGCCCACAGCCGCTCGGTTGAAGTCTCAGCTTGCACCCATACCAGGTGCCGCGCCTCCACACCGATGTGCTGCAGTCCTGGAAGGTACGGCATCTTGGGTGGCCCGACCAGCAGGATGGATCCGCCTTTGGCGACCACTTGACTCAGTGCGGTTCCGAGAAGACGCCATTCGAGCACAGTGGCTTGGGGGCTTAACAACTCGCTCAGACTTCCACAGGGCCAGCCACCGCCGGGCAATTCGCGGTCGAGCGTGAGCCACCCGCTTTTGATGACCTGACCGAAGGGTTGGCCGACATCGCTACCCCGCCAGATGGCGGCAGCAACGGCTGATGGCAAGGGTTGCGTGAGGTGACGTGTAATGGCTGACATGGGGCATATGGAAAGCCGGTCGAGGGCGTAAGCCTACACAAAAACTGGACAAAAAAACAGTATTTTTTAAATCTCACCTTATCGTCGGCTGAGCGACTTCCCTGTCTTTTTCGTCTCTGGATCGGCCAAGACCTGTCCGTTGTCGGCAGGCTCACCCGCCAGGCGGCGGCCGAAGCCTCGCTGATTTGCACGGCAGCACTTTTGGCGTTTGGTGGCGGGACCGGTCATCCGTTAGCTTCCCGAAACCCGATTCCGGGCTGGGGACGGATAGCGCGGGCAGCGCAGCCGCCCTATCATGTTCGCGTCGAAAGATTTGCTGTCGGGCGGAACGTGAAGTTTGTGCAGAGGTTGTAAGTGCTGGATGCTCTGCATCGCAGCTTGCCCCAATGAAGGCAGGAAGCCACTGAAGCGGATCGCAAGGCGTGCTGCGCTGCCCTGAGCGCCATAGGACTCCCGTGGCGTTCCGCATCAGTAGAAGCGCGCGCCGAGTCTAGGAAGAATGTTCAAAGGTGCAATATTTGTCTCGAGCGATCCGTGCGGATTGAACATGGGAAGACGCAACATCGAGGGAAAAGAAATGGTGCCAGAACGTTGGTGGCGGTGCATTTCAGCGGGGTGTGCAGCCGTCGGGAGTTATCCGCATCGCGGCGAGATCCTTCGATACCCCGCAAGATGGTCGCCGCGACCGACAAGGGCTTTGTGGAAGATTTCCTGGAGGCTGCTGCGATCGGCCCAAGTCGCGCTTTTAATGGGTGCTTCGGCCCCTTGGGCTGCATCTGCAGCACCAAGCATTTCATCCTCGGGTTTTGCCTCGTCGCAGCCATCGCCAACCATGGCGCATGATCTTCCTCTGCCTCCGGATGCAACATCCATGGCCGCGAGGCCAAGTCAGGTGGCCACACCGGCACAGTCCGCGTCGGAATCTCAGCACGGGAATGCTTCGCCGCCCGCCAAGCCGATACCCTGAGACCACCAATACCCCGCGGCCGATGCGCGCTCACGTGCAAAAGCAGGGTATCGCTTTCTTAAGGGGCAAGAAAGGGCTGTATCGTCATTGGCAACCAGGTCTCTGCCTTTGAGCGTGGGAACACAGTGCCTGCGCTGCGCTCAAGTCATTCTCCCAATCGTCCAGCGCAGCAGTGCCAACGCGATCAGAAAGAAGATCGTGCCAATCGTTGCGATGGCGAGAAGGGATGGCCAGACGACGTCTAATCCGGCTCCGCGGAAGAGGATCGCTTGCGAGAGATTGACGAAATGCGTTGTCGGTGCAGCCAACATCACGGTGCGAATCAGTTTAGGCATGCTCTCCTGCGGAGTCATGCCCCCGGAGAGCATTTCCAGCGGCAACAGCACGAGGATGAGAAGAAGACCCATCTGCGGCATGGAGCGCGCGACTGTTCCGATGAAGATGCCGATCGAAGTCACAGCGAACATCTGTAACGCGGCACCGCCGACAAACAGCCAAGGCGAACCCAATAGTGGAACCGCCAAGAGCCCATGCACGACGATGATCAGCGACAGAGTCGAGGCGAGCAACACGACAAGGCCCATTGACAGCACCTTCGCTGCCATGATCTCGAATGGCGTCACAGGCATCGCCAGCAGGTGTTCGATAGTGCCGTGCTCGCGTTCACGGATCAGTGCAGCGCCGGTCAGTACGATCCCGAGCATCGTGATGTTGTTGATCAGTTCGGCGATTGCGCCGAACCACGACTGCGAGAGCGCTGGGTTGAAGCGGTTGCGTATTGCCAGCTCGACAGGTAACGTCTGCTGGGTTCGATGGCTCAGCAGGAACTCGGCGATTTCGCCGTTGACGATCGCCTGGACATAACCGCTGCCGGTGAACGCCTGCGACATGCGCGTCGCATCGACATTGAGTTGCAGCACTGGCTGGCGGCCGCCGACCACGTCACGCTGGAAGTTTGGCGGAATGTCGAGGACGAACGTGTAGCGGCCGGCGTCGAGCGCGGGATCCACTTCAGCCTGGCTGATCAACGGCGGTGGCAGGAAGTAGGGTGGCGCAAACGCTGCATGAATGCGTGCCGACAATGCTGAATGATCTTCATCGACGATCGCCAGCGGTGCCCTGTGCAGCGTCTCGGGGATGCTGCTGGCCGCCGTGTAGATCGACGCGGTGAAGGCAAAAACCATCAGCATCAGCATGGCGGTGTCATGCCAGAGGCTGCGAAGCTCCTTGACTGCAAGGTGGAAGACATTGGCTGCGGAGGCCATCGTTACCGCTCCTGTTTCCTGAGCAGCGCCACGCTCAATGCAATGAGCACCGGTATGGCCAAGGCAAGCGGGGTGAACGCAGGGCCCATGTCTGCGAAGCCGAGAGCCTTTGAGAATGTGCCGCGGCTGATGGTCAGAAAATGCGTGGTCGGATAGATCTGCCCAACCCATGCTGCCGGACCTTCCAGCGAGGATATCGGGTTGAGCATTCCAGAAAACTGTGCCGCTGGCAGCATCGTTCCGATGGCAGTGCCCAAAATGGCGGCCATCTGCGTCCTGAGGAAAGTCGACATCAGCAGACCTATGGCGGTCGCCGTGGTGACATACAGAAGCGCAGCGGTTGACAGTGCGGCAAAGCTGCCCGTGAACGGCACGCCGAACACCGCCACCGCAAATGCCCATAGCAGCAGGAAGTTGAACATCGCCAGTGCGATGTAAGGAAGCTGCTTGCCGAGAAGAAATTCAAGTCGGCTGACTGGGGTGACATAGAAATTGATGATGGACCCCAGTTCTTTTTCCCGCACGACGCTCAGCGACGTGAGCATCGCAGGGATCATCAGAAGCAGCAGGGGAATCACTGCGGGGACCATTGCAACGAGGCTTTTGACGTCGGGGTTGTAACGAAATCGCGTTTCAATTCCGGCTGCGCCACTGGGAAGCGCCAGACCGAGTGCGCGTTTGGCATACTCGACGAGCCATGCGGCGTGCAAGGCTTGGATATAGCCATCAATCGTCTCTGCGCGCGTGGGCATGGCCGCGTCGATCCAGGCGCCAATCTCCGCATGCTGACCGCGCTGGATGTCGCGGGCGAAGTTTGGCGGAATTTCAATCGCAAGACTCAGTTCGCCGCTTCGCATGCGTTGGTCGAGCTGGCCATAATCCGTGATCGGCGCATGTTCGATGAAGTAGCGTGAGCCGGCCAGGTTGTGTGTGTATTCGTGGCTCAGGGCGGTCTGGTCGCGATCAAGGACGGCATATCGCAGGTTTTCGACGTCAAGGCTTATTCCATACCCCATGATGAAAAGCAGGATCACGCTCCCGGCCAGAGCCATGGTTGCGCGCAGCGGATCGCGTAGCAGCTCGAGCGCTTCGCGCCTGCTATAACTCAACAGGCGTATGCCGGCGCGCCGAAAGGCCGAGCGAGGGCGCATGCGTATCGTTGACGCCTGGCCCAAGGGGAAGACCGGCGTAGGAGCGGGTGGCGGACGTTCTGCGGCTGCTTCGACCTCGGTGATCCAGGCAACAAATGCTTGTTCGAGCGACGGTACAGCACGCTGCGCAATGAGCGCTTGCGGGGCGCCGGTGGCGAGAACGCGCCCTGCATGCATGAGCGCCACCCGATCGCAGCGTGATGCCTCGTTCATCAGGTGTGTTGATACAAAAATCGTCACGCCATCAGTTCGAGCCAGGTCGATCATGTGCTGCCAGAAGACATCGCGCGCAATGGGATCGACCCCTGAGGTGGGCTCGTCCAGGATCAGCAGATCAGGCTTGTGGATAACGGCCACGGCCAGCGACAGGCGCTGGCGTATGCCCAGTGGAAGCTCTGTCGGATGTTTGTCCAGATCGGATTCAAGGCCGAATCGCGATGTTATTTCGGCGATTCTGTCGGGGCGAATCGCGGCGGGCACGCGAAAGAGTTTTGCGTGGAGTTCGAGATTCTGGCGAACCGTCAGTTCCGTGTACAGGGAAAACGCCTGGGTCATGTAGCCCACGCGCGCCCGGCCTTGCAGGTCCTTTGGGTCGGGCTCCTTGCCAAATACACGGACATTCCCGCTGCTGGCAGGCAACAATCCGGTGAGCATTTTCATTGTCGTCGACTTGCCGCATCCATTGGAGCCGATAAAGCCGAAGATTTCTCCGCGTTCAATGCGGAAATTGACTTGGTCGACGGCGACGAAATCACCAAAGGTGCGCGTGAGATCGGTCGCTTCGATCGCGTACTCAACCGTGGCTAATTGTTGCCTCGGTGGCAGCACGACAGTGTGATGTTGGCGGCGCTTTGGCTCCGGCAGCAAGTTGATGAATGCTTCCTCCAGCGTCTGCGCGGCTGCCTGGGTGCGCAAACTGGCGGGGGTCCCCGTGGCGATGGGCCGCCCGGCGTCCATCGCGACAAGCCATTCGAAGCGTGCCGCCTCATCCATATACGCGGTCGCCACCAGCACGCTCATTGCTGGACGGGAAACGCGAACGCGTTCGATCAAGGCCCAGAATTGCGCGCGTGAGAGTGGATCGACGCCGGTTGTGGGCTCGTCGAGGATGAGGAGATCGGGGTCGTGCAAAAGCGCACAGCACAAACCGAGCTTTTGCTTCATGCCTCCCGATAGCTTGCCCACGGCGCGGTCGGCGAACGGTGCAAGGCCGGTGGCTGCGAGGAGTTCGTGCATGCGTTGTTCACGCTCGGCTTTGCCGTATCCACGGAGCCGGCCAAAAAAGTCAAGGTTCTCAAATACCGACAAGGTTGGATACAGGTTCCGGCCTAGCCCTTGCGGCATGTATGCGATGCGCTCGCTGACGCCAGTGCGCTGATGCGCATTCGCCATATCGCAGCCAAGCACCTCGACATGGCCGCGCTGGATGACACGGGTTCCAGCAATCAGTGCGAGAAGACTCGATTTGCCAACGCCGTCGGGCCCGATCAGACCCACGATGCATCCTGCTGGAATGCTCAGGTCAACGTTGTCAAGAGCAAGGGCTGTACCGTATCGCAAACCGACACCGGTCAGGCTCGCGACCGGATGGGCGTGCGAGGTGGGAGCTGTGCTGGAGAGCGAGGTCGGTTTCACCGTGCCATTGAACTTTGGATGTCATCCGGCCAAGACACCGTTCGGTCCAGCCGTACATAGGCGATTCCAGGCATGCCGCTTTTCAACTGCGCCAAGCGCTTGTCCGCCCAGCGGGGGTCGATATGCGCCTTCACTCGAAACATCAGCTTCTGCCGCTCGCTTTGTGTTTCAACAGTCTTGGGAGTGAACTGCGCAACACTCGATACATATGAGATCGACGCAGGGACGACTTGCTGCGGCTGCGCATCGAGAACGATGCGCACCTCGTCCCCAAGGGCCACACGTCCGGCATCTTGCTCGGGAAGGAAGAAGGACATGTAAAGGTTGCCGATATCGAGGAGGCTCAGAATTTTGCCCCCACCGGGAAGGACTTCCCCAGGGTGGGAGATGATGTACTGGACTTGGCCATTGATCGGGGACTTGATCGTGCAGTCGTCGATTTCGACTTGAATGCGCTGCATGGACGCTTCTGCAGCGCGTGCGATGGAGCCGGTCTCAACGAGCTGGGAACGCGCAGCTTCGATGCCCGAGCGGGCGGCTGCAACCTGGGCTTGAGCGGCGCTTACGGCGCCGCGGAAACTGCCGACGCGCGCGCGATCGTCGTCGAGCTGCTGCTCGGCTACTCCTCCCATGCGAACCAGTGCCTGAGATCGCGCCAATCGCTGCTGGGCGGCGACGAGGTCACTTTCGCGCTGCACGACGCCAGCGCGGGCCACAGCAAGTTCGTTATCACGCAGAGCCAATTGGGCCTTTGCCGTCGTTATGGCGTTCTTTGCGCGCTCAATCTGGGCCTGGGCCTCGGCGCGCTGGGCGTCAAGCGGCGCAGTATCCATGCGGGCCAGGACCTCGCCGGCGCGCACCATCATGCCTTCGGTGACCCGGAGTTGTGAAAGACGCCCTGGCTGTCGTGTTGCCACATCAATCTCAATGGCCTCGAGTCTCCCGTTGCCTTTGGCCAGCGCATCCATCGGCTTGGGTCTTCCCAGGAAGTACCAGCCGTAAGCCGCTGCTGCCAAACCAAACACGATCAAGATGGAGATCAGTGCAATGCGACGCTTGGAAGAGGCCATATCGGTATCGCGTGTGTCAGGCTGGGCGCATTTATTCGAGGTCTTGCAAGATACTGTAGAGCCTAATGGGAGTGGCTGTATGCCACGCGAGACCACGTAGGCGGCTTGGCCGAAAAGCAGGGTCGGTCGATGCGTCCCTGCATTCAAGTGAATGGCGGGTGCCCGTAGGGCAAGTATGGGGAAGCTCCGCGGTGCTCATGCGGCGCGTGATGCTACCGGCGATTCGCGCCGGTAGCTTCCTGCCGCTGACCGCTTTGTTACGCCAATTGCTTCAAAGGCGAGGCAAGCACGGCTGCGCACATCTGGATCCAGCACGGCCACGCCGACTGGCAGGCGATTGAACTCAGGCGGGTGCTCGCAAATAGGGCTCAACACCTTGCGTGATCATTGCGCCCGCACCGTGATGGATGGAATCTTCAGATGGTGCATGAGTTCACGCAGAATCGTCAGGGTTGCAGCGAACTGGGTGCCTTGCGGCAAATCGTGCCCAAGCTGACGAAGGGCGGTGGCAACCAGGCGCTCGAACGTGCGCTCGACAGCGTCGAGTGTGAGCGTGATGCTTGCCCCGACGCCGACACCAGCGGCAACGGCTATGTCGCGCACGGCGGCGTCGTTCGTCAAGACAGTTGGTGCCAAAGCGAAGAGCGGCCTCGCCAGGCTGATTTCGTCTTCAATTTCAACGATGGCGGCTTCGATTTCTTCTGGCGCTGGCAGCTCGCGCTTGAAATATGCGTTGGCGATTTTTCTCGAGCCGATCTCCAGCGACCATGTCGCTTGCGGCTGGCTACCCTGTCCGACGGCAATCACCGTGCGGTTCGCGCCGATATGAAGCACAGCGATTGTCTGGCCGCTGGCAAAGTCAGCGCGCAACACTGAGTACCGATAATGGATTTCATCGGGCGCACGCTCGGCACTGTGAGACTGGGCATGGCTGCGCATCAGTGGGGCTCCTTGGGGACGCGCGCCGCGCAAATCACGGTGTACAGTGCACCGTGCGCGAGCGTTGGTGCACGCGTGATCGCGAAAAGGCGCCTTGCGATTGCTGCCGCCCGGTCAGGAGCGGACCTTCTGCGCAGGCTTGAGCGCCATGGCTCCGTCGCCCAGAAGATACAGCGCAACAAGGCCGACGGTCCAGAAAGCAGGGTACTCCCAGCCGCCGCCCTTGTTGGTGAACAGCCAGCCGTTGGCCCCATGCACAAGGACAATCGTGCCAAGCATTTCGGCAGCCAGGGGTAGGGCGACCCAGGGCGCATAAATGCCAAGGATGAGTGCAACACCGCCAAAGAATTCGAGTGCAATCACGAGGTAAGCCAGAATTGGAGGCAGCCCGAGCGAGCCGAAGAATCCGACAAATCCTGGCACGGTAAAGACAAACACTTTGAGGGCGACGTGCGCCAGGAACATGATGCCAAGGCTCACGCGCAGAAGCAGCGCAGCATACGGGGCGGTTGATGTTTTAATCATGAAGGTCTCCGGTGGGACTTGAGTGGCAAGAGCATTGGGCGCGATTGAAGTGGCTAATTGCCGCTAGACAGGGCGGTGCTTCAAGCGAAGAGCTTTTTCGCAATTGTTGCAACGTGCTGACCTTGGTACTTGGCGACGGCCAGTTCATTCGCGCTCGGCATCCGGCTTCCATCACCTTTGCTTAGAGTGGACGCTCCATATGGCGTTCCGCCCGTGATTTCATACATATTCGTGAGGTGTGTGCAGGCATAAGGCACACCAATCACAACCATGCCGTGATGGAACAAGGTGGTATGAAATGACGTAATCGTGGTTTCCTGGCCGCCATGTTGGGTTGCCGTACTCACAAACACGCTGCCAACTTTGCCGACAAGTTTGCCCTGCTGCCACAGGCTGCCTGTCTGGTCGAGAAAATTGCGCATCTGTCCGCACATATTGCCAAACCGGGTGGGCGTACCAAAGATGATGGCGTCATAATCAGCCAATTCCTCGGGTTTGGCAATTGGCGCCGCCTGATCCGTTTTTGCATGGATGGCTGCCGCTGTCTCTGCGGGCATGGTGTCAGGCACGCGCTTGATCGTCACTTCGACGCCTGGCACCGATCTTGCACCCTCGGCCACCTCCTGCGCCATACGCTCGACATGTCCCCAAGTGCTGTAATAAAGAACAAGAACCTTAGTCATGCAAAAACCTCCTTAGGAATGGGTGGATCAAACGTGAACGGGCCGTGCAAGGGGGCACCTTCAAGCGCATCGGCATCGGGCTAATCACAGTTTTTTTGGTGCCGCGCTTGGGCTAGCGCCGCCAGCGTCGCCAAGTCGGCGCATCGGAGCCGGGTTCTGGAGGCGTTCGATCAGCAGTGTGATGATTTCGGCGTTGGCTTCGTGACCGGCTAGCGGCAGGATGTCCGCCGTGACGTCGCCGCCGAGTGCGGCGATGTGTTCGGCGGCCTCAAGAGTCCGCGTGTAAGGCATCACCAAGTCGCGCTTGCCGTGGAAAAAATGGACAACTGTGCCAGGGGCAGATTCCGTCGGGAGTTGGGCGAAGCGACCAGCAATGGCTGCTACGCGCCCTGAGAGAGGGCTGGCGTTGCGTGTTGATTCGAGCGCCATGATGGCGCCTTGTGAAAAACCAATGAGGACGGTTCGCGCGACGTCCACGTGTGCCTCCTTTCGCCACGCCTGTACGGTTTGCACAAAGGCTGGCATGGCCTCGCGAACGCGCTGCACCCGGTTATCTTCGGTGACGTCGCGAACGGAGAACCACTGAAATCCACTGCCGAAGTCAGAGAGGTAGGGTGCCTGCACGCTCACGATGAAGGCTCTGGGGAAGGCGGTTGACAACCGGTGCCCCATTGGCACGAGGTCCTGCGCGTTCGAGCCAACGCCGTGGAACAGGAGGAAAAGTTGTTCGGCCTGGCTTTCAGGACGTGCAACAGTGATGGAGTTTGACATGTGGGAAATCCTGACGCGCGTGAAGAGGGTGCAATGGCAATGCGAGCGAGATCAGGCAAACGTCCACGCATCCATACTCAGCATGCCGTAATGCACGCCGCCGGCGTGGTGATGAGCCTTGCGCTCGGGGCCGGCAGCGCCAAGGCACCAGAAGAGGGGGAGGAGGTGCTCATCGGTGGGGTGTGCACGCGTAGCGTGCGGTGCGAGGCGACGGTAGTCAAGCAGGGCTGCAGTGTCACCACGATCAATGGCTTGGCGCATCCAGTCGACAAATTCCAGAACATAGGGCTCGGGCTGGTCGCTGGTTGCCGCGCGCGGATGAAATTCGTGAAGGTTGTGGGTCAGGCTACCGGTACCCAGCAACAGGACCCCTTCGTCAGCAAGTGGAGCCACGGCCTGGCCGAGGTGATATGCACGGGCTGCATCAAGGGGCCATGGCATGGCCAAGGGGACGACCGGTATATCAGCTTGCGGGAACAACAGCCGCAGTGGAACCCATGTGCCATGCTCCAACCCTCGGTCTGGGTCAAGTGCAGATCGCCAGCCTGCGGCCTCGAGCATGGACGTGACGCGCTGTGCAAGATCAGGACTGCCAGGAGCCGGATAGCGCAGCTCGTTCAAGGCAGGGTCGAAGCCGCCGAAATCATGGATCGTGGGAGGCCTCAGGCTTGAGCCAACGGCCGTGATGCGTGCCATCCAGTGCGGCGAGAACGAAAGGATGGCGGCGGGTCTCGCTAATTGCGTTCCAAGCGCTTGCAGCATGGGCGCAGCTGTGCCCGGCTCCAACGGGAGCATTGGCGAGCCATGGGACACAAAAAGAGTCGGCTGTCGAGGCATGGTGACGCCTTCATTTATGCAAATAGTGGGGAGGGTTCTTGAAGAAATGCCCGGGACAACAAAGAGCCGCGCATCATGATCTCAAAACAGTGCAGTGCTAAAGCGCAGGGAGTTCATTCGGTTGGCGTCCTTCGCAGCAACAGCCTCTCGACCGCACCGTCGGAAAAGTCACAGTGCACTGGGCAGAAGGTCATCATATGGGCCCGCTGTGTGCAATTGGCCCATGGCCTGTGCAGCAGTGAAAGAACCTTTTTCGTCATGGAGTCGGGCACTTGGCTTTGAAGGCTCTGAGAAGCGTGACCATCAACTTAGATGGATGCTGGCCATAATAGTTTGTATTAGAACTAATGTGGCGAGAGGGGTTATCGTTGCAGGCGATGTCGCGTGAGAACAGAAAAACAAGGCGTCAGTACGTCGCCAGGATCGCAATCACGCCATGAACAAATGCCCGCGCATTCCCCTTCCTCGCCCGGCCCGACGCACAGCGTCGCTCAGGCGAAGCCGACCGGGCAGGAGGGGGTCAAGCGGGCGGGTTTCGCTTGTTGTTCCTCTCCAGGCTGGATAAAATACCAGTATGCAACGGCGCAAAGTCACGCTCAAGCTGTATCCCAATGCCGCGCAAGCTGCGCGGCTTGAGGCTTGGACGCGGCTGCACTGCGAGTTGTACAACGCGGCGCTGGAAGAACGCATCGACGCCTGGCGCAAGGCGGGCAAATCCATCAGCTATTACGCGCAGCAAAACGCATTGCCGCAGATCAAGGCCGATCGGCCCGAGCTCAACGAACTCGGCAGCCACGCCTTGCAGCAGACGCTGCGGCGGCTGGATCTCGCCTTCCAGTCGTTCTTTCGCCGGGTCAAAGCTGGTCAAACGCCTGGATTCCCGCGGTTCAAGGCCGCGAAGCGGTTCGCGGGCTTTGCCTATCCCGACCCGGCTGGCTGGAAGCTGATGCAGCACGGCGGCCGTGGTGCGACGCTGCGCATTGGCAGTGGAGACACGGCCCTGTCCATCCGGGCGTGCGGGCTGCACCGCTTCGGGGTTGAGGCCAAACCCAACGACATCACCCTCACGCGCAAAGGTGGTGGGTGGTTCGTATCGGTGACGCTGCGCGTGCCCGACGCGGCCTGTGCGCGCGAGCGCACCGCCGACATGCGGCGTGGCGTGGATTTCGGGATCAGCGACTGGGCGACGTTCGATGATGGACGGACCATCGATAACCCGCGCTGGGTGCGCGAGGAACTGCCGCGCCTTGCCGCGCTGCAGCGGCAGCGCGCCAGGAAGAAGAACGGATCGTTGCGCTTCAAACGGCTCGGGCGTCGCATCGCACAACTGCACGACCGGATTTCCAATCTGCGCCGGGACTTCGTGCACAAGGAAACAACCAGGATGGTGCGGCAATGCGCCGTCCTGGCCACCGAACAACTCGCACCGAAGAACATGAGCCGCAGCACACGCGGCACGGTGGAGACACCGGGCCGTCGCGTGCGGCAGAAGGCCGGACTCAACCGGGAGATTCTCTCGGCGGGGTTCGGCATGGCGCATCCGATGCTCGCGTACAAAGCGGAAGAAGCTGGTACGCGACTGCACCTGAGCAACACGCGCCAGCTCAAACCGTCGCAGCGCTGCGCAGCGTGCTGGGAGATTGTGCCCAAGACGCTGAGCCAACGCATGCATGTGTGCCCGTGCGGGCACACGGCGCCGCGCGACCAGAACAGCCCAATGGTGGTTCTCATCGACGCGCACAACACGCAGGACACGCCTGGGACGGGCGTGGCGGCGAGACCCAAACCTCTGCCCCGGCAACGGGGCAAGTCCAGGCCTGTGACCCGCGAAACCCCCGCTACAACGCCATGCGTTGAGCGGCGGGAGAGTTCATGGAAGCGGCCAACGAAACCAGGATTTGCAAATGCAACGCCCGTGCACGATCCCGACCGCCCTGGGTCGGGGATTTTGCGCGTGAGCCCCTCTCGGCCGCACCCCTTGGTGCGGATCTGCAACGCGAGAGTTCAGCGCCGTCAGCCAGTCGATGCTTGGCGCATACGACATGATGGCCGGGGAAGAGATGGAAATCGACAAGCCATTGAACGGCGTGCTTGAGCAGATAGCCCATCGTTGGGCCAACCGGTGGCAGCCGCATTGCCTTCAAGGCCTGGGCGGCCCGTCATGGCGCTACGGGCAATTTGCCCTTCAGGCGCACCTGTAGCTGGATGATCTATCGGCGCGTGCTTCATCCGCGCATCGCCATGCACCATCCCAATGATGGGGTATCCACCGTGAAGCGCCTTGTGCGCTTCGAAAGCGTCGCATGCGAGCAATGGACGCGCAATGCCCATTCAAACAAGGACAGGTTTTTCAGCGGGGCGTACGGTTGGGACATGGCACTGGAATAATGGGGTCCAAATTTCACGACTCGCGCCGATGCAAGGTCACCATGCAACATACAGCCGCGCAACAGCCTTCCAGCCTGCGCACAACTCTGCTCACATCGCCAGATCTCGAGTCACTTCGCGAGCAGGTGATGCGTGCGTTTGAGGCCACGTTTGATCGTTACGAGCAATTGTTCGAGGTCCTGCAATCGGAAGAGGCGTATTTCGTCAAACCGATTGCATTGCGCCATCCGTTGATCTTCTACTTTGGTCACACGGCAACGTTTTTCATGAACAAGCTGCTCCTCGCGGGGCTGATCAACGAGCGCATCGACCAACGGCTGGAATCGATGTTTGCCGTAGGTGTCGACGAGATGAGCTGGGACGATTTGGACGATGCACGATACGATTGGCCATCCGTGCAGCGCGTGCGCGACTACCGCCGCCAAGTCCGCGCAGTTGTGGGCGAGCTCATTCGCAGTTTGCCGTTGGCCGCTCCCATTGGCTGGGACAGTCCGTGGTGGGTCATTCTCATGGGCATCGAGCATGAGCGCATTCATCTCGAAACCTCCTCGGTGCTCATTCGGCAGCACAGCCTCAAGTATGTCCAGCCGCACTCTGCATGGCAACCATGCCAAATCAGTGGCACTGCGCCTGCAAACGCCTTGGTGGATGTGCCAGCGGGTCAATTTCGTCTCGGGCGTGACCATGCAAAGCCAGCTGTTTACGGCTGGGACAACGAGTTTGGCGTGCACGATGCGAGCACCGCGCCCTTCCAGGCTGCCCGTTATCTCGTGTCCAACCAGGAGTTTCTTGCGTTCGTCGAGGATGGTGGGTATGGCGACGACAGCCTTTGGAGTGAGGAGGGCGCTGCATGGAAGCGATTTGCCAACGCGCAGAACCCTACGTTCTGGGTGCGCGAAGGCAGCACATGGCGCCTGCGATTGATGTGCGAAGAAGTGTCCATGCCTTGGGACTGGCCGGTTGAGACCAATTGCCATGAGGCGCGCGCGTTTTGCCAATGGAAGACGCGCGAGACCGGAACGCCGCATCGACTGCCCACCGAGGACGAGTGGCATGCGATGCGCTTGGGGGCAGGCATTGGGGATTTACCGCAGCCCAGCCCAGCGCCTGCGAATATCGAACTCGATCATTGGGCTTCTTCTTGCCCCGTGACGCGATTCGCTCATGGGCCGTTTTACGATCTAATCGGCAATGTCTGGCAGTGGCTGGAGACCCCCACGTATCCGTATGCCGGTTTTGAGGTCCATCCCATCTATGATGACTTTACGACACCGACCTTCGATGATCGCCACAATCTGATGAAGGGGGGATCGTGGATTTCCTGCGGCAACGAGGCGTTGCCCATTTCCCGCTATGCATTTCGGCGACATTTTTTCCAGCATGCAGGATTTCGTTACGTGGTGAGCGCTGCACCGGCTGAAGTGCCACACTCGCACTATGAGACCGATCGGTCCGTTGCCGAGTACTGCGAATTCCACTTCGGTGATAGCTATTTCGGTGTGCCCAACTTTCCGCGAGCCCTAGCCGACTTGGCGATTCAGGCCATGGGCAGCCGTCCTGCGCAGAGGGCGCTCGATCTGGGTTGTGCAACCGGGCGCGCTAGCTTTGAGTTGGCAAGGCACTTCGACCGTGTGACGGGCATCGATTTCTCGGCGCGTTTCATCGGCGTGGGCACGCAGATGGCCGCACAGGGAAGGGTGCGCTACACCCTTGTGGACGAGGGCGAACTCGTTACCTATAAGGAGCGCTCGCTTGCTGATATCGGCTTGGACGACGTTGCGCACAAAGTGGAGTTCTTTCAGGGCGACGCTTGCAATCTCAAGGCCGTATTCACCGGGTATGACCTCATATTGGCGGCCAATCTTATAGACCGGCTGTACAGTCCGGCGCAGTTTCTGCGCACGGTGCACGAGCGTCTGAACCTGGGGGGTTTGCTGGTTATTGCGTCGCCCTACACATGGTTGCTGGAGCACACCAAGCGCGAGGAATGGATCGGGGGTTTTAAGAAAGATGGCGAGAGCTTCACGACCCTCGATGGTCTCAAGTTACTTCTGGAGCCCCATTTTCAACTCATGCGCGTTCCACTGCCTGTACCTTTTGTGATTCGCGAAACTCTGCGCAAGCACCAGCACACCCTGTCCGAAGTGACGATTTGGCAGCGTCTGTAGGCTCCCTATCGTGCTCCGGCCCGCAGGGATATTCGACAACATATCGAGGAGCTTTCATGCCATCCCCATCCCTGGAACAGCGCGTAAGCGGTGCGTTAATAGGAGCTTTCGTCGGCGATGCCCTTGCCTTGGGTCCGCATTGGTATTACGACCTTGACGCGCTTCACGCGGATTACGGATCCTGGATCACTGACTACACGGATCCGCGCCCCGACCGTTACCACGGCGGTCTCAAGGCCGGGCAATCGTCCCAAGCCGGCTGGCTGCTCGAGATGACGCTTCGCTCACTGGCCGAGTGCGGATCGTATGACGAAGCCGATTTTTGCCGACGGATGGACACGGAGCTATTTCCACTTCTTGACGGCACGCCAATGCAGGGACCCGGCGGATACACCAGCCAGTCCATCCGCGAGGCTTGGCGGCTGAGGGTGCAGCACGGCAGGCCATGGGGCGAGGTCGGCGGCTACGCCGACAACACCGAGGCGGCTGAGCGGACCTTGGCGATCGCTGTGCGCTACGCGCTGCAACCGGCGGCCCTGGCAGAGCACGTGGGGGGCAATACGTTGCTCACCCAAATCGATCCCACTGTTGGCGCCATGACCGTTGCGTTCGGTTCAGTGCTCGGCCTCCTGGTGCAGGGCAATGAACTTGACGCGGAAATCTCGGCGAAGCTGCTCCAGTTGGTACGCACCGGCCAATTGCCGTTCCATACGGTGACTGCAGCGGGCGAAGGTGTCGTGCCATCTGGGCCGGAGTCGGCTCGGCATCCAGGGCAGTTTGCGTCGCCCGATGCGCTGCTCACACCCTCAAACATTGCACGTGCCGCCGTCGATCCGGACATTCGCATCGAACCAGCGTGGAAAGTCTCCCTTGTGTATGGCATGCCCTGTGCGGTCTATCACCAGTTTCCGGCGGCCTACTACCTGGCTTCCCGTTTTAAACACGATTTCGATTCAGCCGTGCTGCATGCGGTCAATGGCGGCGGCCAGAACCAGGCGCGGGCTATGCTCACAGGCGCGCTATGTGGCGCAATGGTTGGCATTGGAGGCATTCCTCAGCGGTTCGTGGATGGGCTCGAGCGTGCGCCAGCGCGCCTGCGATTGGCGCAGACAGTCTCTGCGCAGATGCAGGCGCAAACAAGAGCGAGCTAGCGCGGATTGACACTCTGCGTGTTCGCCGCACGGCCCTCACACTCCAGACGCCATAGCGACTCCCATTTGATTTGAAGCAACACCTTTGCATACCCCTGTTGCAACCGACATGAATGCGGCGTAGATTGAATTCACCAGCATCAAAAACAAGGGGGTCACATTGCCGATACCAAAGGGAATTTCTTGACCGACCAACACGCTGCGGCGTGAAAAGCTTCCGCCCATGGAAGCCAGTCAGGCACTGCACAGACCATGCGTCTGTCAGTGCCTGAACTTTTTCGCAGTGCATGGCCCACCTACTGCTCAACAAGCATGGGGAACTCGAGGTCGGGCAGCAGATGGTCAGAACTGAACCGTTCAAAGGGGTGGCGCATTCAAACTCACACCACGAACTGTTCCATGAGAATTCGCTACGTTTTGACGTCGGCCTTGTTCTTTGCGATGGCCACGTCAGTGCATGCCACGACGTCCAGCCAGTTTGCCCACAACGTTAAGGAAGAGGCCTTTCATGCGGGCAAGGTCGTCGGCGGTGACGTTTCTCATACGGTCAGCATGGCTACCACGCTACGGTGCGTGCGGTGAAGAAGGTCAGCTAGTCCCGACAGGCGGGTTACTCACAACGATCCCTGTAACGCCGCAACTGCCGTAACAGCCGTAACAGCCGTAACAGCCGTAACAGCCGTAACAGCCTTGCAGCCCTACTTCGCTGCAGCTCTTTCAACCATCCAACGCCTCGCGTAGAGTGGGCTTTGCCTTCAGGGGCAACGCAGAATCGCTTTCGGCGGTTGCCGTTTTATTGCTTTCTTTCCAGTTTCCAGCCACTATTAAATAGGCGGAAAAGTGGAAACAGAGATCCCAGGCCGGGGAAGCGGGCCCCCGGCGATCATGGATTCCAGGACGTCATGGCTTAGGTCCCAGACGATCGTGGACCTTCCGGAGCTTCACGGACTTCGATCTCCAGGGCCTCCAAGAACGTTTCCAGGGGTGGGGCCTTTGCCCCAGGGTAAGGTTGCCCCAAGAATCTCACGCGCCCCTTGCCAACGGCGGCAAGCCTCCAACCGTTCAGCGCTCCAAGACTGTCCCAGGCAAGCACAGCGAATACGTCCCCTGCTGGAACGCCTAGAACTGCACGGAGCACCATAATCCGCTCAGGACTCATTGACCCCCTCCAGCCTTCTGTCGCGTGCGCCCTCGCGGCCGAAGGCGCTGATGCTTGCAGGCAAACTGCTGGTCCGGGCCGTCAACCCAGCGTGGCACCGCGAATGGCATAGTGATGGCTTCAATCGCCGAAGACCGCATGCGCAGTGGAATCGCCCTTGTGAAAAACCTTCTGGCGGACGTGTCAGTCGCTGCTCGATCTGTCCGAGCACCCAGCCTCGGTAGCCTTGAATATTTAGCGCTCTTTGATGCATCTGTCGGAGCATATCGAACGCATCCCTGCCTCTTTGCGCGGCCCTGCGGCATCGCGCCAAGGCATCTCGGCGGGTGGTGAGTTTGAGGCTGCGAACGACCTCACGCAGGCCCAGGATCGGCCTGAGGTCGGACGGGATGTTCAGGCGGAATGCGAACCCAGCGCGTCGTTGGATAAGATGAGCAGACCCGGGCATTTTTGGAGCAGTCTTTTGGAGCAGATTTGGGGCAAAACATCTGCACTGCTACCTAAAGAACTCGCCAGCCCGCATGAATGCAGGGACTGGCGGAGACGGAGGGATTCGAACCCTCGATGCGCTTTTGGCACATACTCCCTTAGCAGGGGAGCACCTTCGGCCACTCGGTCACGTCTCCGGGATATGGCATAGCTGGAACAAGCAGCTGGCCGCAGCTCAGCTTTAAATTATCGCATAACCCCTAGCGCCCCACTATTGCCATGATCTGGATTGATACCCACGCTCACCTCGACGCCGCGGAATTCGGGCACTCCCGCAGGGACGTGCAGGCCCGGTCGCTTGAAGCCGGCGTGCGGTGTATCGTGATTCCAGCCGTGGAGCCAGGAAACTTCGGCGCGGTGCGCGCGCTGGCGCATGCCAGCTCCAACGTCTATGCGCTCGGTGTGCATCCGTTGTTTGTCGACAAGACCAGCGAGAGCGACCTTGACGCCTTGCGCGTACGCGTGCAGGACGCAATGGCCGACTCCCAGTTTGTGGCGATCGGCGAGATTGGGCTTGATTTTTTCGTGCCGAATGTGGACCGTGCACGCCAGATCTGGTGGTACGAAGGTCAATTGCGTATTGCGCGCGAATTCGGCCTCCCGGTACTGCTGCATGTGCGCAAATCGCAGGATGCCCTACTAGCGAGCCTGCGCCGGTTGGGCTGGGCGAACGCGGATCTCGGGGGGATTGCACATGCGTTTAACGGCAGTCGCCAGCAGGCGGATGGATTCATTGCGCAGGGACTTCGGCTGGGCTTCGGCGGGGCCATGACTTTTGAACGAGCGCGCAACATCCGTAGCCTTGCCGCAAACCTGCCTCAAGGGTGTCTAGTGCTCGAAACCGATGCCCCGGACATCCCACCTGAGTGGTTAGTGCGCCAAAATCCGCCATCGTTTAACGAACCTGCGCAATTGCCGCGCATCGCCCAGACCCTTTGTTCCCTGCGAGGCTGGACGCCAAGTCAGGCGGCGACTATTACGACAGCAAACGCGCGCGCGGCCTTGCCACGACTCGCGGCGTGGCTGGATGCCCAAGGCAACGGGCAGAGGTGATTCCCGTCAAGGGTCAAGAAGAGCAGGCTGTGACGACGCAGGCAGGCTCACGCCCGTGAGGAGGGGAGCACTTCAGCGCCGGTATTCCCCATATCGTGAAAAAATCTCGCCCGAAGGATCCATGCGTCGGCGTGATGCGGGGGCTGGCAGGCTCCCCTGCGAACACTGTGTCGGAGTGCAAAGAGTCGGAACCGCTCGCGTGGGGTAGGCTGCGGCGACGACAGGACGCGGCCGCGCGCAAACCGCACATGCCCTTGAAAATCCAAGCTGCGTCCCCATTTATTGAGAGTTTTTGGCAAGCGCAGCATCCCATCTATTTGCACAGCATATTCTCGAAAACAAAGCCATGAGCACTGACACGACGACCCCATCAACCACCACTGCCAGCCACACGCACGCTTTTCAGGCTGAGGTTAAACAACTCCTGCATCTGGTTGCGCATTCACTGTATTCGAACCGCGACATCTTCCTGCGTGAACTTGTTTCGAACGCATCCGATGCCTGCGACAAGTTGCGCTATGTCGCGATGGATGACGAAGCCGTTTGGGAGGGCATGAGCACGCTGCACATTCGCGTGGACTTCGATCCCAAAGCGCGCACGATTACCGTCACTGACAATGGCATTGGCCTATCCATTCAAGACGCCATTGACCACTTGGGCACGATCGCCAAGTCAGGTACACGTGAGTTCATGCAGCAAATTGGCCAGGAGCGCAAGGCAGACGCCAATCTGATCGGTCAGTTCGGCGTGGGCTTCTACTCGGGCTTCATCGTGGCTGACCGCATTACAGTGGAAAGCAGGCGTGCCGGACTGCCGGCCGACCAAGGCGTGCGTTGGGCTTCCGACGGCACTGGTGATTTCAGCGTTGAGCATATCCACCGCGAGACACGTGGAACGGACGTGATCTTGCATCTGCGCGAGGACACGGAGGAGCAACAGTTCAGTGACTTGCTCTCCGGGTGGAAGCTCAAGGGCATTATCAGCCGCTATTCCGATCACATCTCTCTACCGATCGAAATGCGCAAGCGTGAGTGGAGCGATGAGCAGAAAGAGGAGGTCGTGACCGACGCATGGGAGCAGGTGAACAAGGCCGCAGCGCTTTGGGCACGCCCGAAGGCCGAGATATCCGACGACCAATACATCGACTTCTACAAGCAGATCGCTCACGATAGCGAGGCCCCATTGGCCTGGACGCACAACCGGGTGGAAGGCCGCAGCGAGTACGCACAGCTGCTCTATATCCCAGCCAAGGCGCCATTCGACCTGTGGAACCGTGAGCACAGCGCAGGGGTCAAGCTTTACGTCAAACGCGTGTTCATCCTCGACGACGCCACCAGTTTGCTGCCTACGTACCTGCGCTTTGTTCGCGGGGTCGTCGATAGTGCAGACCTGCCACTCAACGTTTCTCGTGAATTGCTGCAGGAAAGTCGCGACATCCGCGCCATCCGGGAGGGCAGCACGAAACGCGTTCTATCCATGCTCGAAGAGATGGCAAACAGTGATGAGGCCGTGCAGCGCGAAAAGTATGGAACGTTCTGGCAGGAGTTTGGCCAGGTCATGAAAGAGGGCGTCGGCGAGGACTTCGCCAATCGTGAACGGTTGGCAAAATTGTTGCGATTTGCCTCCACCTCGAATGAGTCCGATGCGCAGACTGTTAGCTTGGCCGACTACGTCGCGCGCATGAAACCTGAGCAAACAGCGATTTACTACATCACCGCGGATTCAATCCGCGCCGCGCGCTCCAGCCCGCAGCTCGAGGTGTTCAAACGCAAGGGCGTTGAGGTCTTGCTGCTGACCGACCGCGTCGACGAATGGATGCTGGGCAGCTTGCATGAATTTGAGGGCAAGCCTCTGAAGTCCGTTGCGCGTGGCGGTGCTGATCTTGGCGGGTTGCAGGACGCAGAAGAGAAGAAGCAGGCTGAGGAGGCTGCAGAATCTTACAAAGACCTGCTCGATCGGATGAAGACTGCGCTTGAAGGCGTGGCAAAGGATGTGCGCATCAGCACCCGGTTGGTCGAGTCTCCTGCCTGCCTGGTGGCGGACGAGGGCGATGTCAGTGGACACTTGGCCCGGCTTCTGCGGCAAGCGGGCAGGAAGTGCCTAAATCCCATCCCATCCTGGAAATCAACCCTGGGCATGCATTGGTGCAGCGCCTGCAGGCGGAGCTCGACCGCGGAGACAGCGCGCACCCGGGTGCGTTCACCGATTTGGCGCACATCCTGTTCGATCAGGCGGTGCTGGCCGAGGGCGGAATGCCCGACAACCCTGCTGCGTATGTGCAGCGCGTCAACCAGTGGCTGCTGCGAGCCGCGTAAGGGCAGGCCGCTGGCATTTGGGGCCAGAATCGTGACGTGATTGCCGCGATCAGCGCCAAAGAAGTGCTTCGTGGTGACTGCCAGGCTTTGGGGTGGAGGACCTTGGGCCTTGGGCGCAAGTCCAAGGTGGCCGGGAATCCTGATGACAGAGCGTAAGTTGCCTGTGCGGGGAACCGCTCCACCTCAGGCCCCTTTATGAACTCTCCCGCCGCTCAACGCATGGCGTTGTAGCGGGGGTTTCGCGGGTCACAGGCCTGGACTTGCCACGTTGTCGTGGCAGAGGTTTGGGTCTCGCCGCCACGCCCGTCCCAGGCGTGTCCTGCGTGTTGTGCGCGTCGATGAGAACCACCATTGCGCTGTTCTGGTCGCGCGGGGCTGTGTGCCCGCAGTGCGGGCACACATGCATGCGTTGGCTCAGCGTCTTGGGAACGAGTTCCCAGCACGCCGCGCACCGCTGCGACGGTTTGAGCTGGCGCGTGTTGCTCAGATGCAGCCGCGTACCAGCTTCTTCCGCTTTGTACGCGAGCATCGGATGCGCCATGCCGAACCCCGCCGAGAGGATCTCCCGATTGAGTCCGGCCTTCTGCCGCACGCGACGGCCCGGTGCATCCACCGTGCCCTTCGCGCTGCGGCTCATGGTCTTCGGAGCCAATTGCTCCGTGGCCAGGACGGCGCATTGCCGCACCATCCTGGTTGTTTCCTTGTGCATGAAGTCCCGGCGCAGGTTGCCGATGCGGTCGTGCAGCCGCGCGATGCGACGCCCGAGCCGTTTGAAGCGCAGCGATCCCTTCTTCTTCCTGGCGCGCTGCCGCTGCAGCGCGGCAAGGCGCGGCAGTTCCTCGCGCAGCCAGCGCGGGTTGTCGATGGTCCGTCCATCATCGAACGTCGCCCAGTCGGTGATCCCGAAATCCACCCCGCGTCGAAGATCAGCGGTGCGCTCGCGCGCACAGGCCGACTCGGGCACGCGCAGCGTCACCGACACGAACCACTGATCGTTCCTGCGCGTGAGCGTGATGTCATTGGGTTTTGCCTGATCGCCGAAGCGGTGCCGGCCGCGCGCCCGAATGGACATCGCCGCATCGCCGCTTCCCAAGCGCAGCGTGGCACCACGGCCGCCATGCTGCATGAGCTTCCAGCCAGCCGGATCGGGATAGGCAAAACCCGCGAACCGCTTCGCGGACTTGAACCGCGGGAATCCAGGCGTTTGACCAGCTTTGACCCGGCGAAAGAACGACTGGAAGGCGAGATCCAGCCGCCGCAGCGTCTGCTGCAAGGCGTGGCTGCCGAGTTCGTTGAGCTCAGGCCGATCAGCCTTGATCTGTGGCAGCGCGTTTTGCTGCTCGTCGTAAGAGATGGACTTCCTAGCCTTGTGCCAGGCGTCGATGCGCTCCTCGAGCGCCGCGTTGTACAACTCGCAGTGCAGCCGCGTCCACGCCTCCAGCCGCGCAGCTTGCGCGGCATTGGGATACAGCTTGAGCGTGACTTTGCGCCGTTGCATACTGGTATTTTATCCAGCCTGGAGAGGAACAACAAGCGAAAGCCGCCCGCTTGACCCCCTCCTGCCCGGTCGGCTTCGCCTGAGCGACGCTGTGCGTCGGACCGGGCGAGGAAGGGGAATGCGCGGGCATTTGTTCAAGGCGATGGCCTGTGTCGTCAGGCGACGCTCTCATTGGCTGCTAAGTCAGGGTCGCTAAACTGGGCGACTTCAAGTGAGTCGGCTGGCTGCGGCCACATTTCGGGCATGGGCGGTCATCAAGTCAAGGTATGAACGAGGCGAACAAGCAAACGAGGAACAGACGCGCAGTGGGCTACTGGCACTTCATGCGGGAGTTCGTACGTAACCCGCGCCAGATTGGGGCCATCTGCCCCAGTTCGCCTTTCCTTGCCCGGCGCATGGCCAGCCTTGTTCCGGCAGGTGATGGCATGGTGGTTGAACTCGGTCCAGGCGGTGGTGCCGTGACCGCCGCGCTGCTCAGTCATGGTGTACACGCGCGTGATCTTGTTCTGGTCGAGCGCTCGGCGGCGCTGTCTGCTCATCTTGCCAAGCGCTTTCCCGGGGTGCGGCTTATCCAGGGCGATGCCATGCATCTGAGCCGCTTTGATGCCCTTCAGCGGCAGCCCGTACGCGCCATCGTGTCGAGTTTGCCACTGCGTAGTCTGCCCCGTGCGGTGGTGCGCCAGATTCTGGAACAGGTCGCGCTCGTTTCGGGGCCAGGCACGGTTTTCATCCAGTTCAGCTACGCCCTGCGTGGCAGCGGGCAGGGCATGGCGCCGGGATTCGAGCGGGACCAGGCCCATTTGGTCTGGCGCAATCTGCCACCGGCACGCATCGAGGCCTTCCGTTTTCGTGCAGGTTCCATGCAGTAGGCGATCTGGCCGCTTGTCGCAGCTTGGCACCGGTTAGCGTCGATCAGGACACCCACATCGTGATCGTCACGACGGCAAGCAGCAACATCCAAAGCAAAACCGAACGCCATACCAGCCCAACCACACTACGCAGATGCGCAGGGGTGGGGGAGTCACCGGGCATTTCCGGCGCCAAGCCTGGGCCTTGCAGTTCCACGTCGATCGCACTGGCCCAGCCCTGCTCTCCCGGCTCCACGGATGCCTTCTGGGCCGTCGCCCCCAAGCGTATGCCTACCGCGCCCGCCGCAGATGCAAGCATGGCTCCAGTATTGCTGTCGGGCCATAGCCGGGCGTAGTTGCGCCACATGTCCACGGCTTCTTCGAAATTGCCGACGACGGCATAGCCGGCAGCCGTCAGGCGCGCAGGCAGCCAGTCCAGCACGTGAAAGGCCTTGCAGGCGAAATCACGCAGCCAGGGACTTGCATCGGAGCCGCTCGCGCTCCACTTGCCAGCTGTGTATTCAGACATACGGTACAGCACGGCGCCTGCCGGACCGAGTGGTAGCAGGAACCAGAAGAAAACACCCAACACATAGCGCTGCGCCGCTACGAGGGCGTGCTCGATGGTTTGCTGCGTGACGTCGTCCGCCGACATTTCCACGGTATCCAGCGCCTTCCATTGCTTGAGGATGGCCCGCGCACCTGGCACGTCCCCATGACTAAGCGCGTCGGAGATATCGGTGAAGTAATGGCTAAATTGCCTGAAGCCCAACGTGAAATACAACACCACCACGTTCCAGGCAAAAGCCAGGAGAACGTTCACGCGCAGCGCGCCCCAGTACACCAGCAGCGCCACGAGCGCAGGTAGCAGCACCGCGATGAACCAAGCGGCCAAGCCGTGCCTGCGCTCTCCCGCGTCGAAATTGCGCGCGGCAAAATCGGCGAGCGACTTGCGTGCAGCGTATACGACGCTCAGGCGGCCCAGGGGTTTGATTTGCTCCAGGAGCAGCGAGAGGAGAACAGAGAAAAAAGCCATGCCAACATGCTAAGCGATCAGCAACCGGTAAAGGTTGCGAATCATCGCGGCTGTAGCGCCCCAGATGAAATAGCGTTTGCCGTCGGCGGTACTCCACGGCATGGCATAGAAGCTGCGGCGCGTGGTGTCGGGTGCAAGGCCAGAGGCAGGGAGGCCGGTTTGCATGTCCCAAGTCCGCAATTCGTGGTGCGCGGGGTTCATGAGAAATTCCAGAGGCACCTCAAAAACCTCGGCAACTTCACTGGGTTGAGGGCGCAGCGGCGCATAGGGATCAATCATGGCTATGACCGGCGTGACGGCATAGCCAGTGATGGTGGTGTACACGGGCATCAGGCCCAGGGTTTCGACGTGATCTGGATGAAGACCGATTTCTTCATGGGCCTCACGCAGCGCGGTGTCAGCGGGCGTTGCGTCATCCAGATCTCGACTTCCGCCAGGGAAGCTGATCTGCCCGGCATGGACGTGCAGGTTGGCGTTTCGCCGCGTCAGCAGCAGCTGAACGCCATGGGTGCGTTCGACGAGCGGAACAAGCACTGCAGCTTGCCGCGTTGTTACGCCGCGTGCATGGGCAACGTCTTCGAAAACTTCCGGCTTCCAGTCCGGTGCCTGGGCGAAGCGTGAGCGCAGCCAGGCGCTCTGCAAACGTGAGGCGTGCACCGAGGGGAGCCCCGAATCGCGGTGGGTAACCGGAACCCGCTCGGGATCAAAGGGGGGAAGGACAGGCGGAACGGGCTTGTTGATCATGCCGAAATGCAAAAAACCGGCTTGAGCCGGCTTTTTGCATGACGCGGAGAAGGGATTCGCATGGGCCCGATATGGAGGCCAGATGGCGTCGCTCAGGCCAGCTTTTCCTTGATGCGGGCAGATTTGCCTGTGCGGCCACGAAGGTAGTACAGCTTGGCGCGGCGCACATCGCCCCGACGCTTGACCTCGATTGAGGCGATCATTGGCGAGTAGAGCTGGAACGTGCGCTCGACGCCTTCGCCTGACGAGATCTTGCGGACGATGAAATTGGAGTTCAAGCCGCGGTTTCGCTTGGCGATCACCACGCCTTCGTACGCCTGCGCACGCTTGCGCGATCCTTCGACCACGTTAACGCTGACGATGACGGTGTCGCCGGGGGAGAACTCGGGGATCGCCTTGCCTTGGGTCAGGCGCTGGATTTCTTCCTGCTCGAGTTGCTGAATCAGATGAGTGCTCATGAAGGGCTCCTATGATCTTGCGACCGCATGAAAGGGAATTGCAAGAGTCGGCATACAGCCGATGCTCGCTTGTTGTCGCGGTGCAGAGGATCGAAAAACCAGATATCTTAATCCAAACTTGCGAGTGCTTGCTCATCGCGCGCGCTGAGGCGGTTTTCGCGGCGCATGATGGCGATGAGATCGGGCCTTCGCTCTTGGGTCAGTTGCAGGCTGCGGTCGCGCCGCCAGCGCGCAATGCGTGCATGGTCGCCCGATAGCAAGACTGCCGGAACATGAAGGCCCGTGTGCGTTGGCGGGCGGGTGTAGTGCGGGCAGTCAAGCAGTCCGTCGGAGAAGCTGTCCTGCTGGGCTGAATCTGCGCTTCCCAGCACGCCGGGCTGTAATCGTGCCACGGCATCGAGAAAGGCCATGGCCGCAATTTCACCGCCTGACAGCACATAGTCTCCAAGGCTGATTTCTTCGTCCACATGGCGGTCGATAAAGCGCTGATCGATGCCTTCGTAGCGCCCGCAAACCAGGACGGCGCCTGCCGAGCAGGCCCACCGCTTCACCTGCTCTTGCGTCAGCTTTGCGCCAGCAGGTGAAAAAAGCAGCACTGGTGCAGTGTCCATCCCCGCGGTTTCACGGGAGCTCTGCGCCGCTCGCAAAGCGCGTTCCAGGGGCTCAACCAGCATCACCATGCCCGGTCCCCCGCCGTAGGGGCGGTCATCCACGGTGTGGTGGGTATCGATCGAAAAATCGCGCGGGTTCCAGTGCTGCAGTGCCATGGCACCGCGATCAAAGGCGCGTCGACAGACACCCTGGGTGCGTAGCGGCTCGAAGTATTCACCGAACAGGGTCAGCACGTCGAAGCGTGGCATGGTGAGTCCTTGCTCAGTCGTAGTCTGGCTGCCAGTCGACAACAATTCGCCGCGCTGCCGTGTCGACATTGACGATGTAGGCATCAACGAAAGGGATGAGGCGCTCATTGGCTTTCGTCTCTTCCCCCAGGGGAGCGCTCGTTTTCAATTGCAGGATGGACTGCGCGCCGCTGTCCAGCAACCCGGAAACAGTGCCGAGCTCCAGACCCTCGCGATTGAATACGGCACAACCGATCAAGTCAACCCAGTAATACTCACCTTCACCGGGGGGCGGGAAATCTTCGCGCCGCGCATGGATCGTCCAGCCCCTCATCGCTTCCGCCTGTGTGCGGGTGCCGACTCCCTCGAGCAAGGCGACGACGGATGCTGTATGGCGGCGCGCCAGCCGAACGGCGAGTTCAACACGCTGCACAGGCCGCCCAAGTGGCGATTGCATCCACCAGCGCCGGGCTTTGAGCAGCACGCCGGCCTCGCTGGAAGCGGGGGCGACCTTGATCCACCCCTGCGTACCCCAGGCGCCCAGCACGTGACCGACTTGGAGCAAGCCATCGGGCCACGCGATGTCCAGTGGAGGCGGAGTTTTAGGGGATGTATTCATGGCGCAAAGCAAAACACCGCAAGGAAACGCTTGCGGTGTCGCATCCTGGCCGACTGGCGCAGACCCTGACAGGGATAAAGCGGTGCGGGGCTGTGGAGGCTGCCCGCTGCGGTATGCTCAGGCCGACGCAGGAACGGGCGCCTGAGCCTGCTTGGATTGCTTGACGAGGCGCTGGACTGTTGGCGAGAGTTGAGCGCCCACACCAGCCCAATAGTCCAGGCGGGCAATCTCGATGCGCAGCGGCTGCTCCTGCCCTCGGGCAACCGGATTGTAGAAACCCAGGCGCTCGAGGTACCGACCGTCACGGCGATTGCGGGAATCGGTGGCCACGATGTGGTAGAAGGGGCGCCCTTTGGCACCGGCGCGTGAAAGACGAATGACGACCATTGCTTGAATTCCTGAAATGTCTGCTTGATGGGTATGCGTGCGAACCGCCTCGGCCATACAGTTCATCGTACGAACCGCCGTGCAGGATGGGCTACTCAATCGACCCCTCACCTGGACGAAACTGCGAGAGCCTAAAAGACGTCCCGCATGTATTGCTTGCGGTGAGCCGGGCCAAGCCCATTAAACTCGCCATTATATCCACACCGATCGGCACCATTCGATGCAAGCATTAAACATGACCCCGGTCCGGGCCGCCGCTGAAACAGACCTCGATGCGATTACCCGCATCTACAGGCATCATGTGTTGCACGGTACGGGCACTTTTGAGATTGATCCGCCCGATGTCGCGGAGATGCGCAGACGGTGGCAGGTCGTGGTCCAGCGCGGCCTGCCTTGGATTGTTGTCGAGCGTGATGGCGCCATTGCAGGCTTCGCCTATGCCAACTGGTTTCGCGAGCGCGAGGCCTTTCGGTGGACCGTGGAGGACTCGGTGTATATCGACGAGGTGCAGCGTGGAGCGGGCCTGGGCTCGCTGCTGATGGAGCAGTTGCTACAGGCTAGCGCCCAGCAGGGATGCCGGCAGATGCTTGCCGTGATTGGCGACTCGGCGAACCAGGGCTCCATCGCCCTGCACGAACGGTTTGGCTTCACCCATCGCGGCGTCATGCCGGCCGTGGGGTGGAAGTTTGGGCGGTGGCTGGATGTCGTATTGATGCAAAAGGCTTTGGGACCTGGCGCCGGGACGGCGCCGCTTCTCGCCTGAGCCCGAGGTCGTGTCCGTGCATCGGATTCCTGGACCCATGGCCCGAACATTCAAATCCAAGAGCGTGGCCGCCGCCCTGGCGTTGCTTTTGGGCGTGCTCGGGGCTCATCGCTTCTATTTGAAAGGCTGGCGCGATGCGCTCGGCTGGCTGCACCCGCCTCTGTTCGCCCTTGGTGTCTGGGGCGGCATGCGATTTATCGACTACGGCGAGAATGACAGGATCGCGCGAATCGCATTTCCGGTGCTCGCTTTGGTCATTGGTGTCGCACTATTCCAAGCGCTGCTCATTGGGCTGACGCCTGACACGCGCTGGGATGCGACGTGGAATCGCGGCAACGGGCGCGTGTCGTCAAGCGGCTGGGGCGCAGTGCTCGTCGTCATTTTTGCGCTTCTCATTGGTGCCGCGGTGCTGGTCGGCGGCCTGGTGTTCAGCTTGCAGCAGGCGTTCCAGCCGTGATCGCAGCCGTTACGAATTGGTCGAGATGATGGCAAGGGGGCCAACGCGCTGGATTTGCTGCCCCGCTTGTTGAAGCCGGCGCGCCGCGTGCGCGACGGACTCGCCGTCAGGCAAAGTCCAATGCGGCCAGATCTCCGCGAGAGGCACCAGCACAAAGGCGCGCAGATGCATTCGTGGATGGGGCAAGATGAGCCGTTCATCGTGCAGACGGCGCGAGCCGAAAAGAAGCAAATCGAGATCGAGCGTGCGTGGTGCATTGTGAACCCCTTGCGGGCGCTCGCGCCCGTGCTCGTTCTCAAGGCGTTGTAGCCAGGCGAGCAGGGCGTCCGGCGTCAAGCCGCACTGCATGGCAACAACAGCGTTCCAGTAGTCTGGTCCCGCCGCATCCACGGGAGCGCTGCGATAAAGGCTCGAAGCCTCGACAAGACGGCAGGCGGGCACAGTCTGCAGAGCGGCAAGAGCCGTATGCAAGGCCTTCGCGCCGTCACCCAGATTTGCGCCCAGGCTGATGAGGGCGACCTCGGCCCCGGCCGGGTCTTGGCGTGCCATGCGCGTGGCTACTGGGATGATGCGCTGCCGCCCCCGCCGGTGGACGGCTCAGTCTGCGACGCCCCGGGCTTTTTGCGCTTGCGGCGCTTGCGCTTGCCGGGCTCGGCGGGATTGGTCCGTGCCGCCTGCTCAATGAGCGCGGCGCGTTCAGTCTCGTCAGCGTCCTGGAAGTGTGACCACCAGCTCGCCAGATCAGGATCGGCGCCGCCAGTGCGTGCTCGCAGCAGCAGAAAATCGTAAGCGGCGCGAAAACGTGGATGCTCAAGCACGCTGTATGCATAACGCGGCGTGCGCCGAGCCAGGCGTGGCTGCAGCGACCATATCTCACGCATGTCCACAGCGATGCGGCGCTGGATGGCGAGGCGCTCGGCTTGGGCGCTCAGCACCTCATCGGCAGCTTGATCGAGCGCGGCAATGGCCGGCACGCCCTCGGTCTGCAGCGCGGCCCAGTGACTGTTGACCTGCGGCCACAGCAGACAGGCGAACAAAAAGCTGGGACTTGCTGTCTTGCCCTCGGCGAGTCGCGCGTCAGTATCACGAAGCGCCGCCATCACAAAGGCCTCGCCTTGTGGCTGGTTGAGCGCCAGGTCGATAAGCGGAAGCAGTCCCTTGTGCAGCCCCAGGTTCCGCAATTGCTCCAGCGAGGCCAGCGCATGTCCGGTCTGCAGCAGCTTGATTGTTTCGTCGAATAGTCGCGCCGAGGGGACATTGCGTAGCAGAGCCGTATGGTGGGCGATGGGTGCACGTGTTGCCGGGTCGATGGCGAAGCCAAGCTTGGCAGCAAATCGCGCTACGCGCAGCAGGCGCACTGGATCCTCACGGTAGCGGGTGGCAGGGTCGCCGATCATGCGCAGGGTGCGCGCCTTGATATCCCGAAGACCGTGGTGGTAGTCCACGACGATATCGCGTGTCGGGTCGTAATACAACGCGTTGACCGTGAAGTCACGGCGCGCGGCATCCTGGTCCTGCGGCCCCCAGACGTTGTCACGCAGCACGCGGCCGCTCTCGTCCACAGCGTGGAGCTTGCCCGCAAGATCGCGCACGTTGCGCTCGTCACCACCCACTCTGGCGGCGGGTTGCGTGTCCATGCTCGCGCGGAAGGTGGATACTTCAATGATTTCGCGACCGAACATGACGTGCACGATGCGGAAGCGCCTCCCGATGAGAATGGCGCGTCGAAACAGCGGCTTGACTTGTTCCGGCGTGGCATTCGTGGCGACGTCGAAGTCCTTAGGCTTGAATCCAAGCAGAAGATCGCGCACGGCGCCACCCACGATATAGGCTTCGAATCCGGCTTGCTGCAGCGTACGCACGACGGTGAGCGCGGAGTTGGGCAGCTGCCCAACATTGATCTGGTGCTGGGCCCGCGGGATTTCCAAGCGTTTGCCCGTAGGGGCGGACGGTTGCGATTTGCCGCCAAGCAGGCGAGTGATAAGTTTGCGGATCATGGAAAAAGGTCAAGGACGGGCCAGCCGCGACGGTGTGCGACGTCGGCGAGCTTGGGGTCGGGATGCACGACCACGGGGTGGGTGACGCGTTCGAGCAGCGATTGGTCGTTGATCGAGTCGGAATAGAACCATGTCTGGGTGAAACTGACCCAGCCCAGACCTTGCGCAGCAAGCCATTGCTCGGTGCGTGCAATCTTCCCCTCGCGGAATGAGGGAATGCCAACCCAGCCCCCGGTGTAGGAGCCGGCAGCATCGCGCTCGGCTTGCACGGCGATCAAATGATCGACGCCGAAGGCCCGGGCAATCGGCCCGGTGACGAAGTCGTTGGTGGCAGTGACGATTGCGCACAAATCGCCATTGCGCTGGTGTTTTTGGACCAGGTTTATTGCCTGGGGGCGGATTTGCGGCAGCACGACTTTCTGCATGAAAGCGTGGTTGGCGGCTTCCAGCGCCTCTGGCGAACGCCCGACCAAGGGAGCAAGCGAGAAGCGCAGGTATGCATCCAAGTCCAGCGTACCTGCGCGGTAGGCGGCGTAAAAGCGGTCATTTTCCTGGCGGTACCGTTCACCGTCGGCCCAGCCGAGGTGCACGCAGAATTCGCCCCACGCATGGTCCGAATCGAACGGGATGAGGGTGTTGTCCAAGTCGAACAGCGCAAGACGACGGTTGGGCATTCGCGTGGGAGTCAGGATCTGGTGGTGGAAAGGGTGGCGGAATCCGCATGTGCCAGCATGGCTTTGAGCAGGGGAATGCTGGTGGCGCGCGCGTGCTGCATGGCGTAGGCGTCGAGCCGAGAAACGAGATCCAGCAGCGAAGTCATGTCGCGCGCGTGGTGGGTCAGAATATAACGGCTCAGATCATCGCGCAGTTCAAATCCTCGTGACGCGGCCATGCGCTGCAGCACGCGTTGCTTGGCAGCATCGTCCAATGGCTCCAGTGCCAACGCCAGGCCCCAGGCGAGTCGCGTGCGTATGTCGGCACGGAGATCGAGTTGCGCTGGTGCAGCATCCCCTGCGGCCACAAAAGCCACGTTGAACTGGCGCGCCGCGTTAAAGAGGCCGAACAACACGTCCTGCTGCCACGCCGCACAGGACTGCACGTCATCCACTGCCAGCAACGCGCCGGGCCCAACATGCGCGAGGGAGTCGAGCGAAGGCCAATGGGAGGGCGGACTATGCGGTGTCAGGTATAGAGCCCAACGCTGGCCCCTCTGCACTTCGCCACAGCAGGCGCGCAGGAGGTGGCTCTTGCCGCTGGCCGTCGGGCCCCAAAGGTAAAGCGCGCCGCCTTCGGTGGCGGTCAGCAATTTGTGCAAGGCTTCAAGCGCGAGACCGTTCGCACCGGGCTCAAAGTTCTCCAGCGTCGGTTCATCATCCCATTGCAGGGCCAGCAGCAACTGCCGGCTCGCACCGTCGTCGAATGGCGTTCTCATGTGCGCAAAAACAAGGGACTCGAACGATACCAGACCAACGCGTGACGAGCCACCACGAGCAATAGTGCCCCCGCTGGCAAGGCAAGCAGCACACCAACGAAACCGAACAAATGGCCGAACGCAAGGAGCAGGAATATGACCAGCAAGGGATGCAGGCCGATATGGCGGCCTAGGAGCTTCGGTGTCAGGTAGGAGCTCTCGAGAACCTGCCCGATGCCGTAAACCACCGCCACGGCCCACAGTGCATAAAAGCTCTGGAATTGGAGGGCGCCCGCAAGCAAAGCCAAAAGCAGTCCGAACCCGAAACCCACGAACGGGACGAATACGGCAAGCCCCGTGAATACGCCGATGGGCAGGGCCAGCTGGAACCCGGCCAGGGCTAAACCAGCCGCGTAGAAAGCCGCCAGGATGAGCATGACGGCCAATTGCCCACGCACGTAGCGGTTGAGAATGGCGTCGCATTCGCCGAGGAAGTCGTGCAGTGCCTCGCGTTGATGCAGCGGCACCAGGCTGAAGCTGCGGCGCATGAGGTTGTGCCAGTCCATGAGCAGGTAAAAGGTGAGAACCGGAATGAGCACAAGATTGCCCAAAACCACGATGATCGCTCCACCTCCGCTACGGGCAGAGCTCAGCAACTGCATGGCCGATCGTTCGGGGTCGCCTGAAAGGATCTTCGTCAGTAAACGCTTAAGGCTCGTCGTGTCGAATTGCGCCTGAAACCCCAGGTGTGCCGCTTTCGCGCTGAGCCAGGCATTCATGCTCAATAGCAACGAAGGCACTTGCTGCTGCAATTGGGGTAGGGTGCTGCTCAGCACGGAAACGATCAAGCTGCCGAGGGCGACCAGCGCGACAATGAGGAGCACGAGCGCAAGGGTTGTGCCGACGGGACGGGGGATGTGCCAGCGTTGCAGCCGCTCAACGGTCGGGTGCAAGCCATAAGCGATTGTCAGCGCAACCAGGAACGGCATCAGAACGGAGCCAAGCAGTGAAGTCGCCCATAGTGCAATGAGGATGATCGCCGCCCAGATCAGGCGAACCTTGTTGGCTTTGGATAGTTGCACGTGAGGGGTCGCGAGTCGTGGTTGATTCAGGTTGCGTGCAGATCCTGCGCTGGTCATTTCCGGCAGCGTCGACCTGAGGGGCCAGCAGACGTGAACATTATGGGCTGTGAACGGGCAGCGCAGCACGGATCGACCACCCGCCACATTCGCACCTTCACACGGCCCCTGCGCGGCAGGCTCCTAGAATGCTGCCGATATTCTATGAATGCGCAGCGGCAGCCGACACCGGCGCTGCGCCAGCCCTTCCCGAACCATGTCCAAAACCAGTCTGACTTATCGTGACGCAGGCGTTGATATCGATGCCGGAGATGCCTTGGTCGATGCCATCAAGCCGCTGGCCGCCCGTACGATGCGCGACGGTGTCCTGGCCGGCATTGGTGGCTTTGGCGCCTTGTTCGAGGTGCCCAAGCGGTACCGCGAGCCCGTGCTCGTGTCCGGCACCGATGGTGTGGGCACGAAGCTGCGCTTGGCATTCAAGTGGGCCCGCCATGACACGGTCGGCATCGATCTGGTGGCCATGAGCGTCAATGATGTGCTCGTGCAGGGTGCTGAGCCTCTGTTCTTTCTCGATTATTTCGCGTGCGGCAAGCTGGCGGTGGATGTGGCGGCGCAGGTGGTCGGCGGTATCGCTCGTGGATGCGAACTGGCGGGTTGCGCCTTGATTGGTGGGGAGACGGCCGAAATGCCAGGCATGTACCCGCCAGGGGAGTATGACCTCGCTGGTTTTTGCGTCGGCGCTGCGGAAAAAAGCCGGCTCGTATCGGGCGCCACCGTGCGCGCCGGCGACGTCGTGCTTGGCCTGGCTTCAAGCGGCATCCATTCAAACGGCTATTCGCTCGTACACAAGGTCATTGAGCGTGCGGCCGGCCAGTTGCCCGAGGAACTCGACGGGCGGCCATTCCGTGATGCAGTGATGGCTCCAACGCGGATTTACTGCAAATCTGTGCTGGCGCTCTTGCAGACGATTGAGGTCAATGCCATGGCGCACATCACGGGTGGCGGCTTATTGGAGAACATTCCGCGGGTCCTGCCAGCGGATCTGCATTGCGCGCTGCAACGCGACGCTTGGGCCAGGCCCGAGGTGTTCAAGTGGCTTCAGCGTGAAGGAAACATACCCGAAGATGAGATGCTGCGGACCTTCAATTGCGGTATCGGCTACGTGTTGGTGGTCGACCATGAGCGGGCCGACGAGGCATTGAAGAACCTCCAGGCGGCCGGCGAGCAATGCTCACGCATTGGTGTGATCCGCCCGCGTGTTGCGGGTGAATCTGCAGTCAGCGTCCGTTGATGCCAGACTGACCCGGTGCGCGACAAGCCCCGTCGCTGAGGACGGGGAAGATGCCAAGCGAAAGCGCCGTATCAGACGGGGGCGTGGCTCTTCTCGTAGCGAATCTGGCAAGCCGTGCACCGCACGGCTGTCGGTTCAGCCTGCAGGCGCTCGACTCCAATGTCTTCGCGGCAGTCAACGCACACGCCAAACTGCGCACTCGGCAAACGAGCCAGCGCCGCGTCGATACGCTCGAGCTCCGAGGCGTCACGCAGCGTTTGCGCCATATCCACCGCGTCTGTTGCAGAGGTCACGTCGTCGTCGGCTTCCCCGCGGTGGGTAGGCAGGCGCATCGTGCCATCTTCGGCGTGGGTTTCGCTGCGCAGCTCGTCCAGCACTGCCGCTCGGCGCTGGCGCAAGGCAAGTTCGATTGCGTGCTTTTGCTCGCTGTTCAGTGACATGATCGTCTCCGTCTCTTGCAAGATGAAATCCTCATGTGCATTGTGCGCGTCCTGCGCGCAGCGTTGCCAATGGGCTGCATTCCGCTCTGGCGTTACTCGCGATGCCGGAATTGGCTGGGCCGCATGCCTAGGAGGGCCAGAGCCAAGAAATAGGCAGTTGCGGCGACAGCCATCAGGCCAAACGCCGCGCCCAGCCGCTTCCAGTGCGCAGCGGTGCCGCTCCAATGTGCCCAGGGGAAATGCTCGGCGCCCCAGAAGAGGATCAGGGCCAGCGGAAGCAGCGCCAACAAGACCTTTGCCGCAAACATCGCCCAGCCCGGTTCGGGACGATAGCTGCCGCGACGGCGGAGGCCGCGCAGCAACAGCGCGGCATTGAGCAACGCACCGCAGGAAATGGCTAGCGCTAGCCCCGCGTGGGCGAGCCAGGGTACGAACAGCGCGTTCATCGCCTGCGTACCGATAAGAACGATGATGGCCAGCTTGACGGGCGTGCGCACGTCTCGCTTGGCGTAGAAGCCGGGTGCAAGAATTTTCACCCCCACCAAACCCAGCAGTCCGAGACCATAGGCACGCAGCGCAGTCGTCGTTTGGTCAAGGTCAAACGCATTGAAGTGTCCATAATTGAAGAGGATCGCAATCAGGGGCTTGGCGAAGACACCCAGGGCGACCGCGCTGGGCAGAGCCAGGAGCAAGGTCAGGCGTAGGCCCCAGTCCAGAAGCTTGCTGTAGCGCTCAGGATCGCCCGCGGCGTGGGCTCGCGAAAGGCTGGGCAGAAGCACCGAACCCAGTGCCACGCCAAGAAGTGCAGTGGGAAACTCCATGAGCCGGTCTGCGTAGGCGAGCCAGGATACGCTGCCCGCTTGCAGGTGCGAGGCGATTTGGGTGTTGATGACGAGCGATACCTGCGCCACAGAGACAGCCATGCTGGCTGGCAGCATCTGCCTGACGACCCGGCTCACTCCGGGAGAGCGCCAGGCGGCGAGCGCATTCATGTGGATCCGTGGCACGACGGCGTAGCGTCTGAGAGCAGGCCATTGCAGGGCAAGTTGCAGGACCCCTCCGGCCATGACCCCAACGGCCAGCGCGTAAACGGGAGGATGCATCACCCGGTGCAATGCGATGGCCGCAACGATGACCGACAGATTCAGGAGTGCGGGTGTGAGCGAAGGGATCGTGAAATGCTTCCACGTGTTGAGGATTCCGGCCGATAGCGCCACCAACGAGATCAACCCAGCGTAGGGGAACATCAGGCGGGTCATCCATACGGCGGCGTCAAACGCTGCCGGGTGGAGGCCCGAGGCGGTGAGGAAGATCAGGATCGGTGCCAGCAGTACTCCTACAACGCTTACTGCAGCGAGGATCCAGGCAAGCGCTGTGGCCACATCGTCCACGAGCTTGCGATTGGCCTCGGGGCTGTCGTGTTCGCGCGACTGGGCGAGGATGGGAATGAAAGCTTGCGAGAACGCCCCCTCTGCAAAGAGTCTGCGCAGCAGGTTGGGCAGACGAAAGGCGACGTTGAAGGCATCTGTCCAGGCGCTGGCCCCGAAATACCGTGCGACAAGGACCTCGCGCAGCAGGCCGGTGATGCGGGAGACGAGGGTCAGCAGTGAGACGGTGTAGGCGGCCTTGAGGAGATTCACGGCGGCGATTATAGGCAGGGGGCGGCGGCGGATTTGAGAACATGCCCGGCCTGGTTATAATGTGATGTTTTCCATACGATTTCGAGGTCAATACTCATGGCGACATCCGCGCAAGCGAAAAAGAAAAGCGCCCGCACGCCCTCCGGGCGCAAGCGCGCGCGTCAGGACATCAAGCTGAACGCGGCCAATTCGGCGATGCGTTCACGCTTCCGTACGGCCATCAAATCCGTGCGCAAGGCAATTGCAGCCGGAGATAAAGGCAAGGCCGTGGAGGCATACAAAGCGGCTGTGCCAGTACTTGACTCCATTGCACGCAAGGGCCTGTTTCATCCCAACAAGGCGGCGCGTGACAAGAGTCGCCTGAATGCTGCGCTCAAAGGCATGGCTGCCTGAGACCGGGTGCCCCGGATAAGTGGCGCGGGACCTGCACGCTTTGCGGGTCCAGCACCGCCTCAAGTAAAAAAAGCCCCCGGTGCACACCGGGGGCTTTTTTTCAAACAAGACGGAGCGACCGCGCGAAGCGGTCTTCGCCGAACTGGAAATCCCTCAAAGGATCGTGGTGCCGTCGCACCCTCGGCGATGCCTACGCTGCAATCGCCAGGCCAGGCGCTGTGGGCAGTTGCTCCGGGGTGCTGTCCAGCAGACAAGCTTGCTCGACTTGCAAATTGTTGTCACGAGCGAAACCCATCAGAAAATCGAAGGCCATCGGCTCGATTTCGCGCAAGGTCTCACTGACCACGACGCAGCGAACGCCACCAAGCGTGGTGGGCAGACAAAAGGGGGAGTAACCCAGATGAGGCTCGCGTGCCGGACAGTCGGGATGGCGGAACTGCGTCATGAGTCCGGCCAAGCGATCCGCCCAATCGCTGGGGCGGAATGTCTTGCCTTCACGGGTGATGCCCATGATGAAAATTTCGCGGGGCTTAACCGACATCATTGGAGCAGTAGGTTTCATGGAAGGCGCGTCGCGTCGACTAAAACGATGCCGCAATTGTAGCAAAATTGGTGCGACGCAGCAAAGAATGGGGGTATGCGAACCCGTCTTCGGGCGCGGCTCAGGTCTTGAACCGCGCCCAGCGCACAGCTCTTTCGGGAGTAGTCCGCATGTTGCCTTCCTATAATCATGTGGAGCCTGCGCTTGCGATGGAAAACGCGATGTCGCAGGCTGTTGTTTTTTCGACTCCTGGAGACGTTCATGCCCGGTCATTTGATGAACACGTACGCCCGCCTTCCGTTGGCCTTGACGCATGGTGTCGGGGCATGGGTCTGGGACACGGAGGGCAGGCGGTATCTGGATGGGCTCAGCGGTATTGCCGTCAACACGGTGGGCCATGCGCATCCGCGTTTGGTCGCTGCTCTGCGCGATCAAGTGGGCAAGCTGATTCACACGTCCAATCTTTACGCAATTCCCTTGCAAGACCAATTGGCTGATCAGCTCTGCAGCCTGGCCGGGGCCGACCGCGCGTTTTTCTGTAATTCGGGCCTGGAAGCCAACGAGGCGGCGATCAAGCTGGCTCGCCTGTGGGGACACAAGCGCGGTGTCGAGAACCCGGAAATCGTCGTATACGAAGATGCGTTTCACGGACGTTCTTTGGCCACTTTGTCCGCAACTGGAAATCCCAAAGTTCAAAAGGGATTTGAGCCGCTGGTGGAGGGGTTCGTCCGCGTTCCCCTCAACGATGAAGCAGCGATTGCAGACGTCGCAGCGCGCCACCCGAACATCACGGCCGTGTTTATCGAGGCCATCCAGGGCGAGGGGGGCATCAATCCCGCGCGGGCTGATTACCTGCGCTTCCTGCGCCGTGCGTGCGACGAGCGTGGCTGGTTATTGATGATTGATGAGGTGCAATGCGGGACCGGGCGCACTGGCAAGTGGTTTGCTCATCAATGGGCCGAGATTCGGCCGGACGTTATTGCGCTCGCCAAGGGGCTGGCCTCGGGCGTGCCCATCGGGGCCTTGCTGGCTTATGGCGACGCGGCTGCGACGTTTGGACCCGGCCAGCACGGCACGACCTTTGGTGGCAATCCGCTGGCTTGTCGTGCCGCACTGGAGACGTTGGCCATCATCGAAGATGAAGGGCTTCTGGACAATGCCAAGCGGGTCGGCGGTTGGATGCAGCAGCAGTTGCGTGAGCGCCTCGGCGGGCTCGCCGGCGTGGTGGAGGTGCGGGGCGCAGGACTGATGATCGGCGTTGAGCTCGACAGGCCATGCGGCGCACTCGTGGGCCAAGCTCAGCAGGAAGGTTTGCTGATTAACGTGACCCACGATCGTGTAATCCGCCTGCTCCCGCCGTTGATCTTCCGTATGGAAGAAGCGGAGCGATTGCTTGCGCTTCTCATACCCCTCGTGCAGCGTTTTCTCGCTGCTGGAGCGCAAACGGCCTGAGGTGAGGCGAACCTAGGGAGAACCAGATGTCAATGACAACAAGCCCGAGACACTACCTTCAATTTAGCGACTTGACGGCCGATGAATGTACCTACTTGTTCTCGCGCACGGCGCGGATCAAGGCGAAGTTCAAGCGCTACGAAATCCACCAGCCATTGGTGGACCGCACCCTGGCAATGATTTTTGAGAAGCACTCGACGCGCACGCGGCTGAGCTTTGAGGCTGGCATGCACCAGCTTGGTGGCGCAGCCATCTACGTCAACACACGCGATTCACAGCTTGGGCGTGGAGAGCCCATCGAGGACGCCGCACAGGTGTTTTCGCGCATGGTGGATCTTGTCATGATCCGCACCTACGGCCAAGACATCGTCGAGCGATTCTCTGCATATTCGCGGGTGCCCGTCATCAATGGCTTGACCAATGAGTTTCATCCCTGCCAGGTGCTTGCCGACGTGTTCACCTATATCGAGCACCGAGGAAGCATTCAGGGGAAAACCGTAGCCTGGGTTGGAGACGCCAACAACATGCTCTACACGTGGCTGCAAGCGGCAGCCATCTTGGATTTCACAGTCCATTTCGCTGGCCCCGCGGGCTACTGGGTGGACGTGAACCGGCCGAGCTATCCGGTCAGCGCCAATGAACAGAGCCATCTGCGTTGCTTCGATGATCCGGCCGAGGCCTGCGCCGGAGCGCATTTGGTCACGACGGATGTTTGGACGAGTATGGGCTATGAGGCCGAGAACGCTGCGCGACTACAGGCGTTTCAGGGTTTCATGGTGAGCCAGGCGATGATGCGCGGCGCTGATCCGAAAGCCGTGTTCATGCATTGCCTGCCAGCTCATCGGGGTGAAGAGGTGGAGGCTTCCGTGATCGACGGGCCGCAAAGCGTGGTGTGGGACGAGGCTGAGAACCGCTTGCATGTGCAGAAGGCGCTCATGGAATTCCTTCTGCTCGGGCGCTTGGCTGATTAAGCGCAGCGCCGCGATTGCCAGTTCCTCGTGTACCGCAGTGCCTCGTCTGAGGCGATGGCCGCCCACTTGACTCTCGCTTGCGCATTCAATCGCAAGGTCAGCCAGCCGGAATCGTGCCGTGGAATGAGCATGTCAGGAGAAGAAGAGGGTAAGAGTGGGTGGGGTACCGGTGAGTTTGGGATGATCCATTGCCGATGGGACAGTTTCTGATTGCCGTTCGCCGAGCCTGATCGCCGCTTAGGAGTCCGCGGGGCGTTGTGCTCCACAATTCCAGCACTGGCTGAATGAGCCAGTGTGGCGTTCGCCACACCCCGTGCAGACCCATGGCGGACTGGCGCAGGGGCGCTCGAGCGCGTCCAAGAAGGCCAGTGCGGCTAAAGCCTGTCGGGCATCCATCACCCATACGGTGGGCAACGCTTGGTCAGGCGGTATCTCGCCGGCGATGCTGGAGAGATACCGGGAAAACACCTGGGCTGGATACCCGGCGGCGTTGAGCGCGTCGGCCCACATGGTGGCGACGACAAGATTCGGCGCGGCGCGCAGGCGTTTCATGGCGTCGCCTTCGTGCTGGAGGCGCCGAGCAACTCATCCAGGACACGCAGATACAGAGCGTAGCGCGACGCATCGAGATTGCCGGCCTCGACGGCAGCACGCACGGCACAGCCCGGCTCCTGTCGGTGCGTGCAGTTATTGAAACGGCAGGTGCCGTTCAGTTTTGCGATCTCCGGCAAGGCGTGCTGCAACTGCGTCACCGAGAGGTGGTTCAGGCCGAATGCCTGGAAACCGGGAGAGTCAAGCAGGGCGCTTCCGGGGCCGAGCCCAGGCAACTTGTATAGGCGTGTGGCCGTGGTGGTGTGGCGCCCCGCGTTGAGGGCAGCCGAGATCGCCTGAGTATGCACCTGCACACCCGGTGCCAGCGCGTTGACCAAGGTTGATTTGCCCACTCCGGAGGCTCCAATGAGCATCGTCGTACGCCCGTCGAGCCACGTTGAAAGGATGGCAGTTGCCTGTGCGGGGGCTTGGCGGGCAGTAAGCTCGATAACTGTGTAGCCGGCTTTCTGCAGGGGCTGCAGCTTCGCGCGCAGCGAAGGCGTGGAGGGAAGATCACACTTGTTGAGGATGACGGCTGCGGGAATGCCCTCGGCCTGCGCCGCAATCAATGCGCGGCCCACAAGCTCAAGATTTGGTGCGGGCTCCGAGGCGGTGACGACGAGAAGCAGATCCAAGTTCACAGCGAAGATTTTGCTGCGCCATGCATCTTGGCGCCACAGCACATTGGAGCGTGGGAGGATCGACGCTATGACGGCGGGCGTCCCCGGCTGCAGCATGACTTGATCGCCGCAGACGGCGACGCTGCGTTTGCCACGTGCCACGCATGGCAGCGGCTCGCCAACACCCGTATCCGCCAAATAGCTGCGGCCGAAGGCCGCAACGATTCGTGCCGGTCGAAGGGGCAAGCCCGGGGTGGGCGCGATCGGATTCAGATGAATGGCCTTTGCGAGTAGAGCGCCTCGACTTTTGCAGCGCAAATGAAATCGTTGTAAGAAATGCCTCCCACCGAGTGTGTGCTGAAGGTCACCACGCAGCGATTGTGGTGCACTCCAAGCTCCGGGTGATGGTCCTCGCGATACACCATCCACGCCAGCGCGTTGACAAAGGCGATGGTGTCGAAATAGCCGCGGAAGCCATACGTACGTTGGATGCGACCATCCTTGTACTGCCACTCGAGCAGCGCCGCGAGCTGATCGCGTATATCGGACGCCGTCAGGGATCGACCGACCTGCGGTTGGCAATGGGCCTGTAAAAGTTGCTCAAAAGACATCATCGCAGGTCGTTCAAAGTCGAGTGGTCATGAGTGGATACAGGCAATTTGTCTAGGGCTGCGTTCCGGCAGCCTGGGCATGTTGCTGTTCGGTGGTGCCCGCCAGCGCGGTCAACGCCCCCATGCGAGCCAAGCGCTGCAAGGCCGGAGGGTGGCTATAGTAAAAGCGAACATACAGAGGGTCAGGCGTGAGCGTGGATGCATTGTCCTGATACATGCGTACGAGCGCAGCCCCGAGCTGACGAGCGTCGCTGTGTTCGGACGCATAAGCGTCAGCTTCGAACTCGTGCTTACGCGACCAACTCGCTGACAGTGGGCTGAAGAACACGCCGAACACAGGCACGGCCAGCATGAATAGGATCAGTGCCGCCGCTGTATTGCCGCCGAGCATGTTTGGCGTATAGCCAAGGCCGGTGTAGAACCAAACCTGCTTGGAAAGCCAGCCAATCAGCGCAAAACCCGCCAAACTGAGCAACAGGGTGACGATGAGGCGCTGCTGAATATGGTGGCGCTTGTAATGGCCCACTTCGTGCGCAAGCACGGCTTCGATCTGGGCTGCGTTGAGCTGTTTGAGCAGGGTGTCAAACAAGACCACACGTCGCGCAGCCCCCAGACCGGTGAAATAGGCATTGGCATGGGCGCTGCGGCGCGAGCCGTCCATCACGTAAAGCCCCTTCAGTGCAAAGCTGCAACGCTGCATCAGGGCCTGCGCGCGGCTTTTGACCTCGCCGTCGGCCAATGGGTCGAAGCGGTTGAAGAGCGGGGCAATGAACATTGGGAACGCGACCATCATTGCAAGGCTGAAGACGGCGAAGGCTGCCCAGGACCAGAGCCACCATAGCGCAGTGGCTTGCATGAGCCAAAGTACGAGCAGGCCAAGTGGCAGCAGGAGCAAGGCCGACACGATCAGGTTTTTCAGCATGTCGGCGATGAACAATGCAGGGGTGTTGCGATTGAACCCGAACTGTGCCTCCAGCCGGAACGTCTGCCACAGGGTCCAAGGCAGCTCGATCACGGCGCCGATGAGCGCGAACTCCACCAGCAACAGCAGTTGCGCGAGCAGGCCTGCTCCGAAGTGCGCGGCGGACCAGTCGGCCAGGGCTTGAAGCAGGCCCAGAAAGGTCCAGCCCAGGAGTACGGCTGCCGAAAAAAGCGTATGCCACATCCCAAAGCGCGTTCGCGCCACCGCGTAATCCGCGGCCTTTTCATGCGCTGGCAGCTTGATGACCGCAGCAAACGCGGCGGGGACTTCGGCGCGGTGCGCCCGGACATGGCGGATCTGTCGCGTCGCCAGCCAAAGCTTGAGGCCCGTGCCGGCTACGAGAGCGGCGGCAAACAGGGCCGACCATAGTAAGGTGATGTTTTGAGGGCTCATGCGAGAATCGTGCTCCAGCGCAAGGTGCCTGACCCTAGGTGGGCAATCCTCAACCTTGCAGCGGCCGCATTATTCCACCCTGGCTGCACTCGTGCAGGCTACGCGTACCGTAGACCTTGTCGACGTCATCCGGACCCCATCTCCATTTTCGAGAAATTTGCGCATGAGCCTGCCAATTGAAGCCGCGAAAATCACCCCGCATGAGTCAAACCTTTTATGGGTGGACATGGAAATGACTGGGTTGAACCCTGAGTCCGACCGCATCATCGAGGTGGCCATTGTCGTCACCGATCCCCAAGTGCGCACGCGGGTGGAAGGTCCAGTGCTGGTGGTGCACCAAACCTCAGCAGTGATGGACGCGATGGATTCGTGGAACAAGGGTACCCATGGCCGCTCGGGCCTGATCCAGAAAGTGGCCGAGAGCGCTCTGAACGAGGATGGCGCCGAGCAACAGTTGCTAGATTTCGTCGCCCGTTATGTTCCTGCCGGCAAGAGTCCCATGTGCGGCAACAGCATCTGCCAAGACCGGCGCTTCATGGCGCGCTGGATGCCGCGGCTGGAAGCGTATTTTCACTATCGCAACCTGGACGTGAGTACGCTCAAGGAGCTTGCGCGGCGTTGGCGCCCGGAGGTGTGTGCGTCGTTCAAGAAACGGCAGGAGCACACGGCGCTGGCCGATATTCACGAATCCATCGACGAGTTGCTCCACTACCGAGAGCATTTCATCCAGGCGCCATTGTCCTTTGAGCCGGCAGTGCCCTGAATGAGCTTCACCGGCGCAGTTCCGGAAAGTCCTCCTCCCAGAATTCCATTGGCCGGCGGGTGCCCCCGGTCCGCGGCGCCTGTTCCAGTGCACGCAGTTGGACGCGACGGATCTTGCCTGAGATCGTCTTGGGCAGTTCGTAAAATTCGATGCGCCGCACGCGTTTATAAGCAGCGAGATGTTCGCGCGCGTAGCGAAGCACATCCAGGGCCAGTTCGGCACTCGGGGAATAGCCCGCGCGGCAGGCGATGAACGCCTTGGGCACGGCAAGTCGCGCAGGATCGGGGCTCGGTACGACGGCAGCCTCAGCTACTGCGGCGTGCGCGACCAGCACGCTTTCGAGCTCGAAGGGACTGATGCGGTAGTCAGAGGCTTTGAAGACGTCATCAGTGCGCCCGACAAAAGTGAAGGTGCCGTCGGAATTGCGCTGGGCCACATCTCCGGTGTGGTAGTAGCCAGCGTGCATGACCTGGGCAGTCTTCTCGGCATCGCCCGCGTAGCCGGCCATTAAGCCTACCGGGCGCGGTTCGAGGGCAACACAGACTTCGCCTTCCTCTGCAGGGTTTCCATCCACATCGAGCAGTTCGATCTGCCAACCCGGCAATGGCCGGCCCATTGCACCGGGGGTCAGGGGCTGTCCAGGGGCATTACCAATCATGCAGCATGTCTCGGTCTGGCCATAGCCGTCGCGAATGGTGATGCCCCAAGCCGCTTGCACGCGGGCGATGATTTCCGGGTTCAATGGTTCACCTGCACCGACAAGCTCCCGAAACCGCACCGGGAAGCTCTTGAGGTCTTGCTGGATAAACAGCCGCCAAACGGTGGGCGGCGCACACAGTGTTGTAACGCCATAGCGGGCAGCCGCAGCCAGCGCTGCCTGTGCGTCGAAGCGCCCTTGATTGAAGGCGAACACGCAGGCACCAGCGTTCCAGGGTGCAAAAAAGCAGCTCCAAGCGTGCTTGGCCCATCCGGGGGAGCTGATATTCCAGTGCACGTCGCCCGGGTGCAAGCCGATCCAGTACATCGTGGACAGGTGACCGATGGGATAGCTGATGTGGGTGTGCTGCACCAACTTCGGGCGCGAGGTCGTGCCCGACGTAAAGTACAGCAACAGCGGATCCGACGCGGGCGTCGGACCGTCAGGCGTGAAATTGGTGCTCACCGCGTCAGCGCCTGCGAGGTCGACCCAGCCAGGGCGCGGTGCCGTTGCAAAGCGCCCTCGCACTCGGCCCATCGCGGTCGGGGAAAGGGTGTCGAACTTCGCCGCATCTTGCGCGGTTGTGACGATTTGCGCGATGTCGGCACGCTCAATGCGGTCAACGAGATCCTCTGCCGTGAGCAACGTGGTGGCTGGAATCATCACCGCCCCGATTTTGATGACGGCGAGCATGACCTCCCAGAGGGCCAGGCAATTGGGCAGCATGAGCATGACGCGGTCCCCGCGTTTCACCCCGTGTTGCCGCAAGAAGGTCGCCATGCGCTGGCTGCGAAGGTGCATGTCCGCAAAACTCAGGCGCGTTTCGCTGCCATCCTCCTCCACGATCCATAGCGCTGTGGCAGCATTGTCGCGCGCCATGGGGTCAAAATAGTCAAGCGCCCAATTGAAGTGCTCGGGCTTCGGCCATGCGAACCGCTTTTGTGCGGTGGGATGGTCGGCACGCAGCGCAAATAAGGTGTCGCGCGCTTCCAGAAAGGCTCCTGCGGCCATGTTCATGTCAATCTCCTCGTTTTTGTAATTCACCCTCAAGCCTGCAGGGTAAGCCTGACATGAAGCTGAAACCTTGCCGGTGCATGCTTCGCTGACCGGCAATCAGGTCCTGGCCGAACGATGGATCGGTGGGATCCATGCGCGTCAAGCAGAGACCTCCCTTCGATCTTGCGCTGCGCAAGGGCGCTGCAAATCAGCCCGATGGATCTCGGCCTATGCCGTCGATGGTCATGCGCCGGGTTGAGGACTCCGGCTGCAAGACTCCAGCACACGGAAGATCGCTCAGCTTGTCCGCAGCTTTGCAAGAGGCCTGCTTGGGCTCGGTGGCAACCGTCTAGCCCACGCATGAGGGCTGGATTGCGTGCTGCGCGGCTCTGCGAAGCAAACCGAAGAAGACCATGGGTCGCGAGGGCTTCGTGCCGAAAGCGCGTCGGCGTCCGGCAAATGGCGGACGTGCTCCCGCACAGCGACGCGACGCGTTTTTCGATCTCTCCTAGCGGCGGCTTGCCGAGTCAGCGAGACTCACGCGGGAAGGTTTTCCAAGTAGCGCTGCGCGTCCAGTGCGGCCATGCAGCCGGTTCCGGCACTGGTGATGGCTTGGCGGTAGACATGGTCCTGCACGTCACCCGCGGCAAATACTCCTGGCACGCTGGTCGCGGTGGCCATCCCCTCCAAGCCTCCTCGGGTGACGATATAGCCGCCTTTCATGTCCAATTTGCCTTCGAACAGTTGGGTATTGGGTTGATGGCCAATGGCGATGAAGCAGCCATTAACGGCGAGGTCGTATTTTTCGCCAGTCTGCTTGCTTTGGATGCGTACGCCGGTCACTCCGCTGGCGTCCCCCAGCACGGCATCCAGTTCGCTCCAGAGTCTGAGTTCGGCTTTGCCTTCCTTCACGCGTTCCATTAACCGGTCAACCAGGATCGGCTCGGCGCGAAACTTGTCGCGGCGATGGATGACCGTGACCTTGCTCGCAATGCCGGTAAGGTAGAGCGCTTCTTCCACAGCGGTGTTTCCACCGCCCACCACGCACACCGGCTGGTTGCGGTAGAAAAAGCCGTCGCAAGTGGCACAACCCGACACGCCTCTGCCCATGAATGCCTGCTCGGATTCCAGGCCTAGATATTTAGCCGAGGCGCCCGTGGCAATAATGAGGGCCTCGCAGGTGTAGGAGCCACTGTCGCCGGTTAGCGTGTAAGGCCGCTTGGAAAAGTCCACCGTGTGGATGTGGTCGAAAATGATTTCGGTGTCGAATCGCCGCGCGTGCGCCTCAAAGCGTGCCATTAGATCGGGACCGAGCACGCCGTCGACGTCTGCAGGCCAGTTGTCGACTTCGGTGGTCGTCATCAACTGCCCGCCCTGAGCCATGCCGGTGATGAGCACGGGTTTGAGGTTGGCGCGAGCGGCGTACACCGCGGCGGAGTAGCCGGCAGGGCCGGAACCGAGAATCAGAACTTGGGCGTGCTTGGAAGTCATGTGGGGCCTGTGAAGGGGGAGCGGCTCGCTTGAGCCTGGATAGATCGCCGTACACGGCTTGGACATGGTGGATTCTAGGGTTGGCCCGGATTCCATGCGCGGCGAGTTGGATGGAGGCGTTTGGTGCGTTCCTGGGCAGGCGGTGAGTGCACGCCTTGCGCTCTGGGTTAGCATCGAGTCATGTGTCCAATACCCCCGGACGCTGCCCGTGGCGTCCATCGCGAGCGGGCAAAAGAACCTTGGGCGGCGGTGGTCGTAGTCTTGCGAGGAGCGAAGATGGCAGCGATTTCCAATATCGATCTGGTGCGGCGTGTGCCGATGTTTTCTGTGCTGACAGAGGCACAGGCTTGGACGCTGTCCCAGTCTATTGTGAAAAAACGTTACAAGCGTGGAGAGTCCATTGTCGAGCAAGGGGGGCGATCGAATGCACTGTTCATCATTTTGGCTGGACGCGCACGCGTGGTGAGCGTGGACGCCAAAGGGCGCGAAGTCATCCTGGCGGTGCTGCACCCGGGCGATCACGTTGGCGAGATGAGCCTGATTGATGGCGAGCCCCATTCGGCATCTGTGAGTGCCGAGGCGCAAACCGATGTCCTGATGCTGGGCCGCGTGGCCTTCCTGCAAAGTTTGCCCGAGAATTCCAGCATGTCGTTTTCCATCATGCGTGGTTTGGTGCACCGCTTGCGCCGAGCTGATAGCAAGATCGAGTCTCTCGCGCTGATGGATGTGTACGGACGTGTGGCGCGTGCGTTGATGGAGATGAGCGAAGAGGATGGTGCCGAGCGCATCATCGGGAACAAGCTATCGCGCCAGGATTTGGCTAAGATGGTTGGTGCCTCGCGCGAGATGGTCAGCCGCGTGATGAAGGATTTTGAGCAGCAGGGTCTGGTGGTCGAGCGCGAGGATGGCAGCACAATCGTGCGCGAACATATGGCTTCACTGCTCTGATACAGCTTGACCAATATCTTGCGCTGGTTCGCTTTCAATCGGGCAGCAGAAGCCCCAAACATTGCACAAGGCGTGCGTAAAAGCCGGTTGCTGTCCGAAATCCGGCTGGCCGCCGGGGCTATTGTCTGGCTTTTGCTGGTCTTAGCCATGCTCAGCTACCACCGCAACGATCCGTCTTGGTCCACATCGGGAAACGCAGCCCGTGGTACCGCGAATCTGGTGGGCGCTGCTGGCGCCTGGACGGCAGATATCCTTTACTTTCTTTTGGGTTTTTCTGCGCTCTGGCTGCTGCCCATGGGCCTTTATGCCTTACTGCGTGGCTGGCGCCGTTCACATGCCGCGTCCGACACCTGGCACCATCATGTTTTGGCCAAGGTCGGTGGGGTTGTCGGGCTGTGCCTTCTGCCGCTTTCCAGCGCGGCGCTGGAGGCCACGCGGTTGTATGGGTTGAAGAGCGATCTGCCTGGCGATGCTGGCGGCGTCATCGGCACTTGGCTGGGCGACCTGGCGCAGCGGTTGCTGGGGTTTACCGGCAGCGCGATCGTGCTGTTGGCGGTGTTCTTGTTGTCCACGTCGTGGTTTGCACAAATGAGCTGGGCCGATGCCGCCGAGCGTGTTGGGATGGGCGCGGAATGGATCTGGCAACGCCTGCGGGAGCGCCGTGCACAGGCGCAGGATCGCCAGGCGGGTGTCCAGGCAATGCAGGAACGTGAGGCTGATGTGGTGAGCGAACAGGCGCGCGAAGCCGAGGAAGTGTTCGCACCCGTGTTCATCGAGCCGCCGGTGGCGCAGGTGCCGCAGTCACCACGGGTTGAGCGCGAAAAGCAAAAACCTTTGTTCCACGACATTCCAAGTTCAGCTCTGCCCACGTTGGATCTACTGGACCATGGCACCGCGCCGAAGGATGCCATCGGCGCTGAGACGCTCGAGTTCACATCGCGTTTGATCGAAAAGAAGCTCAAGGACTTCGGCGTGGCCGTGCGCGTGGTGGCAGCATCGCCGGGCCCGGTGATCACGCGCTATGAAGTAGAGCCCGAGGCCGGCGTGAAGGGCTCTCAGGTCGTAGGCCTGTCGCGCGACTTGGCGCGGGCGCTGTCGTTGGTGAGTATTCGTGTGGTGGAAACCATCCCCGGCAAGAACACGATGGCCCTTGAGCTTCCGAACGCCAAGCGGCAGACCATTCGTTTAGCGGAAATCCTCGGCTCGCAGGTCTATAACGACGCGTCGTCCATGCTAAGCATGGGGCTGGGCAAAGACATCGTCGGTAACCCGGTTGTGGCCGATCTGGCCAAAATGCCCCATCTGCTCGTGGCTGGCACCACGGGCTCGGGCAAGTCGGTGGGTATCAACGCGATGATTCTGAGTCTGCTGTACAAGGCCGAGGCCAAGCAGGTGCGCATGATCATGATCGACCCCAAAATGCTGGAACTCAGCGTCTATGAGGGGATCCCGCATTTGCTTGCGCCTGTGGTCACCGACATGAAACAGGCGGCGCATGCATTGTCGTGGTGCGTGGGTGAGATGGAACGGCGTTACAAGGTGATGAGCAAGCTTGGCGTGCGCAACCTGGCGAGCTATAACGCCCGCATCCATGAAGCGACACAGCGGGGCGAACATGTACCCAACCCGCTGTCACTCACGCCGGAGAGCCCCGAGCCGTTGCAGCACATGCCCTACGTGGTCGTCATCATCGACGAATTGGCTGACCTCATGATGGTGGTCGGCAAGAAGATCGAGGAGCTCATTGCCCGTTTGGCGCAGAAGGCGCGCGCCGCAGGCATCCATCTGATCCTGGCCACCCAGCGCCCGAGCGTGGATGTCATCACAGGTCTGATCAAGGCGAATATCCCGACGCGCATGGCTTTCCAGGTCTCAAGCAAAGTGGATTCCCGCACGATTCTTGACCAGATGGGTGCCGAGAGCCTTCTCGGCATGGGTGACATGCTTTACCTTCCGCCCGGTTCGGGCGTGCCGCAGCGCGTGCATGGAGCCTTCGTGAGCGACGCCGAGGTCCACCGCGTCGTCGAGCAGCTCAAAGCGCAAGGTGAACCCGATTATGTGCCTGGCTTGCTGGAACCTGAATCGGGCGATGAAGGCGATGCCGGCAGTTTTGACGGTGGAGGCGGCGACGCCGAGAGCGATCCGCTGTATGACCAGGCAGTGCAGATCGTGCTGCAAAATCGCAAGGCTTCCATCTCGCTCGTGCAGCGCCATCTGCGCATTGGCTACAACCGCTCGGCGCGGCTGTTGGATCAGATGGAAAAAGCGGGGTTGGTCTCCACTTTGTCGGCCAGCGGCAATCGGGATATTTTGGTTCCGGTCCGTGCCGAATCCTGAATCGTTTTCGGAGTGGTATCAATGAATGTGCGATTTAAATCTCCCGTGTTTCCACTTGTAACGATGATCGGCACCATGCTGGTGTCAGGCCTCGCAATGGCGTTGGCGCCTCAAGTGCATGCGCAGGGCGCATCCGCTGCCGCAGACCAGCGGGCCCCGTCTGTTGTCCCGCACGCACAGGGCTTGACGTTGCTGAACCAATGGGTTCGGGAGACCCACAGCGCGCAATGCGATTTCACACAGACCGTGGTCGATGAAAAGAAAAAGGCGGGCGCAGCGTCAAGTGGCAGTTTTGCGTTTGAGCGTCCTGGCAAATTCCGCTGGATTTACACCAAACCCTATCGGCAGGACATCGTCAGCGATGGCCAGACCATTTGGACATACGACCACGATCTCGACCAGGTAACGGTCAGCCAGCAGTCCCAAGCGCTGTCTGGCACTCCGGCCTTACTGCTAGCCGGCGGTGACGTTGGGAAGCTCTTCACGTTGACCCCGTTGCCATCGGCCGGTGGGTTGCAGTGGGTCCAGGCCGTGCCACGCGGCACAGACAATTCGTTTGACTGGGTGCGGATCGGCCTCAAATCAACGCCGCAAGGTCCAGAGTTGGTGCAGATGCAGTTGCGCGACGCCTTCCGGCGCACGTCGACCATCGTGTTCTCCAACATCCGGCGCAATCAAGAGTTCGCTGCCGGGAGTTTTCACTTCAAGGCTCCGCAGGGCGCATCCGTGATCCAGCAGCCCTGAGTGCCGTGCGTTGATCGTGCGGCAAACCCTCGAACGCAGGCACCGTATCGCATGATGGATCAGACTCCAAGCCTTTTCGACGAAGAGCCGGCGGGCCCAGGGGCTTCGACGTCCATACCGCTCGCTGAGCGCTTGCGCCCGCGTGGTCTGGACGATGTGGTGGGACAGGAGCATCTGCTTGGAGCGGGCAAACCGCTTCGCGTGGCCTTTGACACCCGCCGTATGCACTCCATGATCCTGTGGGGGCCACCGGGCGTGGGCAAGACCACGCTGGCGCGATTGATTGCGCAGCAGTTCAACGCACAATTCATCGCCATCTCAGCCGTTCTGGCCGGGGTCAAGGACATTCGCGACGCGGTGCTCCTGGCCGAGCAGGCTCGCGCAGCCGGGCGATCCACGCTGGTATTCGTTGACGAAGTACACCGCTTCAACAAGAGCCAGCAGGACGCCTTTTTGCCACATGTTGAGTCGGGGCTCTTCACGTTCATCGGCGCAACAACTGAGAATCCCTCGTTCGAGGTGAACAGCGCGTTGCTTTCGCGCGCCACCGTCTACGTACTGCAGCCACTGACAGGCGCGGAGTTGCAGGTACTCGCTGTACGTGGGCTTGAAGCAAGTGGCGGGCTGCACATCGAGCCCGACGCCTTGGCCCAACTCGCTGCACACGCAGACGGCGACGCAAGGCGGCTGTTCAATGCAATTGAAGCCGTGACGGCTTGCGCACAGGCGTCAAAGCGCAATGTGGTCGACATGGGCCTTCTCCATGCGGCGCTTGCCGAGTCGCTGCGCCGCTACGACAAGGCTGGAGACCAGTTCTATGACGTGATCTCCGCTCTGCACAAATCGGTGCGTGGTAGCGATCCGGACGCGGCGCTGTACTGGATGGCACGCATGCTCGACGGCGGCGTGGACCCGCTGTATATCGGACGACGCCTGGTGCGCATGGCAAGCGAAGACATCGGCCTGGCCGATCCGCGTGCCCTGGGGCACACGCTGGACGCGGTCGCTGCCTTCGAGCGTCTGGGCAGCCCCGAAGGCGAACTGGCGCTTGTGCAGGCGGTTCTGTACCTTTCCATCGCGCCGAAGTCCAACGCGGTCTACGTCGCCGCGGGTGAGGCACGGCGTTTTGTACGCGAGCACGGTACCGCGGCGGTGCCCATGCACCTGCGCAACGCGCCAACGAAGCTCATGCGCAGCCTTGGCGCCTCCGAAGGCTATCGGTACGCGCACGACGAACCGGGCGCCTTCGCTGCGGGCGAGCGCTATTTCCCCGAAGGCTTACCTGAAACGCGGCTGTACCGTCCCACAGATCGCGGCCAAGAGGCCCGCATTGCCGAGCGCCTAGCGGAGTTGCGTCGGTTGAACCGTCAGGCACGCGCGGGCACCAAGGTGCTTGACCCTTCAACCTCCGCTCCGGGCGCTCGGGACTGAGCGCCCGGGCCGTCAACGCCGCCGAGCGCGCGGGCGCCCATTACGGCGCGTTGCGGGGCAGTTCGCGCCAAACCGAGGGAATCCCACAGGCTGGCTGGGCCCGGTGTGTGGTTATCATTCGCGGCCATACGGACAACAAAGCACGACAGGGCGCACCCAAGTGGCTCGTCACGGGAGACTCATCAATACGCCGGAGCGGCCTCGCTCATCGGCATCCTCATTGCACCTAGCCGTCGCGCATGGTCCGGCGCACTCATGCCCGGGAGATTTCTCCTGAGCACGAAACTTGCAAGCCCCTCGCAACCCGCTGCACTAGGCTCACAAGGCCAAGGCCGGGAAGTTGCAAACCGCAAGACCCTGAACCCATAAGGACATCTCGGGATGGAAACCTTCATACAGCAAATCGTCAACGGCTTGGTGCTCGGCAGCATGTATGCCCTGGTTGCACTGGGCTATACGATGGTGTACGGCATCGTCAATCTCATCAACTTTGCGCATGGCGACGTCATGATGGTCGGCGCACTGACCGCCTACAGCATGTTCCTTCTGCTCGCGCACGTCGCTCCCGGTTTGCCCGGGTGGCTCACGGTGATCATTGCCACCGCCGGAGCCATGCTTGTATGCGGCACGCTGAACTATTTCATCGAGCGCCTTGCATACAGGCGACTGCGCAATGCGCCGAAGCTTGCGCCCTTGGTGACGGCGATCGGTATGTCCATCCTGCTTGAAACCCTCGCCATGGTGATCTGGGGACGCGACTACAAAGTCTTCCCCAGTCTGCTGCCGAACACCATCATCACCATTCACGGCGTCGTCATCACGCCGGTTCAGATCATGATCTTGGTGCTCACCTGCGTGCTGCTTCTGGGTCTGACGATCCTCATTAACAAGACGAAGCTCGGCCGTGCGATGCGGGCAACGGCTGAGAATCCGCGGGTTGCCGGGCTCATGGGTGTGAACCCGAACATGGTGATTTCGGCCGCTTTTGTCATCGGCGCCATGCTGGCGGCCATAGCGGGAGTCATGTGGTACGCAAACTTCTCAACCGCCAATTTCTACATGGGCTTTACGCCGGGCCTGAAGGCCTTTACTGCGGCGGTGCTGGGCGGTATCGGCAACCTGTCCGGGGCCATGCTTGGTGGTGTGCTCCTGGGTGTCATCGAAGTGCTGGGCGCAGGCTATATCGGAACCCTTACGGGTGGGATGTTTGGCAGCAATTACCAGGACATCTTCGCCTTCATCGTGCTGATCCTCGTGCTCACCTTGCGTCCCCAAGGGTTGTTGGGCGAACGCGTGGCCGATCGCGCCTGAAGCAGGAGACACGACATGTTAAGGAACAAGCAAACCCATCTACTTGGTTTTCTCATTGCGGCCGCTGCGCTGCTTGCGCTGCCCTTGGGCCTGCAGGTTGTCGGTGACGCGTGGGTGCGCATCGCAGCGTTTGCACTGCTCTACATCATGCTTGCGCTGGGACTGAACATCGTGGTTGGCCTTGCCGGCCTGCTCGACTTGGGCTACATCGCGTTTTATGCGGTGGGAGCCTACATGTTCGCGCTTTTGTCGTCCAACCAGCTCACGAGCAACTTTGATGCGCTGGGTGCAATGTTTCCCAACGGATTCAACGTGTCGATCTGGCTCGTGATCCCGCTGGGGGCCGGGTTGGCCGCGTTGTTTGGCATCTTGCTTGGCACACCGGTGCTGAAGCTACGCGGCGACTATCTGGCGATTGTCACCCTGGGTTTCGGGGAGATCATCCGCATTTTCATGAACAACCTCAATGCGCCGGTGAACATCACCAATGGGCCCCAGGGCGTTTCCGGCATTCACGGCGTTCGCATGTTTGGCTGGCATTTGAACCGCAATATCGACATTGGCAGCTACACCATCAACTCGGTGACGGAGTACTACTGGCTTTTTCTGGCACTGGTCACGCTCACCGTGATCGTGTGCTACCGCCTGCAGGACTCGCGAATTGGCCGCGCGTGGATGGCAATGCGGGAGGATGAGATTGCGGCCAAGGCCATGGGCATCAACACACGCAATATGAAGCTGCTTGCATTTTCCATGGGCGCCACGTTCGGCGGGGTGGCGGGCGTCATGTTCGCCGCGTTCCAGGGCTTTGTCTCGCCTGAGTCGTTTTCTCTAATGGAGTCCGTGAACGTCTTGGCCATGGTGGTTATCGGCGGCATGGGCAATATCCCCGGCGTGATTCTCGGTGCCATCCTGCTATCCGTGCTGCCCGAGGCGCTTCGCTACATGGGGTTCATCTCGGATTGGCAGCAGCACATGTTCAATCATGTCTACATCGACAGTGGCATCCTTCGCCAGCTCATTTACTCCATGGCCATGATCTTGGTGATGCTCATTCGGCCCAAGGGCTTATGGCCAGCACCTGAGCATGGCAAGGGCATTGCAGCGCTGAACATGGGCAACGGTACTGCTGCGCCCGCCGTTGCCAAGGAGGGCGTGTGATGAGCACCTCCGCACCCATTACTCTCAAGGTTGCTGGCGCATCCAAGCGGTTCGGGGGCCTGCAGGCTCTATCGGATGTTGGGATCGAGATTCGTCGCGGACAGATTTACGGCCTGATCGGTCCCAACGGCGCAGGCAAGACCACCTTTTTCAATGTCATCACCGGCATGTACACGCCCGACAGCGGCGAGTTCTCGCTGGAGGACAAGCCTTACCGGCCGCAGGCCGTGCACCAGGTTGCGCGCGAGGGCATCGCGCGGACGTTCCAGAATATTCGGCTCTTTCCCGACATGACAGCGTTGGAGAATGTCATGGTTGGGCGCCATGTGCGCACCAACAGCGCTTTGCTCGGGGCCGTGTTCCGGACGCGCCGGTTTAAGGCCGAGGAACATAGCATCCGCGCCAAGGCCTATGAGTTGCTGCAGTATGTCGGTGTCGCGCACTACGCCGATTTCCGGGCGCGCACCTTGTCCTATGGTGATCAGCGACGCCTCGAAATTGCGAGGGCACTGGCCACCGATCCCAAGCTGCTGGCTCTTGACGAGCCAGCAGCTGGGATGAATGCGACTGAGAAGGTCCAGCTGCGCAATTTGCTGGCCACCATTCGCGGCGACGGCCGGACCATCCTGCTAATCGAGCATGATGTGAAGCTGGTGATGGGCCTTTGCGACCGCGTGACCGTGCTGGACTATGGAAAGATCATCGCCGAAGGCATTCCGGCCGATGTACAAAAGGACTCCAAAGTGATCGAAGCGTACTTGGGTACGGGGGGGCATTGAGATGAGTGAATCGCAAGGCCTTCCGAAACAAGGCGAACTCCGTACCGAAGGCGCCGCACGCGGCGCGTCGGAAGCGACGATGACCGGCGCACTCCTTCAGGTCAGGGGCTTGAAGGTTGCCTACGGCGGCATTCAAGCCGTCAAGGGCATCGACTTCGAGGTGCGCAAGGGTGAACTGGTGAGCCTTATTGGCGCCAATGGTGCGGGCAAAACGACCACGCTCAAGGCAATTACCGGAATGCAGCCCATCACCGACGGCTCCATCATGTATGCGGGGCATGCGGTCAAGGGCAAGGGCTCATTCGATCTCGTGCGCATGGGTCTGGCCATGGTCCCCGAAGGGCGCGGAGTGTTTACCCGCATGACGATTCACGAAAATCTTTTGATGGGCGCGTTCATCCGCAAGGACAAGAAGGGCGTTGAAGCTGACGTCGAACGGGTATTCACCATTTTCCCCCGATTGAAGGAGCGGCGTACTCAGCTTGCGGGCACGATGTCCGGCGGTGAGCAACAAATGCTTGCCATGGGACGGGCGTTGATGTGTCAGCCAAAACTACTGCTGCTCGACGAGCCGTCCATGGGCTTGTCGCCCATCATGGTTGACAAGATCTTCGAGGTTGTTGCGGACATCGCCAAGCAGGGGGTGACGATTCTTCTGGTCGAGCAAAACGCCAAGCGCGCGCTAGAACTGGCACAGCGTGGCTACGTGATGGACTCGGGCAACGTCACCATGACGGGCTCCGCCCATGAGCTTCTGCACGATCCACGTGTGCGCGCTGCTTATCTCGGTGAGTAGAACACGCCGTGGAGCCCGACGAGGCGCTCGGTGACATGGATCTTCAGGTTGTGCGGGCCGCTGGCAGGGTTGCCTGAGGCGACTTTGCTCACCCGCGCAATGATGCGGTTTCGCGGCGCGCCGCATGAGCCTTTGCAAGACTCGTGCGGCGTGAACGCTTCAAACCTGAGCTCAGGCGGCCGGGCCTGCCTTGTCGGCTTCGGTTGTGAAGGCGTCGGCGTAGAAGGCATCCTCGGGCAGATGACACTGTGTCGTGAAGTCCGCCTTGGCCGCATCCACCATGACCGGTGCACCGCAAGCGTAAACCTCGTGGGTCGATAGGTCCGGAATGTCGCGCATCACCGCGTGGTGCACGAATCCAGTACGGCCACTCCAAGCGTCGTCATCCTTGGGTTCTGACAGCACCGGCACATAGTCCAGCCAAGGCAGCGCAGCGGCCTGTGCCTGCGCCCAACCGTGTAAATACAAGTCTGCCTTGCTGCGACAGCCCCAATACAGCACCGCGGGGCGCGTATTGCCTTGGGCTTGCATGGATTCAATGATGGCCTTGATCGGCGCCAACCCGGTGCCCGAGGCCAGCAGCACGAGGGGCTTTTTACTATCCTCGCGCAGGTAAAAGCTGCCAAAAGGGCCCTCCAGGCGCAAGATGTCCCTGTCCTTCATCGCACCAAAGACGTGGTCGGTGAATTTGCCCCCGGGCATGTGCCTGACATGCAGTTCAATCTGCTTGTCGTCAGCCCCGTGCGCGTTTGCCATCGAGTAGCTACGCCGGGTGCCGTCGCGTAGGATAAGCTGCACGTATTGGCCGGCGTGGTAGTCGAGTCGGTCGTTTGCGGGAAGCTGCAGATGGATGATGGCCACATCCGGCGTTGGGCGCACGATGGAGATGACGCGGCAGGGCATCTTTTTCACTGCAAACATGCCCGCAGCAGGCAGTTCGTGGCTTTCGATCACGAGATCCGTTTTCGGTGTTGTGCGGCAGGCGAGGATGAAGCCCGCTGCGCGTTCGGCTTCCGAAAGAGCCTTAAGCTGATGGACGCCGAGTTCGAATTCGCCCGATATCCAGCGGCATTTGCATGAACCGCAGGCACCATCTTGGCAACCATAGGGGAGTCCCACCCCCTGCCGAATGGCGGCAGCCAATACGGTTTCGCCGCTGCCGACTTCGAATTGGTGTTCGCTGGGTAAAACTCTCACTGTCAGGCTCATGATTGACTTGATTCCATGTTGATGCGTGTGTTCCGTAAACCTCGGTTGCTCATCGTCGGTTGTGGCGACGTCGGGATGCGTCTGGCTGAGCTTGCGCGACCGCGCTTTCGCGTTATCGCACTGACATCAAACCCGGAGCGCGTAGGGATCCTGCGCCAAGCGGGTATCGTTCCTTTGCTTGGCAATCTGGACGATGTAAACAGCCTTTGGCGCCTGGCCGGCTTGGCGCGCTGGGCTGTCATGTTGGCGCCGCCGCCGGGCGCCGGGTTGCATGATCCGCGCTCAATGCATCTCACCACAGTCTTGCGAAACGGAATGATAGGTGCAGCGCGAGCTCGACCGCTGCGGGTGGTTTACGCCAGCACCTCGGGAGTCTATGGCGACTGTGCGGGTGCGCGGGTGTACGAGACGCGCCCGCCCCATCCCCAGTCCGACCGTGCCCATCGACGTCTGGATGCGGAGGCCCGTTGGCGTGGGCTTGGTCGAAGCCCCCATGCGCGCGTCGGCATTCTTCGCATCCCTGGAATTTACGACGCGCATGGGCGGTCGCCCGCAAAGCGCTTGCGCCAGGGCATCCCGGCCCTATGCCCGCAGGACGATGTCTACACAAACCATATCCATGCGGATGATCTCGCCCGCATCGTCCTGTTTGCCCTGTTTCGTGCCGACCCGAACCGGATTTACCACGCAAGCGACGACAGCTGCATCAAGATGGGTGAGTATCTTGATCTTGCTGCGCAAGAGTATGGCATGCCGCCGCCACCCCGGGTGGCGCGTGCGCAGGCGCTGGCAAGCGGTATCTCACCCATGGCTTTGAGCTTCATGACGGAGTCGCGCATTTTGGACAATACGCGCATGCGCACTGAACTCGGTGTGGCATTGTGTTACCCCCAAGTGGCGCAAGGGCTCCGCGGCGAGTGTGTGCGCCCCCTGTCAGAAAAGTCGGGCGCAAAAAAACGGGCAGGGTGACCTGCCCGTTTCGGCGTCGGTGCGCAGGATCAGCCCGCCGAGCCGTTGTTTTCCGGAATGTTCAAAGTTGGCAGCGCCTTGCGTGTTTCGACCAGCATCAACGGTCCCTCGTCCGCGAGCGCTAAGGGCTTGCGCTCGCGCGGCGCGCGCTTTGGCACGCTCATCTGGCGCAAAGCACGTTGGGCCTGCTCGACGCGTATGGGATCCGACTGCACCCATTGCAGTCCGGCAGCCTGCACCACAGCGTTGAGGTCAGGTATGGGCAGGGACTCGGGAGTCGGCTCCAAGGCAGCGGCCGTGGCACTTGCCACTTGAGCGCTGGGGACCACGGGCTCTGCCTGCGCAGGAGTTACGGCGATTGCCGGCGCGATCAACGCAGGCTCTGCGACTGGAGCCGGTGCAGCACGCGCAGGCTCAGCAACAGCGGCGGGTAGTTGCCCGGCATTCTCGGCTTGAGCGCCGGCATGCATCGCCATCATTGCCGCGCCAGCGCTCGCCACAGAAGTCGGTGCATGGGCGACATGGCGCTCGAGGCTTGGCAAGGATGATTCCTCAGCGGTGGGCTGCGAAGTCGATCTTTGATCGGTGTCCGTCGTTTCCTGCCCAACCGGTTCTTGTTGATCTTCAGGGTTGACGGCATCGCTGATCGTCGCTTCCTGCGATCGGCCACCGCGGCCTCCGCGGCGCCGGCGGCCCCGGTTGCGACGCGTTGTCGCGTCGCCACTGGCACCCTCCAGCGGCGGCGCGGCTTCATCGAGCACCGGCGATGGTGTGATGTCCGTTAGTGCCACGGGCGGCGTGAGCGTTTCATCCGGGACGGATGCGCCGGGTTGTTCGGACGGCGCGCGTGTGGGCGCTGGCAAGGTCAGGCCGAAGCTTTCCCAGGTCTCTTCTCCTGCGGCAGGAGCCTGAGCCGGGCGTGGAGTTTGGCGGCCATTGCGTGGTCCGCGCTCCGGGCGTTCACCGCGGTCCGCACGCTCTGCCCGCTCAGGACGGGCAGGCTGTGTTTCCCCCGATTGTGCGGGCCGAGTGCCTTTGGTGGGTTGCTGGGCAAGGCTGCCCCCAGCCGCGTTGCGCTCACCGCGAGCGGAGCGGCTCTTGCCGGTGGGGCTATCCGAGGCCCCCTCGCCTTGCCCTTGGCGGCGTCCCTCGCTCAGGGCAGCGGGTTCACGTGCACTGCGTTCGTTACCTTTGGCTCCCTGTCGGCTGCCGTCGCGCCCGCGGCCCCGATTGTTTCGGGAGGCGCCGTTGCCATTGCGGCTCGCCGCGCTGCCCGGTGCGGAGGGTGTGGGTGACGGTGCAGATGGGGCAGTGACCTGAACCGGGGTGTGTGTCTCACCGCCCCCGAATACCTTGCGCAGCCAGCTGAAGAAGCCAGCGCCGCCAGAGGTGGTGGAGGTCTCGGTCTTGACGGCCTGCGCAGCAGCAGAGGGTGCGCGAACCGGCGGGCTTGATGGAACAGGCGCCGACGGCGCGGGTCCTTCGGGCGTGATGCCGCGAACCAGGGCCTCTTGGCGCGGGCGCTCATCCTTTTCGCTGCGCAGGATGGTGGTTTCCTGCTCGAATTCTTCCGCCATGCGGTAGCTGACGGGAAGGTTTTCCAGGCGTGGATCGTCGTGCTTGAGGCGTTCAAGCTTGTAATTCGGGGTCTCGAGCTGCTTGTTCGGCGCCAATAGCACCGAGGCGCGCTGACGCAACTCGATTTTTGTGATCTCGGCGCGCTTCTCGTTGAGCAGGAAGGAAGCGACCTCCACGGGGACTTGCACGTGCACAGCTGCCGTGCCCTCCTTCATCGCCTCTTCCTGGATGATGCGCAGAATCTGCAACGCGCTGGACTCGGTATCGCGGATATGGCCGGTTCCGTTGCAGCGCGGGCAGGTCACGTAAGCGCCTTCAGACAGCGCAGGGCGCAGGCGTTGGCGCGAGACTTCCAGCAAGCCGAACTTAGAAATTTTGCTTGTTTGCACGCGTGCGCGATCCTGTCGCAGGCAGTCGCGCAATCGGTCCTCCACAGCGCGCTGGTTCTTGGGCTCATCCATGTCGATAAAGTCCATGACAATGAGTCCGCCCAAATCGCGCAGCCGCATCTGACGCGCAATTTCCTCCGCAGCTTCCAGGTTGGTGCGCAGGGCCGTGTCTTCGATTGCGCTTCCGCGCGTGGAGCGCGCCGAATTCACGTCGACGGCCACAAGTGCTTCGGTGTGGTCGATAACGATAGCGCCGCCCGACGGCAGGTTGACGGTGCGCGAGTACGCGGTCTCGATCTGGTGCTCGATCTGGAAGCGCGAGAACAGAGGAAGGTCATCGCGGTAACGCTTGACGCGGTCCACGTTATCAGGCATGACGTGCGCCATGAACTGATGGGCCTGCTCGTACACATCTTGTGTGTCGATCAGAATTTCACCGATGTCACTCGTGAAGTAATCGCGGATCGCGCGGATGACCAGGGATGACTCCTGGTAGATGAGGAAAGCACCTTTTTGTGACTCGCCGGCCTCTTCGATCGCCGACCAGAGTTTGAGCAGGTAGTTCAAGTCCCACTGGAGTTCCTCAGCACTGCGCCCGATGCCAGCCGTCCGGGCGATCAGGCTCATGCCGTCGGGGTACTGCAACTGTTCCATGGTTTCGCGCAGTTCCTGACGGTCTTCGCCCTCAATGCGGCGGCTCACGCCGCCGCCGCGAGGGTTATTGGGCATCAGCACGAGATAGCGCCCGGCCAGCGAGATGAAAGTGGTGAGCGCAGCACCTTTATTGCCGCGCTCTTCCTTTTCCACCTGGACCAGCATTTCCTGGCCTTCGCGGATCACGTCCTGGATGCGTGCCTGCGAGGGTGCCACGCCATCCTTGAAGTAGCGGCGCGAGATCTCTTTGAACGGGAGGAACCCGTGGCGTTCCTCGCCATAGTCGACGAAACATGCTTCGAGCGAGGGCTCAACCCGAGTGACGACGGCACGGTAAATATTGCCCTTGCGCTGCTCGCGCCCGACCTGCTCGATGTCGATGTCCAGCAGCTTCTGACCTTCGACGATGGCGACGCGAAGCTCTTCGGCCTGCGTCGCATTAAACAACATACGTTTCATTTCAATATCTCCATCCCACCCATCGGGCGGGCTGCGTGACTGCAACGGGGCCACTTGGACCCAACTCGCGCAGCAGGCACGGTGCCAGACTGGAGAATGACCACAAGGTGGCGAGCAAGCTCGCCACCTCCTTCAGGACAAAAGCCTCGTGAGTGAGGCGCAGCCACCGGGATCTGGGCATGGATGCATGCTCAGGCACGGATTAGCTTCACACGTTCCATCCGCGAACCACAACCCCAGACGACGCGCCGCGCGGCATGCGATGCCGACAGCGGGCGCAGTGCGCGGGGCGGGATAAAGGCAGTTGGGAATGGGCACGTTATGCGTTTTGTCATGGACCGCGGCCTGGGGCCGGGTCATATGGGGCATTCTGTTCGTTCAGACTTCGAGCTTGCTGATCCAGCAGCAGGCCAGACAACCTCTTGGGTCTGGGCCGCTGGACGTGCGGACTTCGGCGCTGCGCAGAGACCATGCCCGTCGGTTGGGTTGCCGCTTCGGGGCTCCCATTGGCGGAGTTCTCGAAAGCGGCACGGATGCGGACCTAAAATGCCAGATCAATGGGCGTGAATCCTTCAGTTTGATTCAGGCCCCACGGCATTCAGATGCACATCCATCCACTCAGCCGGCCTCTGTTAGCACGCGCTTCGTACGCCAATTATATGCACCCTCCCACTCCAGCAGCAGCCACCGTGCTCCCAGTGGGCGAATCAGGGGCAGGCCAACGCTTGGACAACTTTCTCGCGCGCGTGCTCAAAGGGGTGCCTCGCAGCCACATTTATCGCATCGTGCGTTCGGGCGAAGTGCGCGTCAATGGCGCGCGCGCCGAGGCGTCGCAGAAGTTGAACGAGTCGGATCAGGTGCGTGTGCCGCCGATCCGCACCGCACCGCCAGGCACGGCAGCGCCGGCTCGGCAATACCCGATTCTGCATGAGGACGCGTGGCTACTGGCCATCAATAAGCCGGCAGGAATCGCCGTGCATGGTGGGTCGGGTCTGAGTTTCGGGGTGATCGAATCCATGCGTGCAGGCCAGGAGGGGCGTTTTCTGGAATTGGTTCATCGGCTCGATCGTGATACTTCCGGAGTGTTGCTGTTGGCCAAAAAGCGCAGTGCCCTGACTGCCGTGCACGCCAGTCTGCGCGAGCGCGAGGCTGACAAGCGGTATTTTGCACTCGTGGCCGGGTTGTGGAAGGGTGATGCGGTCACGGTGAACACGCCTCTGCATAAATTCCTCACAGTCTCAGGCGAGCGGCGCGTAAGGGTGGCGGCGGCTGGCGAGGGCCAACCGGCTCGAACCCAGTTTCGTCCCCTGCAGCGCTACCCTTGGCCAGATTCCGCGCTGGTCACAGCGACGGGCGTGCCGGGATTGACCCTGCTTGAGGCACGGATCCACACGGGGCGCACCCATCAGATCCGCGTGCATCTACAAAGCTTGGGGTTCCCCATTGTGGGCGATGAAAAGTACGGGTCCGAGGCCTTCAACCGGACTCTGGCACGAGGCGGTCTGCTGGCAGGGTTGCCTGGCAACGCCCGCATGTTTTTGCACGCGGCCAGGCTGGCGCTCAATCACCCACACAGCGGTCAGCCGTTGGTGCTGACGGCCGACTGGCCGGAAGAAGACGCACGCTGGTTGCGGCGCCTCAGTGAACTGTGCCGGCCGTCCCCCCAATCCTGAACACGCATATGTCCCCTGCACGAACCGCATATTCCCTCCTGGTCTTCGATTGGGATGGGACCTTGATGGACTCCACCGCCGTCATCACCCGGTCGATCCAGGCCGCCTGTCGGGATTTGGGCCTCGCCGTGCCCAGCGATGTTGATGCGTCCTATGTGATCGGCCTGGGCCTGGGCGATGCCTTGCGCTTCGCCGCACCGATGCTGGACCCAGGTGATTACGACAAGCTCTCGCAGGCCTACCGCCGTCACTACTTTGCACACGACAACGACCTTACATTGTTTCCTGGCGCGCTCGACATGCTGCTGGCACTCAAATCCGCCGGGCATAGCATCGCCGTAGCCACTGGCAAGTCGCGGCTGGGACTGGACCGCGCACTTGACCACACCGACCTGCGCCATCTGTTCGATGCAACGCGCACAGCCGATGAGAGTGAGTCCAAGCCGCACCCGGCCATGCTGCAACAGATCATGGAGACGCTCGGCCATGGCCCCGAGGAAACCCTGATGATTGGCGACACGACCCACGACCTGCTCATGGCGCGTAATGCAGGCGCTGCCGCGCTTGCCGTAACTTACGGGGCTCACGACGCTCGTGAACTGGCTGCATTGCAGCCCGTCTATGTGGCCGATTCAGTGGCCTCGCTGCAGCGTTTTCTTCTTGGCAAATGAGCCTGCAGCAGCATGTGGGTCAGCGCACACTGGTATTCTGCCCGCGCGCGGCTTTGGTGCCGCACGCGACGACGCTGCCTGAAAAGCCATGAACGATAAGCATCCTGAAGACTTTCCACGAGAACCCGCGCTCGGCGACTCTGCGCATCCGCCTTCCGGCGCATGGGAGCGCAGCGTGATGGAAAGGTTGGTATTGGAAATCGTCGCCGAAAAGCGTCGTGCTCGCCGCTGGTCGATTTTTTTTCGCCTGGTCTTCCTCGGTCTGCTGCTGGCCGTGCTTGGTGGTGGCTACATCGCCGAGTACACGAGCGGGACGTCGGCTGGCGCGCACACGGCACTGGTCGAGATCAACGGGGAGATTTCTGCCTCGTCGGTTGCCAGCGCGGACAACATCAACGCTGCTTTGCAGGATGCCTTTGATGATGCGAACACCAAGGCCGTGATCCTTCGTATCAACAGCCCCGGGGGCAGTCCGGTGCAGGCCAGCCAGATCAACGCGGAGATCTGGCGCCTGCGCGCAAGGCACAAGCACATACCCATCTACGCGGTTTGCGACGAGGTCTGCGCCTCGGCAGCCTATTACATCGCAGTGGCAACCGACAAGATCTACGTGAACCCGGCAAGCTTGGTCGGATCCATCGGCGTGTTGATGGAGGGGTTTGGCGTATCAGGGCTGATGGACAAGTTGGGGGTAACCCGGCGCCTGCTCACGGCAGGCGCTAAAAAGGGATTCATGGATCCTTTTTCGCCCATGCCCGAAGACCAGAAGACCTACGCGTTGGGGATGCTCAAGCAGATCCACATGCAGTTCATTGCCGCAGTCGAGAAGGGGCGCGGCAAGCGGTTGAAAATCAACGACGATACCTTCTCCGGACTGGTGTGGACTGGCGAATCCGCGGTGCAGCAAGGTCTGGCGGACGGTTTTGGCGACACCGACAGTGTGGCGCGCGACGTGGTGCATGAAAAAACGCTGGTGGACTACACCCGGAGTGAAAACGTGGTGGACCGGCTAGCCAAGCGTTTCGGTGCGTCTCTCGGCATGGGCGCCATGCACGAGATGATGCAAAGCGGTGGTTGGTCGCTGCAGTGACGCAGGAGACAGCCTTTTGCGAGCCGGTCAGTCCGCCAAAAAACCGAAAAGCGCCGGAATCTTTTCGGGCATGGCGATCCCTTCATGGCGCCATTGCTCCACAGTGCGTGTGCGCACGAACGCCTGCGGTCCTGTAAGACCGCAAGCCACAGTCAGCCGCGTCGCCGGTTGCAGAACGCGGGTCATGGCCAGCAGCAGCGAAGCGTTGCGGTAGGGTGTTTCGATGCACAACTGCGTCTGATGGCGCTGGGCGCTTTCGCGCTCGAGGGCCCGGATCGTCGCGTCGCGAGCCTCGGCCTGAACGGGCAGATAGCCCTGAAAGGCGAAACGCTGGCCATCCAGACCGCTTGCCATGAGCCCGAGAAGAATGCTGCTTGGGCCGACCAGCGGCACGACGGTAATGCCCAGCTCATGCGCGGCCGCAACGACTGCTGCGCCCGGATCTGCGATGCACGGTGCGCCGGCTTCCGACAGCAGTCCGATGTCCTGCCCATTTCGCGCGGCCTGCAACAGCGAGCGTGTGGAAGCACGGTCTAGTTGTGAATGCTTGGGAAGCACCGCCATGACATGCTGCTGCAAGGGCACCCGCAGGGGCGAAACCGCATGAATGGCCCCCAGAAAGGCCCGCGCCGTCTTTGCGTTTTCAACGATCCAGTGGTGCAGCGCGCTGGCAGCGTGGATCGTGGCCTGCGGCAAAATATCGCTGAGCGGCGTCTGCGCCACGTCGGCCAATGGCGTTGGAACCAGTAGGAGCCTGCCCTCCTGCGTCCTGGGCGGCTCCATCACGCGGCAGACCCCAATACGGGAAATCCCGCAGCGAGAAGCATGTTGCACAGGGCAATGAGTGGTAGCCCGACAATTGCCGTTGGATCGTCGCTGCTGATGGCTTCAACGAGCGCGATCCCGAGACTCTCGGACTTGGCGCTGCCGGCGCAGTCGTAGGGTTGGTCCGCGCGCAAATAGGCCTCGATCTGCATGTCGGTTAGCAGGCGCATGCGTACCCGCGTAGGGACCTCCTGCACCTGCGTCCGGCCATCCGGCGCGACGAGTGCAATTGCCGTATGAAACACCGACTCGCGTCCGCTCAGGAGGCGCAACTGCGCAGCGGCTGCATCATGGCTACCAGGTTTGCCCAGGACACGCCCCTCGCATGCGCATACCTGGTCCGACCCGATGACCCAAGCCCCAGGTTCGAAGGACGCGACGGCACTTGCTTTGGCCTTGGCCAATCGCAACGCCATCTCGCGTGGCGCTTCACTCGGCAGTTGAGTTTCGTCGGTCTGCGGGCTGCGCACAGAGAAGGCAAGGCGCAGGCGTTGCAAAAGCTCGCGTCGGTAGACCGAGGTCGAGGCGAGCACCAGGGGCGGATGGTCATGCGGCTGCGCAATGCCGTGCATGTCTTTCAGTCCTTTTCGAAAAACCGGCCCTCAAGCCAGGCGCCAATCAGGATTCCACCGATCACATAAAGGAGTGGCCAGTTGCCAACGCCAAGCGCGGCCAGCGCAGGGCCGGGACACACACCGCTCAAGCCCCATCCCACCCCGAACAGCGCGGCACCGATAATCGTACGGGCGTTGAGGTGAGAGGGATGAACACCCCAGCCTAGGCCGAACACTGGGGTGCGCATGAGTCTGGGGATGAAGCGATAGGCCAGCATCACGACGAAAGCGGCGCCGGCCATGACCAGCAAAAGGCCCATATTTCTGAGGAGCAGGAACTGGATGATCGCCTCGGGCTTGACCATGGTTGACAAGGCTAGACCGAAGCCGAAGAGGCTGCCGGCGAGCAGGGCGGAGACGAGTACAGGCAGGGGGCGTACGCGTTTGAGCATGTCAGAATCCCCCAAGCGCTCGCACCACATGCGCGGTAACGATCGCGGTGAAGAGAAAGGTGATGACCGCCAAGAGCGATGGCAATTGCAGCGAGCCAAGGCCGCAGATGCCATGGCCTGATGTGCACCCGCCGCCCATACGGGCACCGAAGCCGCCGATGACGCCCCCGAACAGAAGTTGCCAGGTCGGAACGCGAGTCACGAAACTCTCGCCGTGATTGAAGGCGATCGTGAACACCAGGGCTCCCAGGATCATCCCCAACGCATAGGTCAGCCGCCAGTTGCGGGTGGCTATGAATTTCTCTTGTCGAAAGTGTGGCCACGAGCTGAAATAGGACCATACGGCGCTATACGCAGTGCTCACTCCGCCAATGAACCCGGTGAGAAGAAACAGTAGGCTCACACCCGCGCCGATCGCAACACCTCCAGCGAGAAAGTGAGTCCAACCTGTAGGAAACAAGCGTGCAATCCAATCCATGTAAGTATCCGGAAAAATCGAAAACTGGACCCGTCCTTTTCGCTGCATGGGCGCTTGCGGCGCGCCGTGTACGACGCGCAGGATCGAGGCGGAAAACTCTTAAGTTTAGGAGTATTGCCAAGGCGGGCAGGTAAGCGAAAGTATGCGGGGCTACACTGCGCCCATGATGCGAGATGATCCTGCCAGTCCTGCGCCCACCGAGGAATTGCGCCTGAATCTGCAAGAGTTTGCGCGGCAGCAGCGTGTGCTTGAGGGGCGGTTTGCCGTGCCTGATTTGCCCCGCTTGGCGTCCTCGCTCATGGGCACACCCACTTCCCTGAAATCCTTGCATGCAAACTGGAGCTTGCGTGGATTCATGCGGCAACGAGCTGGCCAGCCAGCTCAGGCCGTGGTGGAGTTGAGTGTACAGGCGGTGCTGCCGATGCAGTGCCAACGATGTCTGCAGGGTTCCATGCAGGAAGTGCATGACACGGCGCTGTTCCGGCTGGTTGAGGAGGAGCCCGAGTTGACCATCGAGGAACTCGAGTCCGAGGAAGAGGCCTTGTGCGTGCGTGGAGCGACGGATGTCCGCAGCCTGGTGGAAGACCAGCTCATCCTCGCGCTACCGCTGGTTCCCATGCATGACGTGTGTCCTCAGCCCATCGTGGCCGAGGGCCTGCAAAACCGAGCTGCCGAGGCGCAGGTTCGCGGGACTCGCGAGTCGCCGTTCGCCGCGTTGGCGCGGCTGAAAAAGCCGGGCTAGATTTTCGGAACCCAAGAAGCCTGCGCGTGTACAATCGTTGGATTTTTCGCACGGGGTAGCACTATGGCCGTCCAGCAGAACAAGAAATCGCCGTCCAAGCGCGGCATGCATCGCTCGCACCAGCATTTGGGTCAGCCTCCTGTGGCGCTTGAGCCCACCACCGGTGAAGTGCATTTGCGCCACCACATCAGCCCAACCGGGTTTTACCGCGGACGCAAGGTCGTAAAGACCAAATCGGAAGAGTGAGCTGCCGGCACGCGCAGTTCATGTCGAGTCCTCGAGCGCGCCTGAGCGGCTGCGGCAACGGTGCCGAGTGACCTGACCCGGCCGGCCGATCGCCGCCTAGCCGCAGTTTGCATCATGCATCTGTTCAACTTGGCCTTGCACCCTGTTCATGGCCGCTAGTCTCGCCGTGGACGTCATGGGTGGCGACTATGGCGTGTCGGTCACCCTGCCAGCCTGCCGTGGCCTGCTTGATCGGCATGCGGGCTGCCAGATGCTGCTCGTGGGGCAGCCCGAGGCCATGCAGGCGGGGCTTCGCCAGCATGGGCTGGATGGGCACCCTCGCGTTCAAATCGTGCCGGCTGCCGAGGTCGTCACCATGGAAGACTCTGTCGAGGTCGCGCTGCGACGCAAGAAAGATTCGTCCATGCGCCGCGCCATTGAATTGGTGAAAGACGGGACTGCCGATGCCTGTGTCTCGTCGGGAAACACGGGTGCGCTGATGGCTGTTGCACGCTATGTGCTCAAGACTCTGCCTGGAATTGACCGTCCGGCCATCGCCACATACCTGCCGAATGCGGCAGGTAGCGGCACGCTGATGCTGGATCTGGGCGCCAATGTCGACTGCGAGGCGGAGCATTTGCTGCAATTCGCCGTGATGGGCACCGCGTTCGCCGCGGCTGGGGGGCACCCGAACCCCCGGGTCGGGCTCCTTAATATCGGCGAAGAGGTGATCAAGGGCAATGAGATGATCAAGCGTGCGGGTGAACTGCTGCGCCAGGCTCACGCCGAAGGCCGCCTCAATTTTCTGGGGAACGTCGAGGGCAACGACATCTTCAAGGGCACCGCGGACATCGTCGTGTGTGATGGATTCGTGGGTAACGTTGCGCTCAAGACATCCGAAGGGCTGGCGCAGATGCTGACCGGGATGATCCGGCAGGAATTCACGCGCAGTCCTTGGACGAAGCTCATGGCGCTGGCAGCCATGCCAGTGCTCAAACGCTTTCGCAGCCGCGTCGATCACCGTCGCTACAACGGCGCGGCCCTTCTTGGGCTGCGCGGTCTGGTATTCAAAAGCCACGGCTCCGCAGACGACTTCGCTTTTCAGCAAGCGCTGGAACGGGCCTATGAAGCGGTGGAGGGCCAAGTTGTGCAGGAGATTGAACGCATCCTTGCTGCACTGCACTTGCAGGGCGAAAAAGCAGCAACCCCGCCCGCTGCACCGCTTTCCGCTGCCAGTCCCTGATTCGCTTGGGCTGGGCGTCTATCCGCTTTCCGACGCTGGGTTTCATCCCGGCTCCTTTCATCCGAAACATTCCATCCCGCTTCCATGTCGCGCTATTCCCGCATCATCGGCACCGGCAGCCATCTCCCGCCCAACAAGGTCAGCAACGATGAGCTTGCCGCACGGTTGGCTCGTGATGGCATCGAAACCAGTGATGAATGGATCGTCGAGCGCACAGGCATCCGCCACCGCCATTTTGTTGGTGCCGACACAACGAGCGTGGATCTTGGTGAGCAAGCGGCGCGGCGCGCGCTTGAAGCAGCGGGCCTGGTCGCTCAGGACATTGATCTGATCATCGTCGCCACGTCCACGCCCGATATGATCTTCCCCTCGAATGCCGCGCTCATTCAAGGCCGGTTAGGGGCTGGGGGCGGTGCAGCATTCGATGTGCAGGCGGTGTGTGCGGGCTTCGTCTACGCGTTGACCATTGCTGATCAGTTCGTACGCGGCGGCTTGGCGCGTCATGCCCTTGTCATCGGGACTGAGGTCTTCTCCCGGATCCTTGACTTCAAGGACCGCAGCACCTGTGTGCTGTTCGGTGATGGTGCCGGGGCCGTGGTGCTGGCGGAGAGCCAGACGCCGGGCTTGCTGGCGTCCAGCCTGCATGCCGATGGTCGCCAGGCTGGCATCTTGTGCACGCCAGGCCGGGTCGCCTCGGGCGAGATCAGTGGACACCCGTTCCTCAAGATGGATGGCCCGGCTGTGTTCAAGCAAGCTGTGCACGTGCTCGAGAATGTCGCCCGCGAGGTGCTGGCCAAGTCCGGCCGCAAGCCCGAAGATGTGGACTGGATGGTGCCGCACCAAGCCAACATTCGCATCATGTTGCACACGGCAAAAAAGCTGGGGATCCCGGCAGAGAAGGTGGTGCAGACCGTGGCCGATCATGGCAATACCTCAGCGGCGTCCATCCCCTTGGCGCTTGATACGGCTGTGCGGGCTGGCACCATACGCCGGGGCGACACCCTGTTGTTTGAAGCCGTGGGTGGTGGTCTGACATGGGGCGCTGCGCTCCTCGACTATTAACCCATGACGGTCTGCATGCTAGTTCGCGTCGTTGAAAACCCTTCAACGCCATTTGCCCAGACGTGCCAAACGCTTAATCCGCACCATCATCGATGAAAACCTTTGCCTTCGTTTTCCCTGGCCAAGGCTCGCAAGCCGTCGGAATGCTGGACGGTGCCGCCGGTCACACCGTTGTGCGCGAAACCTTGCAGGAGGCTGGCGATGCGCTGCGCCAGGACATCGGCCGGCTGATCGCGGAGGGTCCCGCCGAGGCCCTTAATCTCACGACCAACACGCAGCCCGTCATGCTTACTGCAGGCGTGGCGCTGTGGCGTCTATGGCGCGCTGAGGGCGGCGGCAAACCTCAGTACATGGCCGGCCACAGCCTCGGCGAATACACCGCGTTGGTGGCCGGCGGTGCCATTGCATTTGCTGACGCACTGCCGCTCGTGCGCTTTCGCGCTCAAGTCATGCAGGAAGCAGTTCCTGTGGGTAGCGGCGGCATGGCAGCCGTCCTGGGTTTGGACGATGCAGCGGTGCGCGACGCATGTGCCGAGGCTGCCACAGAGGGCGGTGAAGTGGTCGAGGCGGTGAATTTCAACGCGCCAGGCCAGGTGGTCATTGCAGGCACCAAGGCAGCGGTGGAACGCGCATGCATTTTGCTAAAGGCCCGTGGCGCCAAGCGCGCGTTGCCTTTGCCCGTTTCAGCACCATTTCACAGCAGCCTACTCAAACCAGCGGCCGAGCGCCTGGCGCAGTACTTGGAGCAGGTTCCGGTGCGCAGCCCCGATATTCCCGTCATCCACAACGTCGATGTTGCTCAACACCCCGAGCCGCAAGCCATACGGCGTGCGCTCGCAGCCCAGGCGGCAAGTCCCGTCCGCTGGGTGGAGTGTGTGCACGCCTTGGCCGCGGCGGGTTGCAGCCAAATTGTCGAGTGTGGGCCGGGCAAGGTGCTGGCGGGGCTCTCGCGTCGAATCGATCCGGCCCTGAGCGGTCATGCGCTCGTGGACCTGGCCAGCGCGCAAACGATCATGGAGGCTTTACTATGACATCACCCCAACTTCCATTGGCCGGGCAAGTCGCTCTGGTCACTGGTGCCACCCGCGGCATCGGGCAAGCGATCGCGGCCGAGCTTGCCCGGCAGGGCGCGTTCATCGTGGGGACGGCGACCAGCGAGGCTGGCGCTGCGCAAATTGCCGGGGCGCTGGCGAGTGCGGGCGAGGGTGTTGTGCTCGATGTGACCAATGCCCATGCCGGCGAAGCGCTCATCGATCGTTTGGTTCGGGAGCGCGGCGGCTTGCATATTCTGGTCAACAACGCGGGCATCACCCGCGACACCTTGGCCCTTCGCATGAAGGACGACGATTGGGCGCTCGTGATCGAAACGAATCTGAGCGCTGTATTTCGTCTGTGTCGTGCGGCGATCCGGCCCATGATGAAGCAGCGCGCAGGGCGGATTGTCAACATTACCTCGGTTGTGGGCGCCTCGGGCAATCCGGGTCAAGCCAATTACGCCGCGGCCAAGGCAGGTGTGGCCGGCATGACTCGGGCGCTGGCGCAGGAACTTGGCAGCCGGAATATCACCGTGAACTGCGTCGCACCGGGTTTCATCGACACCGACATGACACGCTCGCTTGGCGAGGCCGCCTCGCAGGCCCTTCTGACCCGCATTCCGCTGGGGCGCCTGGGGCAGCCCCACGACATCGCCCATGCCGTCGGTTTTCTCGTCAGCCCGCACGCCAGTTACATCACCGGTGTGGAACTGCACGTGAACGGCGGCATGTATATGACTTGATCGTCGGGGCGTTCGCATCCGGATTGTTAGAATTCGATAGCCTTTTTTATGGAGAATTACATGAGTGATATTGAGCAGCGCGTCAAAAAGATCATTGCCGAGCAGTTGGGTGTGGCCGAAGACCAGGTCACGAATGAAAAATCCTTCGTCAATGACCTGGGCGCAGACTCGCTGGATACGGTGGAATTGGTGATGGCTTTGGAGGATGAATTCGGCATCGAAATTCCCGATGAGGACGCCGAAAAGATCACGACCGTGCAACTGGCGGTTGACTACGCCAAACAGCACCACAAGGCTTGAGCATGGGTGCGCCCGCCATACGGCGGCGCGGGTGTGCTCCAGGCTGCGGGCCGCGTTCGGCGCGCAGAGCCTTGAACTTGCAGCCTGAGCCTGTTCGGCTCGGTTGCATGTGTGCGATACATTCCTTTTCCCTATTCGATTCCGCTTTGCGAACCCCTGTCCTATGAGTCTGCGCCGTCGAATCGCCATCACCGGTCTGGGCATCATCTCGCCCATTGGCAACACGGTCGAAGATGCCTGGAGTCATCTGCTTGCCGGAAAATCCGGGATCGGACGTATCACCAAATTTGACGCATCCACATTCGCCGCGCAGATTGCTGGCGAGGTGCGTGACTTTGACGTGGGCGCCTACATCCCCGTTAAGGAGGCCCGTCATATGGACACCTTCATCCATTACGGGATGGCAGCGTCCATACAAGCCGTGCGGGACAGCGGATTGGCCGATTCGTCGGGTGTCGACCCGGAGCGCATCGGCGTGATGGTGGGGTCCGGTATCGGCGGCCTGCCGATGATCGAGCAGACCTACCAGGAATTCATCGACCGCGGCGCGCGGCGGATCTCGCCATTCTTTGTGCCGTCGTCCATCATCAACATGATCTCGGGCCATCTGTCAATCCAGTACGGATTTCGAGGGCCCAATCTTGCCGTGGTAACGGCCTGCACCACGGGACTGCACGCGATCGGACTGGCGGCGCGCTTGATCGAGTCCGGCGATGCTGACGCCATGGTGGCCGGCGGTGCGGAAGCGACCGTCTGCCCTTTGGGGATCGGCGGTTTTGCGTCCGCGCGTGCACTGTCCACCCGTAACGACGATCCAGCAACAGCCAGCCGGCCCTGGGACAAGGATCGCGACGGCTTCGTGCTGGGCGAGGGTGCAGGCATCATGATGCTGGAGGAATGGGAACACGCAAAAAAGCGCGGCGCCCGGATTTATGCCGAGCTTCTCGGTTTCGGCATGAGCGCCGACGCGCACCACATCACGGCCCCCAATGTTGACGGCCCGCGCAAGTGCATGTTGGCAGCGCTGCGCAATGCGGAGATTGCTCCTGAGCAGGTTCAATACCTTAACGCGCACGGCACATCCACTCCGCTGGGTGATAAAAACGAAACCGATGCGATCAAGGCGGCATTCGGTGCGCATGCTAAGGATCTCGTGGTCAATTCCACCAAATCCATGACCGGGCATCTGCTTGGTGGGGCTGGCGGATTGGAGTCGGTGTTCACGGTGCTCGCGTTGCATCATCAGGTTTCGCCTCCCACCATCAATTTATTCACGCCAGACCCGGAATGCGACCTCGATTATTGCGCCAATACCGCACGTGAGATGCCCATCGAGCACGCACTCAAGAACAATTTCGGTTTTGGCGGAACGAACGGATCACTTGTCTTTCGCCGAGTCTGAGGTCCTGCTCATCGGTATGAACGTGATCCCGCAATTTCAGTTGCATGTCGAGCGTTTCGTGCGCTGGCATGCGCTGTTGACGGGTTTTGACTTGGCCGTGGCGTTGGCCGCCGGTTGGAATGTCTGGGAGTGGCGTGGCGAACGCGAGCTTGCCGTCATGGGCGGACTGGCACTGGCGGTGTTCCTCCTTGTGCTCGCTGCGCAGTTTCCGTACTGGAAGATCCATCCCTTCACGCTGATCCACGGCGCGTCCGGGTGGAAGCTCCTGCAGGGCCACCGCCAGGAGGATCTTGCTGAAGTGCGGGGAATGAGGCTTCCGGGGCAACTCGTGGTGCTAGCTGTGACCAGCAAGGGGCGTGTGGTGTTGCCCGTGTCGGCCGACATCTCCCCCACGGCCTGGCGAGAGCTGCGCACCCGCCTTGCGCTGTGACTGCTCTCGTGGTTGAGTCGATTTCCGATCAACTGCTCGTCCAGCGGGTTCAAAGCGGCGACCAGAAGGCATTTGAGCTTCTGGTGATCAAGTACCAACGCCGCATTTTCCGGCTCATCTCCCGATTCGTTCGCGATCAATCATTGGCGGAGGATGTGGCGCAGGAGACGTTTCTTCGCGCTTACCGTGCAATTGGCCAGTTCCGTGGCGACAGCCAGTTTTACACGTGGCTCTACCGCATCGCCGTCAACACGGCCAAGAAGGCCATTGCCGACGGCGCGCGCGACCCGATCGTGCGCGAGTCGTCAACCATTTCTGACGATGGCGAAACTTTTGTGCCAGGTGAGCAACTAATCGACATGGAAACACCCGAGGCTGTTCTTGGCGGGCGGGAAATTGCACGTACCGTGAATGCGGCAATGGATGCGTTGCCGGAAGATTTGCGCACCGCAATCGCGCTGCGCGAGATTGAAGGCATGAGTTACGAGGATATTGCGCAGGTCATGCGTTGCCCGGTCGGCACCGTGCGTTCGCGCATTTTTCGGGCGCGCGAGGCCATCGCAAAGCAGTTGCGCCCTTTGCTCGGTACGAAATCGGGCGAGCGCTGGTGAGGGCGCAAGTGCAAGTTCATCTGGAGCGTTGAGATGGAGCAGTTCAGTATGAAGCAGCCGATGATGCCGGCACGAATTTCGGCGCTGATGGATGGCGAGTTCGAGGGCGAAGGCTTGGCGTTGGATAGCGCCGCGCTGGACGACGCGTTGCGCGAGCTCTCGTCGCATGAGGCCGCGCGAGACACCTGGTTGCAGTACCACCAGATTGGTGATCTTCTGCGTTCATCTGAACTGGTGCCGCTGGCCGATGAGCGCGCCTTTATCCAGAGGTTTTCCGAGCGACTCAGCCGCGAACCGGTGCAGTGCCTGCCGCGTGCAGTTCGCAACGCGCAGCGCGAGAAGGACCAGGCGTCTCAGCGCGGGCGCAGGCACTGGAGCGCAGTGGGCGCTGCCGTGGCGAGCGTCGCTGCTGTGGCTCTCGTGAGCTTTTCAACGTGGCCATCTCGGCATGATGAGCAAAGCATTGCGGGCCGGGTGCAATCGGGGTTGCAGGCACTGCCAACCCGGGTCATATCGCAACGCACGGTGGCGCTAACGGCAACGCACGCGCGCGGTGAAGTGCCGGTCGTGCTTGGCGTGGCTGATCAGCAGGCGGGTTCTTGGGCGCAGTACCTTATGGCGCATCAGCAACTGGCGGGCAGCGTATTGCCTTACTCACTAGCCGACATTCATGAAGCGGAATTCCGTGTGGCCGCGTCGCGCTGAGTTTTTGCGTCTGCAAACATCGCGCCTGCGGCAGCTCGTCCTGTGGGGCATGCTTAGCCTTGTGCCGCTTTCGGCCAAGGCGGCCAGCACGATCGCTTCGGCTGAGCAGAGCGGCTCCCTGGCCAGCTCAGCGCAGCCCATGGCAGTCACCAGCAGGCCGGAAGTCTCCTCTGCTGTGAAACCAGATGCGGCGGAGGATTTGCAGGCATGGTTGGAGCGGGTGAGCCATGCGGCCCAGCGGCGCAACTACTCGGGAATCTTCGTCGTGCAGTCCGGAGGGCGCATGGTCAGCTCGACGATTGATCACTATGTGACGAAGGGGAGCACGCTGGAGAAGGTTGAAACGCTCGACGGAGAGCGGCGTATCTTGCTATGCGAGAATGAGAAAACGCGCACCATCCTTCCGGCCGAGCGGCTCGTTGTCGTCGAGGATCATCAAACCGACTTTAGCTTTCCACGTGTGCTCAAGACACCGCGTGCCGAGCTCGCGGCGTTGTACTCCATGCAGCACGAGGGACAGGAGCGCTGCGCCGGATACGTCTGCGAGGTGACACGAATCACTCCGCGTGACGATCTGCGCTACGGCTACAGGCTGTGGACGGAGCGGACCTCAGACCTCTTGGTGAAAGCACAGACCCTGGACGATCAGGGCAATGTGCTCGATCAGGTGGCGTTTACGCAACTCAATCTCAACCCCCCACCCAAGCCTGATATGGTCGCGCAGGCGCTGCGCGGCACAGGAGGCTACCAAGTGGAGCATATGCGGGCCACGCCCACGACGTCGAGGGCACAGGGTTGGACGCTGAGCAAACCGCCCCCCGGCTTCAAGTCGGTGGGCATCTATCAGCGCAGGCTGTTGCTGCGCGCCAAGCCGGTCGAAGTGACCCAATGGCTTTTCAGCGATGGGCTGGCCTCGGTTTCGCTCTTCGGCGGCTCGACCGCCGATACGCAGCAGCACGGCGCAAGCCTGCACATGGGCGAGACCAATGCCTTGCTCGATCGCAAGGGTGCTTGGTCGGTCATTGCAATTGGTGCCGTGCCAACGAAGACCCTCAAGCTGTTCGCAGATTCGATTGCGCGGCTTCGCTAAGTCCAAATGGCAGTCACAATACGTTGCAATTTGGCGCATCGTTTATCCTGAGCGCGTTGCTTTCGTTTGGCGCCAGTGCAGGGGCGCCCGGCAGCCTGAAGTTTCACCGCACCGCTCAGATGGTTGGCGTCCCCAACCGGCGGGCGCATACCCATCAATGGAGTTATTCGTGAATACACGTTTTGCCGCACTCGTCCTCTGTCTGGGCTTGGTCGCCCCATTTGGCCCCGTTGCCTTCGCCGCTCCCGCGGCGGGGGCGAACTGCCCTGGTTCCTGCGGGTTACCTGACTTCACGGGACTTGTGGAGAAGGTCGGCCCTTCCGTGGTCAACATTCGCACGTACAAGAAGGCAGCGCTGGATCAGTCGCCGCAGATGGACGACCAAACACGTGAATTCCTGCGCCGCTTCTTCGGGATTCCCGTGCCGCCCGCAGCCCCTCCGGGAAGCGGTTCGGCGCCCAAGGGCGAGGGGCAGGAACAGCCCACGGGCGTCGCATCAGGCTTCATCCTCAGTGCCGACGGATACGTCATGACCAATGCCCATGTGGTTGATGGCGCCGATGAAGTCATGGTCACGCTCACCGACAAGCGAGAGTTCAAGGCTAAGGTGATCGGCACTGACAAACGCACAGATGTGGCGGTCTTGAAAATCGACGCCAAGAATTTGCCAATCGTGAGCATCGGCGACTCGAAAAAAATCAAGGTCGGCGAATGGGTGGTGGCCATCGGATCGCCGTTTGGGCTGGAAAATACGGTGACCGCCGGCATCGTCAGCGCCAAGGGGCGGGATACGGGGGACTATTCGCCGTTCATCCAGACCGACGTGGCGGTGAACCCGGGCAATTCGGGGGGGCCATTGATCAACATGCAGGGGCAGGTCGTCGGCATCAACTCACAGATCTACAGCCGAACAGGCGGTTTCATGGGGATCTCCTTCGCCATTCCGATTGACGAGGCCATCCGTGTGGCGAACCAGCTCAAAACCACCGGCTATGTTGTGCGCGGCAAGATTGGTGTAGCCATTGATGGCGTGAGCCGCGAACTGGCTGAGTCGATTGGATTGGGCAAGCCCATTGGCGCTCTGGTGCGAAGCGTGGAGGCCGGTGGCGCCGCCGACAAGGCGGGCGTTCAAGACGGAGACATCATTACCAAGTTCGGCGGCAAAACTGTCGAGCGCGCCACTGACTTGCCGCGTATCGTTGGGGAGGTCAAGCCGGGTACGCGCGTGCCGATGCAGGTATTCCGCCGCGGGGCCGAGCGCACTTTGCAAGTGACCGTGGGCGCCTGGGCCAAGGAGTCCGATGCGGCGACCGAGAAACCTGCGCCGGTACCGAAGACAGGAGCCGAGAAGAGTCCACTTGGCGTGGCGGTCGTGGATTTGAACGATGCGCAGAAAAAAGAACTGGGCGTGCGATCGGGCGTCTTGATCGAAGCGTTGCAGGCCTCGGCCAGCGGGGACGGACTAAGGGTCGGTGACGTGGTGACGGTCCTGAACAATATTGAGATCACCAGCGCCAAGCAGTTCAAGGAAATCGCGAACTCGTTGCCGCCGGGGAAACCCGTTGCATTGCTGGTGCGCCGCGGCGATACCGCGCAATTTATCCTCGTCAGGCCGAGCCCTCTTGCGAGGTGATGCGGATCTGGTGATTACATGTTTTTCATTGATATATCTCTAGTTGAGTCCGTTCGCATCGTTGCTCACGCTTTTTTGTGACAATAGGACAAATTTTTCTACGCATTTGGATGTGGGCGGTGTGGTCTTGAGCGGGTTTGAACGCCAGGCGCGCTTAAAATAGAGGTCCAACAAGCAGTTGCCAAACGATTTTTGTTGGTAGGCGCGACCTGAATTGCCGCGCCTTTTTTTTGGTCTGTCCTGTGGCGCCGTAAGCCACAACCCATCCTGCGCGCGAGTCCCATGCCTACACTGCCGGTCGCGCGGTCGCAGGGCCATATAAGTCCAAGCCGCAGGGTGCCTGCGAGTTGAACCGAGATTGCATGCAACTGATCCGCAATTTTTCCATCATCGCCCATATCGACCACGGCAAATCCACATTGGCCGATCGCTTGATCCAGCGTTGCGGCGGTCTGTCGGACCGCGAGATGGAAAGCCAGGTCCTCGACTCCATGGACCTCGAGCGCGAGCGCGGCATTACCATCAAGGCACAGACGGCAGCCCTGTCCTACAAGGCTCGCGATGGGCAGATCTACCAACTCAATCTCATCGACACGCCCGGTCACGTGGACTTCAGCTATGAGGTGAGCCGCTCGCTGTCAGCCTGCGAAGGTGCGCTCCTGGTGGTGGACGCCAGTCAGGGCGTGGAAGCGCAGACGGTCGCCAATTGCTATACGGCAATCGAGCTGGGCGTGGAAGTCGTGCCGGTGCTCAACAAGATGGATCTTCCCCAGGCGGATCCAGATGCTGCGCGGCAGGAAATCGAGGATGTGATTGGGATTGACGCCTCAGATGCCCTTTTGGCCAGCGCCAAAACCGGCATGGGGATCGACGATATCCTGGAGGCGGTGATTGCACGTATTCCGCCGCCCAAGGGTGACCCTGATGCACCGCTCAAGGCGCTGGTGATCGACTCCTGGTATGACAGCTACGTCGGCGTGGTGATGCTCGTGCGTGTCGTGGATGGCGTGCTCAAAGTGCGCGACAAGATCCTGCTCATGGCAACCGGTGCGCAATACAGCTGTGAACAGCTCGGTGTGTTCACGCCCAAGTCCGTCGCGCGCCAGCAACTTGCCGCTGGCGAAGTGGGTTTCGTTATCGCGGCGATCAAGGAACTCAAGGGCGCGCGCGTGGGCGACACGGTCACGCTGGCGAACAGGCCTGCTGCGCAGGCTCTGCCGGGATTCAAGGAGGTGCAACCGCAAGTGTTTGCAGGGCTTTACCCGGTCGAGTCCAACCAATATGACGCCTTGCGCGATGCACTTGAAAAGCTTCAGCTCAACGATGCGGCGCTGCAGTTTGAGCCAGAAGTGTCGTCAGCGCTTGGGTTTGGCTTCCGCTGCGGCTTTTTGGGGCTGCTGCACATGGATATCGTTCAAGAGCGCTTGGAGCGTGAGTACGACATGGACCTCATCACCACCGCGCCCTCGGTGGTCTACATGGTCCAGTTGCGCGATGGCACAGTTCTGACTGTGGATAATCCGTCCCGAATGCCAGACGTGGGACGTATCGAGCAGATCCGCGAGCCGATCGTCGAGGTCAAGCTGTTCATGCCGCAGGACTATGTGGGGCCCGTCATGACCTTGTGCAACGCGAAGCGCGGGGTGCAGAAAAACATGGCTTACATGGGGCGGCAGGTGCAACTCACGTATGAGATGCCGCTGGCGGAGATTGTTTTGGACTTCTTCGACAAGCTCAAATCCATCTCCCGCGGCTACGCCTCCATGGATTACCACTTTCTCGAGTACCGAGCCGCCGACGTGGTGAAGGTGGATATCCTGATCAACGGTGAACGGGTCGACGCGCTATCCATCATCGTGCACCGTGCGCAAAGCCAATACCGCGGCCGCGAAGTCACAGCAAAGATGCGCGAACTCATACCCAGGCAGATGTTCGACGTCGCCATTCAGGCGTCAATCGGGGCGAACATCATCGCGCGTGAGACAATCAAAGCCATGCGCAAGAACGTGCTTGCCAAGTGTTATGGCGGAGACATTTCGCGCAAGCGCAAGCTCCTGGAAAAACAAAAAGCTGGCAAAAAACGCATGAAGCAGATCGGCACCGTTGAAGTGCCTCAGGAAGCGTTTCTCGCCATTCTCAAAGTCGAAGACTAAAGCAACTCGCCCCGCCACATGGAAGCCCCGGCTGTCAATTTCACCCTCCTGCTGTTCATCCTCCTGCTCGTCACGGGCGCATTCTGGATCGCCGAGAAATTCCGGTTCTCACGTCAGCGCATTGCTGCTGCGAATGCAGCCGGGAACGCCTTGCGTACACGGCGCGACGAACTGCGCAAACAGGGCATCGCGCCCGATGCCAGCTTGAGTGACGAGCAGATCGCCGCCACGCGTGAACGGCTGCTGCGCCAGCCTTGGTGGCTGGAGTGGACAGCAGGGCTGTTCCCGGTCATTGCGTTCGTCTTCCTGTTGCGCTCATTTGTGGCCGAGCCGTTCAAGATCCCCTCGGGTTCCATGGAGCCTACCCTCGTGCCCGGTGACCTGATCCTCGTCAACAAGTTCGTGTACGGGCTGCGTTTGCCACTCATGCATGACCGAGTCACGCCCGGCGAAAACCCGCAGCGTGGCAACGTCATTGTGTTCCGTCTTCCCAAAGATCCTGCCATTGACTACATCAAGCGCATTGTGGGCACGCCAGGTGACACGGTGTCGTACGAAAACAAGCAGCTCTTGATCAACGGCAAGCCCGTTGCCGAGAAGCCCGACGGCGAATGGTTTGATCCGCGCTCCATGGTCTACTACCAACAATATATTGAGACTTTGGGCGACACGGCACACCGGATTTTGATCAATCCGCAGGCTCCACCCTACGTCATCGGTGGCCCCGACGATTTTCCGCACCGGGACCACTGCCACTACAACGCCGATGGCTTCGTGTGCAAGGTGCCAGCGGGAATGTACTTCGTGATGGGCGACAATCGCGATAATTCGCTCGATTCGCGTTATTGGGGCTTCGTGCCCGAGCGCAATATCGTTGGGAAGGCCTTCTTTGTTTGGATGAACTTCGGTGGCTTGAAGAACATCGGGCCGATCCACTGAACCGATCGCGCCTAATGCCGCTTGCCCGCAACGCTCTTGTTCGTATCCTTTCGACGAGGTGTTTTTCATGACCCGTGCAGCAAAACAACGTGGCATCACCCTGATCGGCCTGATTTTCTGGGGGGCCATCATTGCTTTTCTTGTCGTCATCGGCATGCAGGCCGTGCCGGCCGTGCAGGAATCCTTTGCCGTACAGCGCGCGGTCGATGACGCGGCCAAGGCCGGACCCACCGTGGGCGACATCCGCAATGCCTTCGACAAGATGGCGGAAGTCGACTACATCAACACGGTGTCGGGCAAGGATCTGACGATCACCAAGGTTGATGGGAAAGTGGTTGTTTCTTTCGCCTACGACAAGGAAATCCATTTGGCCGGCCCTGCCTATCTGGTCCTGAAGTTCGCCGGAAAATCCCACTAGTCGCGCAGACGAGGCATTGTTCCGCGTGGCATCTCCTTCCGGTCTTTCCGAATTGCAGGCACGACTGCATTACGCGTTCCGAGATCAATCCCTTTTGCGCCAGGCACTCACGCATCGCAGCTACAGCGCGCGCAATAACGAGAGGCTGGAATTCATCGGCGATTCCGTGCTGAACCTTGCCGTGGCATCGCTGTTGTATGCGGATGGTCAAGCCAGCGAAGGCCACCTCTCCTACCTGCGCGCAAGCCTCGTGCGTGAGGAAACGCTAGTCGAGCTCGCCCAGGATTTGGGCCTTGGCCAGTGCCTGTTGCTGGGTGAGGGGGAGCAGCGCAGCGGCGGCGGCACCCGTGCATCCATCCTCGCCGATGCGCTGGAGGCGATCGTGGGCGCCGTATACCTCGACGGCGGCTTCGTGCAGGCGCAGGCGCTGGCTGAGCTTTTATACCGCCCACGCCTGGATACGCTTGACATGCAGGCGAGCGCCAAGGATCCCAAGACGCGCCTGCAGGAAATCCTGCAGGGTCGCAAACTCAAGGTGCCGACCTATCATGTGGTGACCACCAGTGGTCCTGCACACCAGCAGCAGTTTGAGGTGCAATGCGATGTTGCCGAGTTGGGCCTGCGAACTCTGGGTGAGGGGGCAAGCAGAAGGGCAGCCGAGCAGCAGGCAGCCGAGCGCATGCTTCCTTTGTTAAAGGCCGCCCCCGCGTCGGCGGGTAAGCCCGCTCACAAGGGTCGCGCATCCCAGGAGCCGCGCACATGAAGGGCACAGCAACGACATCGTCCGTCCCATCTGGAGCCAAACGCTTCGGTACCATCGCTATCGTCGGGCGGCCCAACGTGGGTAAGTCAACCTTGCTCAACGCCCTTGTCGGGCAAAAGCTCAGCATCACATCCGATAAGCCGCAGACCACTCGCCACCGCTTGCTTGGCCTGCGCACGGAGGGGGTCGTGCAGTATGCGTTCGTCGATACGCCTGGCTTCCAGGTGCGTCACACACGCGCGATCAATCGTGCGATGAACCGAACGGTGACTGCGGCGCTAGCTGAGGTGGACCTTGTGCTTTGGGTCGTGGAGGCGGGTCAGCTCAATCCCGACGACGAGCGCGTGGGCGATCTCATTCCGGCGGGCAAGCCGGTTATTCTGGTGGCCAATAAGCTCGACCGGGTGCTGTCGCGCGTAAGCCTTCTGCCTTGGCTGCAGGCGCTTGGTGCGAGAAAACCGATTGCGGAAATCGTCCCCATTTCCGCCCGCAAACGCAACGACGTCGAGCGCCTGCTGAGCATCATTGCGCCCTACCTTCCTGAGACCGAGTGGGCTTTCGACCCCGAGCAACTCACGGATCGAAGCGAGCGTTTCCTGGCTGCGGAGATTCTGCGTGAAAAGCTCTTTCGCCTCACAGGCGACGAACTGCCCTACAGCAGTGCCGTGTTGATTGAGCGATTCGAACAGGAGGGTGAGCTGCGGCGGATCGCTGCTGCCATCGTGGTCGAGCGCGAGGGCCACAAGGCCATGGTCATCGGGGCCGGCGGCGAGCGGCTCAAGCGCATTTCAACCGAAGCACGAGTGGAAATGCAGCGCCTGTTCAATGCGCCGGTGTTTCTGGAAGTGTGGGTGAAGACCCGCTCGGGCTGGGCTGACGACCAACGCGCCGTGCGAGCTTTCGGGTATGAAGATTAGCCCGCACTTGCTGCGCCGATTTCCCGAAAAGTCCGGATCACGCTTCATCCAATGGAGATACCGGGTTTGACACCCTCGCCGACGGAGGCGCCGGGCGGGCATGCTGAACCATCCAGTCCGGCTGCGCGCAGGCGACGCGTCGCAGGACGCATTGAACGCGCGCATGATGAGCCGACCTATGTGTTGCACGCACATCCCTGGAAGGAAACGAGCCTCGTCCTTGATGTATTCAGCCGTCACCACGGGCGCTTGGCGTTGGTCGCCAAGGGTGCCAAGCGGCCTACCTCGCAACTGCGCACCGTGCTTCTGGGGTTTCAGCCTTTTGCAGCCAGCTGGAGCGGGCGAGGCGAGGTACGCACACTCACGCGTGCCGAGTGGAGCGGAGGTGTACCACCGCTGACAGGTCTGTCACTTCTCTGCGGCTTTTACTTCAACGAGTTGCTGGTGCGCCTATTGGCAAAGGAAGACGCACACGAGGCACTCTTCGATGCGTATCACCAGGCGGTGGCCCAATTGGGGGCGGATGCGCATGCGCTAACGGCAGGGGTGGAGCCACTGCTGCGGCGCTTCGAGATCACTCTTTTGCGCGAACTTGGCCATCTGCCGCCGCTGGATCGCGAGAGTCAATCGGAAGAGCGCGTGCAGGGCGAAGCCCTCTATGCGGTGGATCCGCAGCTCGGTGTGTTGCCCCTGGTTCCAGGCCAGGCCCATGGGCAGGTTGGCATCTACCCGGGAGCACAGCTCTTGGCCATTGAGGCTGGCGACTGGGGTCAACCCGGCGCGGCTCGCGCAGCCAAAAGCCTGATGCGCGAGCTGCTTCACTATCATCTTGGTACACAACCCCTGCGTACGCGCCAGTTGTTGATTGACCTGCACAAGCTATGAACCCCCTTGTCTCCAACACCGTGCCCGGGCCCTTGCTGGGGGTGAATATCGATCATGTGGCCACGCTGCGCAATGCGCGCGGTGGCAACTTTCCGGACCCCGTGCGCTTGGCGCAGATGGCAGTGGACGGCGGGGCTGACATCATCACTTTTCACCTGCGCGAAGATCGGCGCCATATCCGTGACGCCGACGTGCAGCGAATGAAGGCCGAGATCGCGGTGCCGTTGAATTTTGAATCCGCCGTGACGCAGGAGATGCTCGGCATCATTGCGCAGGTACGGCCGCAGTATGTCTGTCTCGTACCCGAGCGACGGCTAGAGATCACCACCGAGGGTGGGCTGGATGTGGCGGGTCAGTTTGCGCGCGTGCGGGATGCTTGTGCCACGCTTGCTGCCATCGGCTGCCGCGTCTCGTTGTTCATCGAGGCAAACCGGCAGCAAATGGAGGCTGCAGCGCAAGCTGGAGCTCCCTGTGTGGAGCTGCATACCGGTGCGTACGCTAACGCCTACGAAGCGGGCGATACGGCAAAAATCCAGTCCGAGCTGACGCGCATCCACGAAGGCATCGCGCTGGCACAATCGCTCGGCCTGCAGACCAACGCCGGCCACGGATTGACGCTGGCCAGCACCCCTTCGATTGCCGCGCAACCATGGGTGCAGGAGTTGCACATCGGTCATGCCCTGGTCGGCCATGCCTTGGCTGTGGGAATGGAGCGCTCGGTACGTGACTTCAAGGCCGTGATTGCTCGAGCCCGAGCAGCGCAGCCCCCTGTTCCGTCTCGATGAGCGGGATTTACGGCATTGGCACAGACATTTGCGATGTCAATCGCATCCGCCGCGCTTGGCAGCGGCATGGCGAGCGCTTTGCCGAGCGCATCTTGGGGGATCAGGAACTGGAAGTCTTCGCGACGCGCCAGGCGCGGGCCCCCGCACGTGGCGAACGCTACCTTGCCACGCGCTTTGCGGCCAAGGAAGCCTTTTCCAAGGCCATCGGATTGGGTATCCACATGCCGATGACTTGGCGCGCCTGCCAAATTCTCAACGGTCCGAAGGGATCGCCCATCATCGTTCTTCAAGGCGAGCTGGCTGCTTGGTGCGCCGAGCGGAGGCTGCGCTTTCACGTCTCCGTATCTGACGAGACAATCTCGGCAACCGCATTTGTGGTGGCCGAGACTTGCGATCGCGGTTGAGCGAACTCCAACGCTGACCTGCCGTTCTGGCCATCTACCCATTGCACACCATGCTTCACGCCCCCCTGATCATCGATGTCGCCGGTACTACGCTTTCCTCGCTGGACCGGCGTCGCCTAAAGAATTCACAGGTTGGCGGCGTGATTTTGTTCACCCGCAACTGGGCCTCGCGCGAGCAGCTGGTCGCACTCGTTGCCGCCATCAAGTCGGTGCGGCCTGACTTGCTGGTGAGCGTGGATCACGAGGGTGGGCGCGTGCAGCGCTTCCGCGAGGGGGGCTTCACGCCATTGCCGGCTATGGCGGCGCTTGGCCGGCTGTGGATGCGAGATCCCATGGGAGCCGTGCAGAGCGCGGCGGCCTGCGGTTATGTCATGGGTGCCGAGTTGCGTGCCTGTGGCGTGGATCTGAGCTTTGCCCCGGTGCTCGATTTGGATTGGGGGCGCTCAGGCGTGATGGCCACCCGTGCCCTGCACGCGGACGCGCGCGTAACCAGCTTGCTGGCGCAAAGTCTGATCGGCGGCATGCAGCGTGCGGGCCTTGCACATTGCGCCAAGCATTTTCCAGGCCACGGCTGGGCTGGGGCGGATTCGCATGTGGACACCCCGCGCGATACCCGCGGGCTGCGAACCATCTTGCGACACGACGCGGCCCCCTACGGCTGGCTGCGCCATGGATTGCAGGCGGTAATGCCCGCGCATGTGGTCTACCCGAAGGTGGACGATCTTCCGGCTGGGTTTAGCGCCCGATGGCTGCAGGACATCCTCAGGTGCCGGCTGGGCTTCACCGGTGCCATTATCAGCGATGACCTCAGCATGCAGGGCGCACGCGCGCAGGCCCGGAACGATACGTCTGCAGCCCTGATGGCGCTCCAAGCCGGGTGCGACCTGGTCATGCTGTGCAACCAAAGCGTGGTTGACAAGGGTGCGGCAATCGATGCCGTGTTGCATGGGCTGGAACAGGCAGTCATCTCGGGGGTTTGGCACCCGGACCCGGACAGTGCCCAACGCCGGTTGGCCTTGCTGGCCACCCGCCCGCCGTTGCCTTGGGATGTCCTCGTACGCACATCTGCCTACACGGGCGCTCTGGATGATCTGGCGCGGGTTTGACTTGTCCCAGGCCCGCCGCGATCAGGGGTAGAAGGCATACAGCGTGTAGCCGCTGGCCTGGTCCTTGCTGAGGTGCAGATTGAGTTGGATGCTCAGCTCGGCGCCGCCAGCCAATCCATGCAGGATATGCTGGCGAGCAGCATCTGCATTGCCAGGGAGTGGCCGAAGATAGTCCCCAGGCTCAACAACTTTGCGCGCGACGATCCGGTCCTGGGTGTCAGTCAGCGTGAGTTCCAGTGCGGGATAGGCGACGGGCTCGGCGCTGCGGTTGCGCAGCGAAGCCGTCAGCTTGAGGACGCCTTGCGCGTCAGGTGCCATGGAAGACGTGTCGATGACGAGAGCCTGCGGCCGGCGCGGCGCCGCAAGTGTGCAGCCGCTTATCGCACAGAGCCGGGCCAGGGCCGGCTGCGTCTGAGGCCAGCGAGCGGCGATGGCGTCCCTCCATGTCCACGCCGCCTGCGTGGCGCCGGCCGCGACAAGCAGTAGGGATAGCACCGCAAGCAAGGCGCGGATGGCGGGGCGTTGCCATCGTTCCCTGGCGCGCGCCTGGCGCAAGAACTGGGGTTCGAGCAGGGGGACGGCTGGGGCCACATCCAGCACCGACGCCGGAGAGGCCGAAGGCGCATGCCCGCCTTCCTCTGCACGTGGTACCGGGGCGCCCTGGGCCGGTGCCAGTGCCGGGTCGCTACCTGCGGGCGCAGCACGCGGGCTGTCTTTCGCGTCGGCATCGAACGTTGGTTCGAGCTCGGGTTCGAATTCGTAATGGAGCGCGGCGCCGAGGTCAAAGCGCGACTCTTCATCCAGTTCCTGATCTGGCGCAATGTCAAAACTGCTTGAAGATCGGCTTTCCACATGCCCAATATCCAAGGGCAGGCTGTGCGGATGCATGGCGTTCAGGTGATGTTCGCCGGGCTCCGTGTTTGACTCGATGCGCGGTCTTGCGCTGACAGGAGGCGAAGGAAGCTCCACCAGGGCATCTTCCATGGGGCTCTGGGGCGATGATGCGCCCATGCCACCATCCACGGTTGCCGGCGCCGGCGTGGGGCTTGCGCTGCGCAAGGCCGCTTCAGCCTCGGCTGAAAATGTGGCGAGATCATCCTCGGTGGCGGTATGCGCGCGCAGCAACTCCGCCGCGGAAGGACTTGAAGACGGCGAAGCCTGCGCCTCTTGGTCGTGTACGGTCCTGCCGAGTTGAATGGCGGCATCGGCGTTGGCCACCGGAGCCTTTGCAATGTCAGCCTCCAACGTCAACCCCAAAGCGGTCGCTTCGCTGGCAAGCGCCTCCAACAGCCAGTCACGATCGTCTTCGGCCGCAAGAGGCCTCAATCCGCGGTCTGCGGCCGCAATTGACCCGCTTGCCCCGGTGGCCTGCGCTTCGATTGGCTCGTCCTTCGCATCATGCGATGCAGGGACGGGCGGAGGCGGAGGCACCGCAGGGGGCTTGGGCGCGAAGGGTGCATAGGCGAACGCCCCGACCTGCCAGGGTGAAGCGGTGATCGATGGCACTGCGCCGAGCACGCGCGGCGGCCCCGCAGCGGCGTTGGCCGACGTCAAGCCAGGGGGGGGCGCCGGATCAGCGGACGATGGGGGGGCTTGCTGTTGTCGTTCGCGTCATCGGGCACATGGCCCAGCAGCGTCGAGCTCTCCGCGGGGACAGCGGAAACTCGGGAAGTCGGATCGACGCCGCCGGGCGCCGGATCAAACGTGAACTGCTGTTCGGCCGCATTGAAGGCCTCACCGCAGCGCCCACAGCGAACCCAGCCTTGGCTGAGCAGCAACTGGTCGCGCACCAGCCGGAAGGCGGTGTTGCAGTGGGGGCAGCGTGTGGCAAGGGACATGACTGGACAGTATAAGAAGCGGCCGACCAACAGCAGGCCAAACCGGCCCTAAGTGTTCACACTCGGGTGGTACTGCTCAGTCGTGCTCATGTGCCATGCCTGCAAGGCAGACCCACCCATCCTGCTCGCCGTAGATCTGCAGGCGCGCAAAGGGCGCATAGACGGCGATCAGCTCATCAGCCTGGCGACTCAGAATGCCGGACAGGACGAGCCTGCCCCCGGGCTTGGCGCGGTCGGCCAGCATTGGCGCCAGCAGTCTGAGCGGCGCAGCCAGGATGTTGGCCAGTACCAGGTCGAAACGCTCGGCAGGCAGTGCGTCCACGTGGCAGCAGCGCTCCAATTGCACAGCATTGGCCTGTGCGTTGGCCAGCGTTGCATCGACCGCGACGGGATCGATGTCGACGGCAGTCGCCGCCTGCGCGCCGAGACGCGCAGCGGCGATGGCCAGGATGCCGGAGCCGCACCCGTAGTCCAGCACCGTCAGACCGTCAAGCGGCGCATGTTTCACGAGCCAGCTCAGGCAGAGCTGGGTCGTGGGATGGGTGCCGGTGCCAAATGCCAGACCTGGATCGAGCTGAATGACCAGCGGCGCATCCGCAGGTGCCGCATGCCAGCTCGGCGCGATCCACAGCCGATCTTCAATACATACAGGTGTGAACTGCGACTGAGTCAGGCGAACCCAGTCCTGCTCGGGAACATCGATTTGGTGCACACCGGACAAGTCACGCAGCAGTCCGGCACTCAGCAAGGTGAGCAGCGCCGCGTCGGCCTGTGCTTCCGTGTCGAAAAGCGCGCGCACCAGATTGTGCTGCCAGGCAGAGCGGGGCGCAGGCATACCGGGCTCGCCGAACAAGGCCTGCTCGTCTGCAGTGCCAGCTTCCCGATCTTCGACCCCGACGCTCAGAGCATGCTGCTCGAGCAACGCATCCGATAGGGATTCGGCGAGGTCATCGTCTGCGGGAATTGTGACTTCACGGTATGCCATAGAGCGGCGCAAGGGGCCAGATTGTGGCGGGCTTGAGTGCGAGCGGCGGACGCGACAGGCCGGGTCTCAGCCCTGGCGGGCCGCCATGTACTCTTCAAGATAGTGAATATTGGTGCCACCTTCCATGAATCGCGCGTCCACCAGCAACTCGCGGTGCAGCGGGATGTTGGTTGCAATGCCGTCCACGACCATTTCAGACAGGGCTGTGCGCATACGCGCCAACGCTTGCTCGCGCGTGGCACCGTGGACAATGATTTTGGCAATCATCGAATCGTAGTTCGGTGGCACAAAATAGCCGGTGTAGACATGCGAATCGACCCGCACGCCTGGGCCACCCGGCACGTGCCAGGTGGTGATACGCCCGGGGCTGGGAACAAATTTCACCGGATCTTCGGCGTTGATGCGGCATTCGATGGCATGGCCATTGCAGCCAATGGAGCGCTGGCGAAGCGTGAGCTTTTCGCCCGCCGCCACAAGAATCTGCTGAACGACGATGTCTACGCCTGCCGTGAGTTCCGTCACCGGGTGCTCCACCTGCACGCGGGTATTCATTTCGATGAAATAAAACTCCCCGTTCTCATAGAGAAACTCGAAGGTGCCGGCACCCCGGTAACCAATCTTGCGGCACGCATCGGCGCAGCGCGCCCCAATGCGCTCGATCAGTCGCCGGGGGATGCCCGGCGCTGGAGCCTCTTCCAGAATCTTCTGATGGCGCCGCTGCATGGAGCAGTCGCGCTCGCCCAGCCACACGGCGTTGCCGTGCTCATCGGCAAGCACCTGGATCTCGATGTGGCGTGGATTGGTGAGGAATTTCTCCATATACACGGCGCCATTGCCGAACGCAGCCTGCGCCTCAGCCTTGGTCGTGGCCACAGCGTTGAGCAACGCTGCTTCGGTATGTACGACCCGCATGCCACGCCCACCGCCGCCGCCGGCCGCCTTGATGATCACCGGGTAGGCGATAGCGCGAGCCATGCGGGTGATTTCCCGTGGATCGTCAGGTAATTCGCCGTCTGAACCGGGCACGCAGGGCACACCCGCCTTAATCATGGTCTGCTTGGCTGACACCTTGTCGCCCATCAGGCGAATGGAGTCCGGACGCGGCCCGATAAACGTGAAGCCCGACTGCTCGACTCGCTCGGCGAAATCCGCGTTCTCCGACAAGAAGCCATATCCAGGGTGGATGGCCTCGGCATCGGTGACTTCCGCAGCCGAGATGATTGCCGGCATATTCAGATAGCTTTGCGCCGAAGGCGGCGGGCCAATGCATACCGCTTCGTCGGCGAGCTTGACGTATTTCGCGTCGCGGTCGGCCTCGGAGTAGACCATCACGGTCTTGATACCCAACTCGCGGCAGGCACGCTGAATGCGCAGCGCAATTTCACCGCGATTGGCGATCAGGATTTTTTTGAACATGGGTGATGGGGTAGGGGTATACGGCCATGCAGAAGGGACAGCGTGCAGGACGAAACGCAGTTGTCATTCCAGGACAAAAAGCGGCTGGCCATACTCGACAGGCTGGCCGTTTTCGGCCAGTATTTCTTTCACGACACCGTCAATGTCTGACTCGATTTCATTGAGGATCTTCATGGCCTCGACGATGCACACCGGTTGCCCCTGCTTGACGGAATCTCCCACTTCGACGAACGGCTGCGCCCCTGGGGACGATGCACGGTAGAACGTGCCAACCATCGGAGACTTGATCACCTTCGCGCTGGGCGCTGCAACTGGTGCAGCGGCAGGCTCTGCGCCGGATCCAGAAGGCGCGGTCTGCGGTGCAGGCATCGGGGCCGTGACGTATTGCACCGGGGCCGGCTGGAGCGGTGCGGGTGGCGTTTTGACGATGCGGACTTTGCCTTCCGCTTCGGTAATCTCAAGCTCGGAAATATTGGATTCCGAGACCAGGTCAACGAGCGTTTTCAGTTTGCGCAAGTCCATGATATCGATGTGATCTGTGGCGAATTGGGGTTGAAATACTACCAAATTCAAGCTTTTGCCGACAATCTTTCGGCTGCGAAACGCAGCGCAAACCCATAGCCAGCCGCCCCGCACCCTGTGATGACGGCTTCGGCAAGATCGGAAAAATAGGAGTGCTGGCGAAACGCCTCGCGGCGATGCACGTTCGAAAGGTGAACCTCGACAAACGGCCGGTCGAGAGCGGCGAGCGCGTCGCGAAGGGCAACGCTGGTATGGGTGAACCCGGCAGGATTGATGATCACGAAGCGTGTTCCATCTTCGCGCGCGGTATGGATGCGGTCGATCAGGGCGCCCTCGTGGTTGCTTTGGAAGGCCTGCACCTTGACCCCAAGCTCCGAGCCCAGCTCGCTCAGACCTCGATCAATGTCGGCCAGTGTCGTGAGGCCGTAAATCCCCGGCTCGCGCGTGCCAAGCAAGTTCAGGTTGGGACCATGGAGGATCAGAACGCTGGGAGGGTGCATAGATGGTTGTAAATGGCGCAGGGGACGACTTCAGGGATTTCCAGACACGATCGTCTGCAGTGCATCGTAGGACGTCTGACCAAGGTGCTGATACACGACGCGCCCTTGCTCGTCAATGACCACCGTGAAGGGCAAGCCACCTTGAGCGTCACCCAGCTCCGTACTGAGATCCGCACCATTCATGCCGCCGAGAAGCACAGGATAGCTGACTGGATGGTCCTTGAGGAAGTTGCGTACCGCAGTTGGATTATCGATCGCGATGCCGAGCATTTGGATGCGGTTGCTGCCATGATCAGTATAAAAACGGGAAAGATCGGGCATTTCTGCGATGCACGGCGGGCACCAACTGGCCCAGAAATTGACAATCAATGTCTTGCCTTGGTAGTTTGCCAGCTTGATCGACTGCCCTCGAAGGTCATCGAGGGTGGCACTGAACAGCCCATTCGTGTTGCCGGGTGCCGGGGTGTTCCCGGGAGCGTTTGTCGATGCGAGGGCGGCGGCTCGAGCCATCGCCCGTTCGGCGTACGCGTTGGACTGTGTACGCAGGCCATACCAGTAACCACCTGCGGCGCCAACGGCCGCTGCCAGCAGGGCAATCGCCCAGGATGTTGAAGATTTCATCGTTCAATGTCAGGATTGGAGGGGTGCGCAGGACCGGCTTGCACCAAGGCTCGTACCGCTTGCAAATTTCCCCGCTCGGCCTGCTTGCCGGAGGAGCGAGGATTGCGCAGAAGCACGCCCCGCTCGTCTTTCAGCGGGTACAGGCTGAGCGCAGCAGCCACAGTCGGCGGACGTCCCCGGACCGGGGGGCCCGGCAGAGGCCACTCGAACTCCAGCCGCTCCACCGGTTGCCTACCTGCATAGTGCGCGGCCTCACCGGCTCTGTATGCGATGTCCCGGTTGATGCAGTGGATCTCCACCGCTTTGCTGTCGTCCGCGAACAAAAGGACATGCAAGCCAGAATGAGCAGTCGCTGTTCCGTTCCATACAGCACCCGCGAGATGCGGCCTGAATTCGGCAAATTCCTCCATGAGGCTCAACGCGGCTCGTCGCAGATTCCACAATAGGCGCGGGTGATCGTCGCCGTGAAACAGTGCGAGGTACAGCTTGACCTGATCCTGTATGTCTGCATTGTCCGGTTGCACTTCCACGCGGGCGCCGGGTCCAAGAACTTGGCGCGTGGCCTTGCGCTTGGCATTCGCGTAGTCCAGCCCGTCTTCCACGATCAGTCGGGCCGCCACCGCGGCGAGTTCGTCCCGTAAAGCATCCATGCAAGACAGTGTACCCGCCGGATCTGAGGCCACGCGCCTGGTGGGTATGCGGCCGGGCGGTGGCTCGCTACTGCAGGATCGAATTCTGATCGGAGCGCGAGGCAGGCTTTCTACAATGCGCCCATGCATATTCACATACTCGGCATTTGCGGCACTTTCATGGGGGGCATCGCCGCGCTGGCCCAAGCGGGTGGACACCAAGTGACGGGCTGCGATAGCCACGTGTACCCGCCCATGAGCGACCAACTCGAGCGACTGGGGATCCGCCTCATCGAAGGGTATGGCGCGGACCAGCTGGCGTTGCGGCCCGATCTCTGGGTGATCGGAAACGCGATCTCGCGTGGCAATCCACTGGTGGAGGCGATCCTGGATGCTGGCTTGCCCTACACGAGCGGCCCCCAATGGCTTGCCGACCATGTGCTTCGCGGGCGCTGGACTCTGGCAGTGGCAGGCACCCATGGCAAGACGACCACAACATCCATGTTGGCTTGGATCCTGGATTGCGCGGGCCTGCAGCCGGGTTTTCTTGTGGGGGGCGTGCCGGCAGACTTCGACAAGTCCGCGCGGCTTGGCGAGGCGCCATTCTTCGTCATCGAAGCCGACGAATACGATACCGCGTTTTTTGACAAACGCTCGAAGTTCGTCCATTACCGTCCGCGCACGGCCGTGCTCAACAACCTCGAGTACGACCATGCGGACATTTTTCCCGATCTTGCCGCAATCGAATTGCAGTTTCATCACCTGGTGCGCACGGTGCCGCGCAGTGGGCGGTTGGTTGTCCAAGCCGAGAATGCAGCGCTGCAGCGGGTGCTGGCGCGCGGGTGCTGGAGCGAGACCGAGCTTTTCGCGGCACCTGAGGGATGGATGGCGCAGGGCAGTGACCAGCAGTTCGAAGTGTTCTGGCAGGGCACGCACCAAGGTGCCGTGGATTGGCGCATGATGGGCGCCCACAATCGGGCCAACGCTTTGGCTGCGATCGCCGCGGCAAGGCACGCTGGCGTGCCAGCAGCGGATGCTTGCGACGCGTTGTCGGCTTTCCATGGGGTCAGGCGCCGCATGGAATGGCGAGGGGTTGCCGCTGGTGTGACGGTTTATGACGACTTTGCCCACCATCCAACGGCCATTGCGACGACGATTGCCGGGTTGCGCCGTGCCACACGAGGGCAGGGACGCATCCTTGCGGTGTTCGAGCCACGCTCGAACACCATGAAGCTGGGTACGATCAAGAGTCGCCTGCCCGAGGCATTGGATGATGCGGAACTCAGCTTTGGCTACAGTGGCGGCCTGGAGTGGGATCTTGTCGAAGCCTTGGGGCCGTTGGGCGAGCGCGCCCACGTGCATGCTGACCTGGATGCTCTGGTGGCCGATGTGCTCGCCCAAGCGCGCAGCGGCGACCATGTGCTCGTCATGAGTAACGGGAGCTTTGGCGGCATCCACGCCAAGTTGCTGCTGGCGCTCCAGCAACGCCAGAGTGCGCCGAACGTCTCCTGAGGCCCTTGAGGCTGGGACGTGCGTGCGGATCAGATTTTTCGCAAACTGGGTGCGTTTTCGGGACATGGCGGATACATCCCGTTGCTAATGGGATAAAATAAGAATGATTCGCATTTCATTGCGATTCATTCATCCTTCGCCGTAACCAAGTTTTCATTTGCACGCGCTCCCGCTTGGCTTGACTCTGTGCGGGAATGCTGCCGGCTCCGTAAGACGAACCATCATGCATTCGCTCGACTCGATTGATCCAGGACACTACGCGGTTGTCACGCAAGTGCGCGCGCATGGGGCCCTGTTGCACCGCCTCGCTGCCCTGGGGCTGCGTGAAGGCAACATTCTGTGTGTCGTGCGACGGGCGCATCTGGGTGGTCCCATTCATGTGCGCATTGGCACCACAGAACTATTTCTGCGTCGTGGCGATGCGCGACATGTGGAAGTGCGCAGGCTCCAGGCGCTGGGATCGGGCGTGGCCGTGTCTTCCATCCACCCAACACAGGCATGAAGCGCCTTGCCTTGGTGGGGATGCCGAACACAGGCAAATCCACGATCTTCAACCGCCTGACCGGCGCATCCGCCCGGGTAGGCAACTGGCCTGGCCTGACCGTCGAGCTCGCTTCAGCACGCATTCCGCTGGGCCGGCACATGGTGCAGGTCGTGGATCTTCCGGGGATCTACGACCTGCAGGGATTAACGGAAGATGAGCACGTGGTTCAGCGCTTCCTGCAGACCCAGAGCGTTGATCTGGTTGCGATCGTGCTTAATGCAACGCAGATTGACCGGCAGTTGCCGCTAGCGCTGCAGGTGCGGGAGAGCGGTTTTCCTTGCTTCGTGTTGCTCAATATGGCGGACGAGGCCGAGCGCTACGGAGTGGGCATCGACCTGGACCGACTGCAGGCAGCAATCGGTATGCCGGTGGCAGCGCTGAGCGCCAAGTACGGGCGTGGCTACGCTGAAGCCTTGCAACGGCTTGCGCGGACATTGGACGCAACCACACCGGTGCCGCTGGTGCAAGCCCAGGCAGGACTGGCCGCGCGGCACGATGTCGACAAGGGTACACGCACCGCACTCGGTGCCGCCGTGCGCATGCCCGCCCGTCTTCCCGACACATGGGCCCAGCGGCTGGATCGCTGGGCAATGCATCCATGTTTTGGCCCACTGCTGTTTCTGCTGTTGATGGCGCTGGTGTTCAACGCCGTGTTTACGCTTGGTGCTCCGCTTCAGGGTGGTTTGGGCTGGGCGTTCGGGCAGGTGCGCAGTTACGCGCTGCAACCTCTGCTGGGTTGGGCCCCGGGGTGGCTGAGCGGACTTCTTCTGGATGGTTTGTACAACGGCATAAGCACGGTAGCGGCTTTTGTGCCCGTGATCATGTTGTTTTTCGTGTTCATGACGGTGATCGAGGAGAGCGGTTATTTTTCCCGCGCGGCGTTTCTGACTGACAGCCTGATGTCACGCATGGGTCTGGATGGACGCGGGTTTGTGATGCTTCTCATGGGGTTTGGCTGCAACGTGCCGGCGCTCATGGGCACGCGGATCATGCGCTCCCGCGGCCTGCGTTTGTTGACCATGCTCATCATTCCGTTTTCCCTGTGCTCAGCCCGGCTTCAGGTGTTCCTGTTCATCATCGCAGCGCTGTTTTCACCGCGCGTGGCCCCCTGGGTCTTGCTCAGCCTGTACGGCGTAAGCTTTGCCGCGACGTTTGTGAGCGCTTTGATCTTCAAGGTGCGCTACCCAAGCGACGAACCCTTCGTGCTGGAGTTGCCACCGTATCGTCTGCCCACGCTGCGCCAGATTGCGCTTCGCGCCTGGGGCGAGATTTATCATTTCCTCCATCGCGCAACCAAGTTCATTGTGATTGGCGTGGTGCTGGTGTGGATGCTGACCCATCTTCCGCCAGGGCAGCCGGTTGCGAGTCCTCATACCATCGCCGGGTGGGTTGGGCATGTGTTGCATCCCGCATTCGCGCCACTAGGCATCCCCCCGAGCCTCATCATTGCGCTGATTTTTGGCTTTGTCGCGAAGGAAATCGTCATTGGGTCTTTGGCCGTGGTCTATGGTCTTCAGGGTGAAGCGCTGCAACATGCGATTGCAGGGCAGATCAGCCCGGCCGCAGCCTATAGCTTCATGCTCTTTACTTTGATCTACACGCCGTGCCTGTCCACGGTGGCCACGTTACGCAGCGAATCGGGGAGTGGCGCCTACACAATGTTGAGTCTTGGCTGGTCGCTGGGATTGGCCTGGATCGTCTCGCTTGCCTTCTATCAAACGGCACGGCTCCTGGGTTTGGCGTAGGCCTTCCAACACACGGGGGCCGCCTACAATCGGGCTATGTCAGGAAATACGCTTGGTTTGCTCTTCGCCGTCACCACGTTTGGTGAATCCCATGGCCCCGCCATTGGTTGTGTGATTGACGGATGCCCACCCGGCATGGAACTATCCGAAACGGATATCCAGCCCGATCTGGACCGTCGTCGCCCTGGGACATCGCGTCACGTGACCCAGCGCCAGGAGGCGGACCAAGTGGAAATCGTCTCTGGCGTGTTTGAGGGCAAAACGACGGGTACGCCCATTGCGCTGCTCATTCGTAATACCGACCAGCGCAGCAAGGACTACGGCAACATTCTCGACACCTTCCGCCCCGGGCATGCGGACTACACCTACTGGCGCAAGTATGGTCTGCGTGACCCTCGCGGTGGCGGACGTTCGTCGGCGCGCCTGACTGCGCCGATCGTGGGTGCCGGCGCCGTTGCGAAGAAATGGTTGCACCAGCACCATCGCATCGGCATTCGGGGCTGTATGCAGCAAGTCGGGGAGGTAGCCATTCCTTTTGCAAGTTGGGACGAGGTCCCGCGCAACGCCTTTTATGCCCCCAACGCTGCAGTCGTCTCCGATCTCGAGGTTTATCTCGACGGGTTGCGCAAGGCCGGCGACTCTTGCGGCGCGCGATTGTATGTGGAAGCCACAGGCGTGCCTCCTGGGTGGGGTGAGCCGCTCTATGACAAGCTCGACGCTGACATCGCGCACGCCATGATGGGGCTTAATGCTGTCAAGGGCGTTGAAATCGGAGCCGGTTTTGCCAGCGTGGCACAAAGGGGTAGCGAGCATGGTGACGAACTCACTCCGCAGGGTTTTCTCAGCAACAATGCTGGTGGTGTTTTGGGCGGAATCAGCAGCGGCCAACCCATCACCGTCTCCATCGCGATCAAGCCCACGTCGAGCATCCGGCAACCTCGCCGCTCGATCGACCGCGAGGGCCACCCAACCGTGGTGGAAACCTTCGGTCGCCACGATCCATGCGTGGGGCTTCGCGCCGTCCCAATCATCGAGGCCTTGCTGGCTATCGTGCTGATGGATCACGCGCTACGCCACCGCGCGCAATGCGGGGACGTCGATCTGCATAGGCAGCCCATTCCTGGGCAAGCAGCGACTTGATCGCGTGGGCGACGAGCTGCCCAGCCTGTTGATCAACTCATGAGGAAACAGGCGTCCGCTAAGCTCGGAGGGCCTGAGGTCGGGCGCAAAACATTGCAGATGCCTCCTGGCGCAGTCTCATCGTTGGACGGCACCTTTGCTCGCCCGACCGCTGTACCATGTATAAGTCCATGAAAGAAATGACTTTAATGGGGAAGCGAGGGCAATGGGAAACATTGGCATTTCTTGCGATGGTCCCGCCAGTAGGAATCGAACCTACATCTGACCCTTAGGAGGGGCCCGTTCTATCCATTGAACTATGGCGAGAGAAAGGCGACGCAAAGTCTAGCAATGCATCGTGCATATATTGCGCAAGAACAACAAAAGCCGATATGCAAATTGGCTGGCGCTTTGCGGTTTGCTGTTTTCGCAATGGAACAGACACGCTCTCAATACAAACGGCATTGACCGGCGAGGCGTCCAGCTGTCCCTTCCATAGCGCTACAGCGGGGAAGCCGACGATTGTAGAGGCGCAGGCTCAGCCGCAGTTGCATCGGCTTCGGTCTTATTCCGAGGCCTGAGTTCCGCTTGGAGTGCCGCACGCGCTGCGATTGCCAAAGCGCGGCGGTCGTCGCCAGAGATGATGGGCAGGTACTGAATCTTGATCCGTAGCGGGCCGGCGCAGGCCATGCGCCAAAGGGTGCCAAGCAGCGTTTCGTCGCCCACATAGGCTGGCGCCCGACTGTAGCGCCCCGTGCGCGCGTCCAGATAGCGCAAGAGTACGGGTTGCACGGCCGCCTTGCTGCTTATGGCAGCTTGGAAAAGATTGGCGTGCATTGGGAGGATCTCGCGGCCGTCTGACGTCGTGCCTTCCGGGAATACGCTGATCAGCTGCCCATTGCGTAGAGCTTGGGCCATGACGTGCATGACACGCATGGCGTCACGCGGTCGTTCGCGCTCGATGAACAGGGTTCCGGCCCCACGTGCCAATGTGCCAAGCAGGATCCAGCGATTGATGTCGGCTTTGGCGACGAACCGCGTGGGGTGTGCAGCGTTCAGGGCAACGATGTCTAGCCACGACACGTGGTTGACGGCCAGCAGGCAAGGCGCCTTGTGCGGCTCCCCAAGTACCTCCAATTGTGCCCGGCACACATGGAGAAGGCGCCGCGACCACTCCTGGATGGCATCCTGCTGCTGCGCCGGCGTGCGCAGCGAAAAGCGGCGCAGGGTAATGAGCCCTCGCACCACCAATACTCCCATGCGCATGAGCATCCACGGCAAACGCAAGGCGCCCGCCATCATGTGCCTTGGGCTGTGCTAAACCGGGCCCCTGCTGGGTGCGGAGAAGCCCCGTCCTGGTAAATGATCCGCCCGTCGATGATGGTGGCGCGCACGCGCCCCGTGAGGGTCATCTGTGCCAGGGGCGTGTGCTTGACCTTGCTGCGCAACTGCTCCGGGCTGGCCGTCCAGCGACCCGTCGGGTCAACCACAATGAGCTCGGCAGCAGCCCCGGGTTGTAGGTGAAGGGGCGCCAGCCCCGCCGCCCTTGCCGCGCGGCTGGTGGCGCATGCCAGCGCTTGCGGCAAGGCCAAGCCGCTGCGGTGTGCGAACTCAAAGACCGCCGGTAGAAGAAGCTCCAGGCCGCTTGCCCCCGGCGCAGCCTCGGCGAATGGCAGAATCTTGTCGTCGCTGCCCACCGGGGTGTGATCGGAGCACAGCGCATCGATGGTCCCGTCTGCGAGGCCTTGCAGCAAAGCGTCGCGGTCAGCCTGCTGGCGCGGCGGCGGGTCTAGGCGCATGCGGGGGTCAAACCAACCGATGTCCAAGTCGGTGAGGAGGAGGTTGTGGATCGATACATCAGCTGTCAGCGGCAGGCCATCAGCCTTCGCTCGTCGCAGCAGTTCAACCCCTGCTGCGCTGGAGAGCTTGCTGATGTGCACCGCGCAGCCTGTGGCGCGCACCAGCTCAAAGATCGTGTGCAAGGCGATGGTCTCAGCCATTACCGGCAAACCGGCTAGTCCCAAACGTTGGGCGTAGGCGCCGCTTGCGGCCACCCCTCGACCCAAATGGGCGTCGAGCGGACGCAGCCAGACCTTGTAACCGAAGGTGCTTGCGTATTGCAGCGCACGCAGCAGCAACTGGGTGTCGGCAACCGGTGTGTCGGCCTGCGACAAGCCGATGCAGCTGGCCTTGACCAAGGAGGCCATTTCGGCCAGCGCTTGACCACCCAGCCCTTTGGTAAGGGCACCCAGGGGGTACACACGCGATCGCTTGATACGCCGCGCGCGCCAACGCAACATTTCCACAAGGCTGGGTTCGTCAAGCACCGGGTCGGTGTCGGGCGGACACACCACCCGGGTGACCCCGCCTGCGGCGGCTGCGGCGAGTTCCGAATCCAACAGGCCGGCGGCCTCGCCGCCAGGCTCGCCCAAGCGGGCGCACAGATCCACCAGACCGGGCATTACCAAGCACCCGCTGGCGTCGAGGACTACGTCAGGTACGAAGCCCTGGGGCGCGCTGCCCACAGCGACGATGACCTCCCCTGCGATGGCGACGTCGCCGGGTGCGTGCAGGCCGCTTGCCGGATCAATCAGCAGGCCGCCGCGTACGAGGAATGAATGGGGCTCTGTCATGGTCAGGCAGCGGTGTTGGCAATGATCGATAGCACGGCCATACGGACAGCCACGCCGAAGCGCACTTGCATCAGAATGACGCTTTGGGGCCCGTCGGCAACGCTGGACGCGATTTCCACGCCGCGGTTGATTGGTCCGGGATGCATGACAATCGCGTCGGGTTTGGCAAGCTCCAACCGCTCGGGGGTAAGCCCATATGTCATGTGAAATTCGCTTGCCGAAGGCAGCAGGCCACCCGACATGCGTTCGTTTTGCAGGCGTAGCATCATGATGACATCCGCGCCTTGCAGACCTTCGCGGATATCGTGGCATATGCGCACACCCATTGGGCGCAAGTCGCCGGGTACCAGCGTCTTCGGGCCGACCACCCGCACTTCCGGTACGCCCAGGGTCGTGAGGGCGAAGATCGCCGAGCGCGCCACGCGCGAATGCACGATGTCTCCGACGATGGCGACGGTGAGCGAGGAAAAATCGGGTTTGTAGTGGCGGATGGTGGCCATGTCCAGAAGCCCCTGCGTCGGGTGCGCGTGGCGTCCATCGCCTGCATTCACGACATGCACATGCGGTGGGGTGTGCTGGGCGATGAGATAAGGCGCACCGCTTTGTGCGTGACGCACGACAAAAATGTCGGCGTCCATCGCCTCCAAATTCGCTATGGTGTCAAGCAGCGACTCTCCCTTGGACGTGGATGAGCGCTGAATATCGAGGTTGAAAACGTCCGCAGATAACCGCTGCGCGGCGATCTCGAAGGTGGTGCGCGTGCGCGTGGAGTTCTCGAAAAACAAATTGAACACGCTCTTGCCGCGCAGCAGCGGCACCTTCTTGACCTCGCGGTCCCCAAAGCTCATGAAACCCTGCGCGGTGTCCATGATATGCAGGAGGACGTCGCGCGGCAGGCCTTCGATGGACAACAGGTGGCGCAGTTCGCCGTTACGGTTGAGTTGGGGGTGCGTGCTCATCGCGGCCTGGCCTCCATGCGGAACACCAGTCGCGTCGTGTCGGCACGGGTGTCATCGCGCACAAGGGTCAGCATGCAATCAGCGGGTAGCGCGATTTGGGTGGAGGCGATTTGGGCGCAGATGGGCAGCTCTCGTCCCCCACGATCCACGAGCACGGCCAAATCCACGCGGGCGGGGCGACCGAAGTCGTAAAGTTCGTTGATCGCGGCGCGCGTGGTGCGACCCGTGTAGAGCACGTCGTCGACCAGAAGGATGGCACGACCATTGACGTCGAATGGCAGGGCGGTGCGATTGGCGCTTGGGTGCAGGCCGCGGGTGGCGAAGTCGTCGCGGTGGAATGTGGACGAGACGACGCCTAGGGGGGACGCAAGTGCCAGGTCGGCATGAAGCCGCTCGGCCAGCCACGCGCCGCCGGAATAGATGCCGACGATGGTTGGCTGTATCGCGTGATCGGCGATCCAGGAGCGCATTTTTTCAAGAAGCCTGGCGTACAGGGCTTCCGCGTCTGGGGGAGTGAGCATATTCAGGTTGGATTCTGCAGGTATTGTTCCAGAATGAGCCGGGCCGATTCGGCGTCGACGTCATCGGCGCCGGCATCTTCGGCGGCGCGCGAGGTATAGCGCTCGTCCACCATGGCAACCGGCAGTTGGAATCGGCCATGCAATTGGTGGGCGAAGCGCCGTGCCTGGGTCGTGCGTAACTGCTCGGCGCCTTCCCGCGACAGCGGCAGCCCAACGACAAGCTGCTTCGGCTCCCATTGCGCGATCAGCCTGCCAATGGCCTCGAACCGGGCGTCACGTCGGTCGGCGCGCACGCTTTGCAGCGCGCGGGCGCCCGAGGTGAGCGTGTTGCCAATGGCTACGCCGATGCGTTTTTCGCCATAGTCAAACCCCATCACCAAGCAAGGGGTGTGGGGCTGCGTCGCCAGGGTTTCAGGCATGTCCGGCAATTTGTGACAGACTCACGGAGGAAATCCCCATAAGCGACATTGCGGCATCGAAGCGGTGCTCAACCGAGACATCAAAGACGATGCTTGCGTCGGCCTCAACCGTGAGCCATCCGTTGTGGGCGATCTCATCCTCCAATTGCCCGGCACTCCAGCCCGAATAGCCCAGCGCCACGAAAAAGCGTGCCGGGCCCTGACCTGCTGCAATGTGCTCCAGCACGTCCTTCGAGGTGGTCATCTGCAGGCCACCTGCCACTTGCAGCGTGGACGCGTAGGTGTGCTCCGTGGCGTCGTGTAACACGAACCCCCGTTCGGTCTGCACCGGTCCACCGTAGTACACGGTTTGCTCCGCGAGGCGGGGTTCGTCCAGTCGTAGGTCGACCCGTTCGAACAGATCCTTGAGCGTGATATCGGTTGGTCGGTTGATCACCAACCCAAGGGCGCCGCGAGAGGAATGCTCGCACACGTAGATGACCGCGCCGGAAAACGATGAGTCGGCCGTGCCGGGCATGGCGATGAGAAACTGGTTGCTCAAATTGGAAGCGTCGGCACGGGGATTCATGGCGCCATATTATCGCTGCGCGTCCGGCCCATGGGGGCTGGTCCCGATGACCACAAGCGCCGCTGCCATGCATGCCTCTGCAACACATCCCATCCATGACGGCACGGCCTTGGTCTGGCTGCGACGCGACCTGCGGCTGAGTGACCATGCCGCTTTGCATCATGCGCTTCGCCACGCGCGGCGGGTGGCGCTCGCCTTTGTGTTCGACCCCGATATCCTGCAGCCGCTACTGGAGCAGGGAGCGCACGTCGACCGGCGGCTGGCGTTCATTCACGCAAGCCTGGCCGAAGTCGATCAGGCTCTGCGCCACATGGGGTCCTCGCTGCTTGTCGAGCATGGCAGGGCGGCGGAGTGCATTCCCCGTCTTGCGGCAAGAATTCAAGCCCGGGCCGTGTACGCCAACCGTGACTATGAGCCGCTGGCCGTGCAGCGCGATGCCGAGGTCGCTGGGTTACTGGCCGGACTCGGGCTGGAGTTCCACGCCTTTTGCGATCATGTCATGGTCGATCCGCTCGCAATTATGACTGGAAAAGGCCGACCGTACAGCGTGTTCACGCCCTATAAGAATGCTTGGTTCAAGCACGTGCGTGATCGGGATCTTGCCGATTTCGCTGGGCTGGAATGCACCGGTCTTTCCAAGCACATCCTGTCCTTCGAGCAGCCCCCAAAGCTACCCGCCCTGACGGCCATTGGCTTCGATCCGGCGGCTGCGCTTCCTCCAGGACTTCCCACAGGCAGCAGTGGGGCGCAGACCTTGTTCGCCGATTTCCTGCAGCGCATCGACGCCTATGCGGATGCGCGCGACTATCCGGCAGCCAAGGGGCCGAGCTATTTGTCCGTGCACCTTCGGTTCGGCACCATTAGCGTGCGCGAATTGGCGCGCGAGGCTTGGCGACGCATGCAAGCAGGCAGCCACGGCGCTGCCATTTGGCTGTCAGAGCTTGTCTGGCGGGACTTTTACGTTCAGATCCTGCACCACTACCCACAGGTTGTGGCGCACGCATTCAAGCCCGAGTTCGACAACCTCCAATGGGACGATGATCCCGAGCTCTTTGCTGCATGGTGCGAAGGCCGCACAGGCTACCCGCTGGTGGACGCGGCCATGCGCCAACTCAATGCCACAGGGTACATGCACAACCGACTGCGAATGGTGACAGCCAGTTTTCTTGTCAAGGACTTGGGACTGGACTGGCGCCGCGGCGAGCGCTATTTTGCCTTGAAGCTCAACGATTTCGATCTGGCAGCCAACAACGGCGGCTGGCAGTGGGTGGCGTCAACCGGGTGTGACGCGCAACCGTATTTCCGGATTTTTAACCCGATTGCGCAGAGTAAGAAGTTTGACCCGGAGGGACGTTTCATCCGGCGCTATGTACCGGAGCTCGCAGGACTTCCGGACGCATGCATCCACGCGCCTTGGCAGGCCCAGCCTTTACTTCTACGGCAAGCGGGTGTGCGCCTGGGCACGGATTACCCCCTTCCAGTGGTGGACCATTCGCGCGCGCGCGAGCGCACGCTAAAGCGCTATGCGGCTGTGAGCCGTCGCGACAACCCACAAGCGTGACCGATGCCGCTGCCGGGCGCGCAGCGGCCTTCGCCCGTTCAGTGCACCGTATTTTGCGGCATGTAGTTGCGAATCAGGCCTAGAAGCTCATCTTCCGAATAGGGCTTGCCCAGATAGTGATTCACACCCAGCTCCTGCGCATAGTTTCGGTGCTTATCGGCGATGCGCGACGTGATCATGATGACGGGCAGGTGACGCGTACGCTCATCGGCGCGGATGTTGCGCGTGAGATCAAAGCCGTCCATGCGCGGCATCTCGATATCGGTGAGCACGACATCGGGCAATGCGCCTTGCAACTGCTCGAGCGCGTCCAACCCGTCCTTGGCCAGCACGACGACGTAACCATTGCGGCTGAGGAAGCGCTGAGTAACGCGCCTCACGGTAATGGAGTCATCCACGACAAGCACCGTGTTACCGACTGCGTGCGCGGGCGTGGTCGCCTGAGGGATAAACGATCCTCCCAAGGTGCTGACGGGCGATGCTGCGCCTGGCGCGACTGGTGCCACGTCGAGCGCCGCCTCTTCCATGCGCTGTACCGATTGTTCGCCATACACCGCGGCAAGTGCCACCGGGTTGTAGATCAAAACCAGGTTTCCGTTGGGGAGTACGGAAATGCCGGCCAAACCAGGAACGCGCGAGAGCTGTGGCCCCAGGTTCTTGACCACAACTTCCTGGTTTCCCAACACCTCGTCGACTTGAAGCGCCAAGCGCTGCGCAGCGCTGCGGATGAGTACAACCGGTGTGGTGCGCCCGGGCTGATCGGCGCTCGCACCGGAATCAGCCGTCAGGGCACCGAGCCAATAAAACGGCAAAGGCTGTCCGTTGTGGTCGAGCTGGCGATGCCGATTGGCAGCGGCCACTTCCGCAGGCTTGAGACGCAGCACCAAATCCACCAAGCTTGCCGGCACGGCATATGCCTTCTCGCCAGCTCGCAGAAGCACAACCTGCGTGACTGCAGTGGTCAGCGGCAACACCAGGGTGAACGTGGTGCCCTGACCGGGCACGGAGTCGAGTTCGACCCGGCCGCCCAATGCTCGGGTATCTGTCCGCACGACGTCCAGGCCTACGCCACGGCCGGCCATCTCTGTGGTCTGCTCCGTGCTCGAAAAACCAGGGCGGAAGATCAGCTCGCGCAGCTGGGCTTCATCGACGCTTTCATCGGGCTGGAGCAGCCCGGTCGCGCGTGCCTTGCGTTCGATCGCTGCGTAGTCGAGGCCGGCGCCGTCATCGGCGATGGACACCACGACTTCGCTGCCCTCCTGGTGCAAACGGAGGGTGATGGTGCCTGCTAGGGGCTTGCCGGCGGCCTCGCGCACCGTCGAGCTTTCCAGGCCGTGCGCGACGGCGTTGCGCAGAATGTGCTCAAAAGTCGGGGCCATGCGGTCAAGCACGCCCCGGTCGATTTCAATTGTGCCGCCCTGTATATCCAATCGCACCGATTTGCCGGCGTCTTTGCCCGCTTGGCGCACCGTGCGGTATAGCCGTTCGGAAATGCTGTCGAACTCGACCATGCGCGTACGCAAAAGGTCGCGCTGCAACTCGCGCGTGAGGCGCGCTTGCCGAATTAAATTGTCATCGGTGGACTGCAGAGTACGGCTGAGGGTGGTTTGCACCAAGGCCAAGTCGTTCACCGACTCGGCCATCATGCGCGTGAGCTCCTGGAATCGCGTGAAGCGGTCGAACTCCAGCGGGTCGAAGTCGCGCCCGTCCTCGCGCGCTGCCTGCGCCCGTGCAGCCATCTGGGCATCAGCTTGCAGCTCGATGTCGCGCACTTGAGCACGCAGACGCTCCAGGTTGTCACCGAGATCACGTGTGCTGGCACGGATAAGACCGAACTCATTGTCCAGGCGCGCGCGCGCGATGCTGACCTCACCCACCTGGTTGACCAGTCGGTCCAGCAACGCCGCCCGCACGCGCACCGGCTGGGCCGCAACACGAACGTTGGCCCCAGCGACGCGGGTCAGGGTCAAAGGCTGCGGCGCCGGTTGACCGCTCGTCGCCACGGCGTCTCTGGTGCCGTGGGCATCAGCGGTCTCTGCGATCGTGGTGGTCGGTGCGATCTCGGCCGGTTGCGGCGTCGTCTCGGAGCGGGCAACGTCCTGCTCTTGCAGGCCGAGTTCGACGTGCAGTTCCCCGAGTTCGGCTTCACCGCGGCTGCTCGCCTCGCGTAGGCGTTCGAAGCGGGCGTTGAGGGCATCCTGGCGAGCGATGAGTTCAAGCAGAGACTGTTCGCTTGGGACGTCCGAGTCGGTGGCGAGTAGCGCCTCGATGTCCGACTCGAGACTATGCGCGAGATCCCCCAGAGCCATGGCGCCCGCCATGCGCGCGCTGCCCTTGAACGTATGCAGCAATCGCATGGCCATTTTGGGTGCTGTGCTGTCATCCGGGTGGCTCTCCCACTGCCGTAGCGCACCTGACAGTCCAGGCAGGATCTCGCTGGCTTCGTCTTCGAAAAAAGGAAAGAGTTCGGGGTCGATGCTGTCGCGCAGCGTGAGGTCAGCTACCGCAATGACAGCCTCGGAGGGGGCCGGAACAGGGTTCGTCGCGACAGTGACGGATTCCTGCTCAGCTTCCGGGGTTTCCGAAACCGCAGGTGCAGCCGCTCGTGCGGCGTCCTCGGGCAGTGTCGAGCTTGTTGAGACGTTGTGGTGCTGCAGGCGGTAAACGAAGGCTTGCAGGGCTTCGACAAGATCCTCCAACGGGGGGCGCAGGAAGCCGGCGGCAAATTGATGCAGTAAACGCCGAATGTCGTCAGTTACTTGCACCAGAAGAGCAGGGTCCTGTGGCTGCAGTGCGGAGGGCTGTTCGCGCTGCAATGCCAAGGCCTGCTCGAGCCACTCAGCCATCTGCCCCACGCTTTGCAGGCCGACCGTGCGCGAGCTGCCCCGCAACTGGTGGGCAGCGGCGGCGATTTCCTCAGCGATGGGAGTGGATGGCTGTAGCGACCAAGCGGAGATGTCGTTGCCCAACCGGCGTACGAGTTCATCCGCCTCATTGAGGTAGATGGTGTACAGGGGAATGGGAATGCGCAGGTCGCCCACGACTTTGATGTTTTCGTCGGGCGCCGGCTGAGTGGGGCGGTGCGCTTCTAGCGTGAAGATCTGGGCCACGGGCGGTTGCCCTTGCGGTGCCGGGGTCGAGACCGGAGGCTCGGCAGGCTGCGCGCTCGGACTCTGCGCGGCGGGGGGCGGTGCGGTCTCGTCGCGTTCGTGGACGAAAACTGGCGCCGCTGCATCAATCGCAACGGGTTGATCACCGCCAGGCGTACCGTTTGCCGGGACTTCCACAGAACTGGGCTGGCCCAAACTCGAGCCCATATCTGACGCCGAGACCAGCGGCGGGAGGTCCTGCGGAGCCACCGCCTCAGCGGGTGCAAATAGGCTGTCGAAAGCTTGAGCATCGAATTCGTGGAATTCCACGTTGCTGCTTCCAGACACTTCCGCGGCTGACGTGTGGAAAGCCCCCGGTGTGCCGACAGCGCTGTCAATGCCTGACTCGGATGCGCTCAATGCGGACGGCTGTTCATGGCCTTGCTCGGCCGGAGGAACATGGGGAGGAGTCTGCGCTGGGCTTAAGGCGGACTGAATTGCGGGCTCGGCTGATTCCGGCGCGAAATTGAGTTCGAACAGTGCGGCGTCGGGCAACTCGAGTGGGGGAAACGCCAGGGTTGGCGAGCCGACGGCTGAGGCGTCCTGCGGCGCAGAAGCACTTGCCGCTTCGGCCTCGGATAGTGACGACTCAGGTGCTGCTGGCGACCAGGAGACGAGTTCAAACGGCTCGACGTCGCTACGCTGCTCACCACGAACATGAGGCGTATCCGGTGCTGAATACAGCTGTGAAGAATGGTCTGCGGAGGCGTACGCGGTTGCAGGGAGATCCGCCGTCTCATCGTGCATTGGGACGTCATGAGGAAGCCCTGTTGGCCAAGTGTCGACGAACTCGGGTTCCGGAACCCCTTGCTCGGGGTGGGCCTCTTGCGTCTGGACTTGCGCGGGCTGTGCATCGGTGGAGGCTGCCTTTGCCGGGCTTGGGGATGCGACAGGGTGGACTGACGGCAGACCACGCATGGCGCGAGCGGCCTCGCAAAGTGCCGCGCTCGAAAAAGCGCTTGCGTCGCCAGATCGTAGGGCTCGAGTCCAGGCTTCGAGGTCAGTGAAAGCTCTTTCTGCCAATTCCAGGACGGCAGCGGAGGCAGAACGCTGTTCGGCCAGAACCTGGTTGAACACCTGTTCCAGCTCCCAGGCCGCTTCCCCAAAGTCACTGAGGCCAACCATGCGCGAGCTGCCCTTGAGGGTGTGAAAGGCCCGCCGCACAGCGTTCAGCGTCCCATCGTCGCTTGCGTGAGTGCGCAGTTGCTGCACGCCCGCATGGCCTGCGACGATCACTTCTTCAGCTTCCTCAAGGAAAATGTCGAGCAGGTCGTGGTCATCTTCCTCGGTGGCGGCAAACGGGGGCGTGGTGGTGTCTGCAGCAGGCGTCACCGACGCTGGTGTCGCGTCGCTTGCGGCCGTGTGGGTGGCTACCGAAGGGATGGCCGTTGGCGCGAACGCCGGCGCGGCGTGGGCGCCCGACTCGATCGCCGTGGCGCGCAACGATTCGGCCGCCGTACGGCCGTCGTGGCCGGCATCAAGCAATTCACGCACCTGCCCCAATTGTGCCGAAAGATCGGCCTCCCGGGCGATCGTCGCCTCCATGCGCAGACGATCAATACGCCCTGCCGCTTGCTCGGTGCCAAGGCCTTGATCGAGGGAGTCAGCCAGCAGGGCAGCTTGCCGCTGCAGGTCTTGGCGCGAACTTGGCGGCGCAGTGTGAGGGGTGCTGGGCACGATCGCGCGCAGTTCCCCTGTGGAGGCATCGAACCTGAACAGCGTTTTGGCGAGCTCGGGCTGGTAGCCCAGCATGTCCACCATGAAGCCCAGCGTGCCGATATTGCCTGCTAATCGGTCGAACACGCCTCCGGCTGCACGGGCCTGCTCTTCGGCGGGCGGCCGGCTGATGATCTCCTCAATCGTGTTTCGAATCGAGCTGAGTGCTTGAGCCCCGACGTCCATGCCAAGCACAGATAGCACGCCCCGCATCTGCGCCAGCAGCTTGGGCACGGGCGCCAGCTCGGGCTGTGTGCTGGGGTCGCGGAAATAGGCGTCAAGCAGACGTTCAACAGTGCCCATGTCATGCCGCAGCTCGTGCACGACGCTGCCAAGGGTCTGGCTTTCAGACGACCGGCGATAGAGATCCTCCATCCAAGGCGCAAAGATGCCGGCGGCGGCACCCGCGGCGCTTCGCTCCAGGCGCTGCGCAAGCTCCAGGGCACGGGGCAGGAACTCGGGGTCGTCGACTTGGAAATGCGAAAACGAGGCCTCCAGAAAAAGCAGCGATGTGGCGACCTCAAGGACGCGATCGGGGGTGAGCAAATCGCGTTGTTCCGAGATCGCTCGCACCATGCGTTCAATCGCGGCGGGCAGCACCTCCGAACCCTTTGCAATCTCGCGCAGCGACTGGGTGAGGAGTTGCGCCGAGTCAACAAGCTTTCCAATCCGCGAGAAGTCTTCGTTGCTGAGTTGGGACCAGCCGTCCTTGACCTGCACGATGCGTTTGCGTGCCTGCTGGATCAGCCCCGGATCGAGCAGGCCGAAGTACGCCCGCTGGTAGTCCACGGCCTGCTCGTCACCCAGGTGCATGGCCGTGCCGATGGCACGCAAGGCAAGGGGCAGGGTGGACTCGTCTGGCGCCCGACCGATGGCCTGGGCGCAAAAAAACAGCAATTCGTGGGCAAGGCGCTGAGAGGGCAGTTGCTGGTCCGCAAGCAAGCCCTTTAATTGCAGGTTGAGGCGGTTGCAAAGGCGCTTGGCATAGACATCGGCAGGGACAAGACCAGCGCCGAGCGCCTCGAAAAATCCTTCCGCCAGCCACCAAAGCGTGCGTTCATGACCACTGGCCTTGGCTTGGGCACTGCGCGCTACAGCGATGAGTGCGGCAGAGGCCTGGGGCAGGTCACGCTGGCGCAAGACGTCAAGCAGCGCGCGTTCGTACTCTGCTCGATCGCGCTGCTGCAGGGGCTGGGCAAGCGGCTGGCGATCGTCATGCGCCGGCCAGGTCCAGTCCACGTCCCACAGATCCGCCGGGTGGGCGGCCTCACCGCCGGCGCGTTCCACCAGATCGCGGTACTGCTTGAAGAGCTTGAGCGCGGGTTCTTGTTTGCCGCTGCGTTGGGCATCAAGGTAGTCAAGCAGGGCGTGCAGCCCGGATTGCAGTGTGGATTGTGCGCCATCGTCGAAGCCTTCGGGATGATCGATGTAACGCGTGAGCACACGTTCCGCCGCTTGGGCCAGACGCGCCGCAGCGAAAAAGCCAAGTAGATCGATGGCGCCCGCAGCTTGGTGGACTTGATGACGGGCGTGCAGCAGGCTTCCGCTGGCCAATTGGGAGTCATCGCCTTGGCTTAGCACGCGCAACTGCTGGTTCTTGCGTACGGCAGCGAGGGCGGCCAGAAGGTTATCGCGCACCTGCTCAATAACCCAGGCCAAAGGTCCGGCGTCCAGCTGCAGGGGGGAGGGCGTTGTCGAGACGGCGAGGTTCATGCCATGTGGCGCGCGTGAGCGGGGAGTTGGGCGGTCGTGTTGCTTGATCGAAAGCTGGCCGGTTAGGCAATCTTGAATCGTGATACGGACTCACGCAGCGCTTCTGCCACACGCGCCAACTCGGCCACAAGATCGGCGGTGGAACGGGTGCCCTGGCTGGTCTGCTCGGTAACCGCGAAGATGTGCTGGATGTTGCCAGCCACCTTGTTGGCCGATTGCGCCTCGGTGAGCGTCTGTTCGGAAATGCGTTGAATCAGATCGGCAAGTTGACGCGACACGCGGTCAATCTCCGCCAGCGCGGCACCGGCGTTATCCGACAGCTTGGCGCCTTCAACCACGCCTTGAGTACTCTTCTCCATGGCCGCCACGGCGTCCTGGGTGTCTGTTTGAATCGCGCGGACCAGCGCCGCAATTTGTTTGGCCGCTTCAGCCGAGCGCTCCGCCAAACGCTGCACTTCCTCAGCCACGACGGAGAACCCGCGGCCCGCGTCGCCTGCCGAGGCCGCCTGGATGGCAGCATTGAGCGCCAACACGTTGGTCTGTTCGGTAAGGTCAGAGATCAGCTCCGTGATCTCACCAATTTCCTGGGATGATTCGCCAAGGCGCTTGATGCGTTTGGACGTGTCCTGGATCTGGGTTCGGATCAAGTTCATGCCCTCGATGGAGTTGCGCACCGCCTGCAGGCCTTGCTCGGCGGCGGCTAGTGACTGACGCGCCACGTCGGTCGACTGCTGGGCTTGCGCCGACACGGTATTGATGCGCTCGGCCATGTCGAGCACCGATTGGCCCGTTTCGCGGATTTCCACCAGTTGCTGCTCGGATGACTTCAGCAAGTTGCCGGACGTCGTCTGTGCCTGCGTGGATGCGCGGCTGACTTGGTCGGCGGTGGACTGCACCTGAGACACCAGGTTGCGCAGCTCCTCGACGGTGTAGTTCACCGAGTCGGCGATGGCTCCGGTGATGTCCTCAGTCACCGTCGCCTGCTGCGTGAGATCGCCTTCGGCCACGTTCTGCAGTTCATTCATCAAACGCAAGATCGCCGACTGGTTGGCTTCGTTGGTTCGCCGTGCCTCCAATTCCTGGCGCTCGGCCTGCTGGCGCTGCAGCTCGGATTGCAGCGTCCGTTGCCGGGTTTCCTGGACGTACAGGCGTGCCAAACCGACCAGGGCCAACAGTGCTAGAAAGGCCATGGCGACGAGGAACAGCAGGGCGGGCATACTCACGCCGGCCTGGGACGAATACTGCTGCTGCAGATCTTGAAGACCTGCCAGCAGGGGCACCGAGTCCTTCACGACGGCAGCTTGGGCCACGCGAGCGCTGCTCAGGCCTTGCAGATTGGCCAAGATGGATGTTGCAAGCTGGCGAGTCGCCCCAAAATTCTTCGCCAGGGCGCTGAGCTGCGCGCGCAGTTGCGGGTCCCGCGCGGCGCTGAGCTGCAAATTGGCGTCGCCATCGAGCAGGCCCTTGGAAAGGTCGTTGAACGTGTTGAGGTCCTTGCCCAGCGCAAACACGGCCTCGGGACTCACGCCCTCAAAGGACAGGAATTCATTCGCAGATTTGCCAATGCGCTGGGTCAGCATATTGAGCTGGCTTGCTGCCGCAATGTCGGCGGCCGGGGCATTTTGCTGCAGCATCAGCGACGTGATCGTTTCGGTGGTTTCCAGCAGGCTGTCGGATTGGCGGTTCACCTTGCGCAGCGCATTGTTCGTCTGGGTCAGCACAGGCTCCAACTTCACCACGGCCCGAGCGTTTTCGACCGTGGTGTTTACGAGGGGTTGCAATTTGGCCAAATCCGAACCAGCCGCACCCAATGTTGCGTCTCCGCTCAGGTGTTGCATGTCGGCGTTCAGCGCCTCGGCGCTGGTCTTGAGTTCGCCGAAACCCTCATTGGATCCGAGCAAGGCGGCACTGATGGATTTGGCAACACGCTGGGACTGCATCAGAGCGTCGCCCGTCGTGTCCAGCCGCTTGGCCGAGCTCGAGGCAACGCGTAGCGTGACGGCCAGGCCGAGGCCAACCAAAATCACGGCGACGATCAGCACCACGGCCAGCAAGCGCTGCTGCTCGCCCACAGGCCGATTGCCGATCAAAGGAAGGGGTGAGGGGCCATTCGTGGCGGGGCTCGTCTCTGTGGGGTTCCCTTCCATTTGCACGGTGGATGACATGGATGCGCTAGCGTCGGTGATGGCGGTGGATGCCTCAACGGGATGCTTGGAACCGAACAGGGAAAACAGGGCCATGGGGACTCCGGCGTGACGTCTGATGTGGGGAAATGATCGGATGGGAAATTGAACGATGGGCCTGACGAGGCGGTATCGCGAACGCGTGTGTCAATTAAACAACGCTCAGGAAGCGTGGGTCGTCGGCCAGAGCCGCCAGATTGAGCTCACGCCATCTTGAGCCGGACGCGTCGCGCAGGCCCATGCCAAGCCACGATTCGGTGCTTGCAGGGGCGCTTTCATCCACCATGAACTGCCCGGGGGTGCGCAGACCTGCGAGTTGGTCAACCAGCAAGACGGCGTTGATTTCCAGCTGGGGGGAAAACTGAATGAAGCGACTCTGGGCATGATTGCGTATCGCGCTCGCCCGTGCAATGCCGAGAAAAGCTGCCAAGTCGACGACTCCGCAAAGTACGCCCCGAAGGTTGACCAGACCGGCAAACCACGGCTGTGCGTGCGGCAAAGCCGCAGGCACTTCATACGCCGAGATCTCGCCGGACTGGGATAGCGGAAGCAGAAAGCGCTGTGGGCCGGCGAGCACGGCCAACCAACGCGATTCGCTCTGCGTCTGCTGTGCGGCTTGCAGGCGCGAGGCTAGCTGCCCCTGAAATTCAATCAGACTACTGCGTGCCATGGCATGAAGGAGGATTGAGGCGGCGCGGAACGGCCCGGGGGCGTTGTGAAATCAAACGAGGGGTGATGCTGAAGGGCAGCAGCATGGATGCGCCATCAGGGAAGTGCCATGATCTTGCTCAGCAGGTCGTGCGGGTCCACCGGCTTCGTGACGAAGTCGCGCGCACCCTGACGCATCGCCCAGAGCCTGTCGGTCTCCTGATTCTTGCTGGTGCACATGATCACGGGCACTTCACTGTAAGCCGGATTGCGGGTGATCTGACGGGTCAGCTGGAAGCCATTTTGCCCCGGCATCACGACGTCCATGAGAATCAGGTCAGGCTTGTCCGCTGCGAGCTGTGCCATCGCCTGCTCGCCGTTTTCGGCGGTGCTGACGGTGTAGCCATTCTTGTTCAGGAGGTCGGACAGGAAGTAGAGCTCGGTGCGCGAGTCGTCGACGATGAGGATTTTGCGGATACTCATGGGTTCGTTGTGCTGGTGCTGGAAGTGGTGCTGGAAGCGTCTGCTGCGTGGCGGTAGTTGTCCACGGCTTGCAGCAACTGATCTTTGGTGAACGGCTTTGTGAGATACGCCTCGGCACCGACCATCCGGCCCCGCGCCTTGTCGAACACGCCGTCCTTGGATGAGAGCATCACCACCGGAATTGCGGCATGGCGTGGGCTGCGCTTGATGATCGCCACAGTCTGGTAACCATCAAGGCGAGGCATGAGAATGTCGCAGAAGATGATGTCAGGCATGGTGTCGTTGACTTTGGACAGCGCATCGAAACCGTCTTCCGACAGCAAGACCTTGTAGCCGGCCTGCTTGAGGAAGATTTCCGCACTGCGACGGATGGTGTTGCTGTCATCAATCACCAACACCTTGAAGGAACCGTTGGCCGTACTCAAGCAGGGTCTCCAAAGAGTATGAAGGGGTGAAGAACCGAGGCACAAAACCCACGAGGCCCGCAGCAGGCGCTCAGATCTGCACCATTTCGAAGTCGTCCTTGCGGGCTCCGCATTCCGGGCAGGTCCAGTTGATCGGAACATCCGCCCAGCGCGTGCCTGGAGCAAGGCCGCTTTCCAGATGACCTTCTTGTTCTTGATAAATGTAGCCGCAGATCAGGCACATCCACGTCTTGTAATCGGGTTGTGTCACAGCGTATCGTCCTCTGGCATAAGATTCAATCATTCTATGAAGAGGTAGGCGGGCGTTGTGGCGTCCTGCATACCAAGTGCGGCTGCGGGTATGGCCGCGTCCTTTGTTCGTTCTCATCCATCCCGATTCCATCATGCCCAATTCGACTGAAGCACCAGAATCCCCGCCGGCCGTGATGGCCTTCAATGCGGCCGACCCCAGCGGCGCCGCTGGACTGGCCGCCGACCAGGCCGTGTGCGCTGCTGTGGGTTGCCACGCATTGCCCGTGACGACTTGCATCTGGGTGCGCGACACGGCCGAGATTTTCGATATCGTCGAAGTCGAGGCCGACGCCGTGGTTGAGCAGGCACGCGCCGTGCTTGAAGATGTCGAGCTGGCGGCATGGAAAGTGGGATTCCTCGGCAGCGTGGAAGTGGTCAGCGCCGTGGCCGAACTTCTGGCGGACTATTCGCAGGTGCCGCTTGTCACGTATATCGGCAATCTGCAGGCTTTGGACGAAGCCCAAGCCGAGGAGTACATCAAAGCCATGCAGGAATTGGTGTTGCCTCAAACACGCGTGCTTTGCGGCAATCACACCGCGCTCACCCAGTTCCTTTTCCCCGACGTGGAGCGCGAAGAGCCTCCAACACCTGAGGCCCTGATGCAGCAAGCGCAGGGCATGGGCGTGCAGTACCTGCTGGTCAGCGGCATTCTCGTGCCCGAGAATCACGTCGAGAACGTCTTGCTCAGCCCACGGCGCCAGTTGCTGCGGGAACGATTCGAGATGTTCGACGCCGGTTTCTCTGGCGCCGGCGACACCTTGTCGGCTGCCGTGGCAGCGTTGCTCGCCACGGGTGCCAAGCTTGACCAAGCGGTACACGAGGCACTGGAATTTCTGGACCAAAGCCTGGATTTCGCATACCGTCCTGGTATGGGACATCTCGTGCCCGATCGCTTTTTCTGGGCGCAGACCGGCCCAGAGGCCGACGACGATTCCATCTCCCCGGTGAGCCTGCAGTAGCGCTTTCCACTGGGGTTACCACGCCTTGCTGCTGCCCGGCGCGGGCCGTCTTTTCTTGGGACATTTCCAACATGACCAGTAACGCCAAGCTTTTTGAACGCGCCCAGCGCACCATACCTGGCGGAGTCAACTCCCCGGTGCGTGCCTTTCGCCAGGTGGGTGGAATACCCCGATTTATCGACCGCGCCGAGGGGCCCTACATGATTGACGTGGAGGGGCGCCGCTACATCGACTACATCGGATCGTGGGGGCCCATGATCGTGGGTCACGCCCACCCTGAGGTGGTCGAGGCGGTGCAACGTGCCGCGACGCGCTCATTGTCTTTTGGTGCGCCCACGGCCGATGAAATCGACATGGCCGAAGCCATATGTGCGCTGATGCCTTCGGTGGGAATGGTGCGGTTGGTCTCAAGTGGCACCGAGGCTGGGATGAGCGCGCTTCGGCTTGCGCGCGGCTTCACCGGGCGGGATGCCATCGTCAAGTTCGAGGGTTGCTACCACGGCCATGCCGACAGCCTGCTTGTGAAGGCAGGCTCGGGCCTGCTCACCTTTGGCAATCCAAGTTCAGCAGGTGTGCCGGCCGACTTGGCCAAGCATACCCTGGTGCTCGAGTTCAACAATATCCCGCAGATCGAAGAGCTGTTCGCCGAGCGCGGGCATGAGATTGCCTGCGTCATGGTTGAGCCCATTGCCGGGAACATGAACTTTATTCGCGGCAGCAGCGCCTGGCACAGGCGCCTCCATGAACTATGTGCTGAACATGGTTCGCTGCTGATATGGGACGAGGTCATGACGGGGTTCCGAGTCGCTTTGGGCGGTGCGCAGCAGGTCTATGGCATGCGGCCTGACTTGGTCGTGATGGGTAAGGTGATCGGGGGCGGCATGCCGCTGGCAGCCTTTGGGGGCAGGGCCGAAGTGATGCGCAAACTGTCTCCACTCGGTGGCGTTTATCAGGCCGGCACCTTGTCGGGGAACCCCGTGGCCGTGGCGGCCGGGATGGCGCAGCTGCGGCTCATCCAGCGCACTGGTTTCTACGATCGGCTGGCAGCGGCCACACGCAGCTTGATGCAGGGCCTGGAGCAGGCAGCCAACCGCCACGGCGTTGGCTTCCGCACGGACAGCGAGGGCGGCATGTTCGGCTTTTATTTCGCCACGGACCTTCCACGCAACTACCCGGACATTGCGCGCGCTGATGTGGAGTTGTTCAAGCGCTTCTTCCACGCGATGCTGGACCGTGGCGTGTATCTCGCCCCCAGCATGTACGAAGCCGGCTTCGTGTCGGCGGCACACGACGAGGCCGTAATCGCCGCAACACTCGCGGCGGCTGATGGAGCGTTCGCGGAACTGGCGCGAGGTTGAGACACCGACAGGGGCGCGCAATAGCCGACGGGGACGTGCGACCCCCTCGGCGTGTCTCAGCGCGGTATCTGCACCTGATAGGCTCGTGCGGCAATCACACCCGTGCGAGCGTTGATATAGGGGCCGAAAAGATGGTGCTCAAAGAAGCGAGGGGCGGGCAGCATGACAGCCAAGCGCGCCGCCTGCAAGTGCGACAGACGTGATGCGGGCTGATGAAAGTAATGCTCGGCCGCGGCCTTGGCGCCGTAGATGCCCTCACCCCATTCGACGCTGTTGAGGTAGATTTCCAGAATGCGACGCTTGCCGAGGATCCCTTCGAGCATATAGGCGATAACCAGTTCTTGAGCTTTGCGCACGTAGCTGCGCTGGGGTGAGAGGAAGAGGTTCTTGGCCAACTGCTGTGTGATGGTCGAGCCTCCGACGACGCGGTGCAGGTGCTCGTCGCGCACGCTATGGTTCTTGATCCAGGCTTCGTGGATCGCTTTCCAGTCCACGCCGTCATTTGTCAGGAACGTGGCATCCTCCGACGCCACCACGGCGCGCTTGAGCCAGGGGCTGATGGCGTCGTAGGGTACCCAGTCGTGCTGCCATGGCACATCATCGCCGGAACGCAGGATGCGCAGCTGCGCCGCCCGCATGAAGGCAGTGCTCGAGGGCGTCGTCACCGTCCACGCCAAGATGCGCAGGGCGAAATAGGCTTGCAGGATCAATATTGCCGCGATGCAAAGCCAAAGGATGGAGCGCAGGGTTGGGCTGTCGGATCGCTTGGTCATGAGGAGCTTGCGGGAAGGGCTGCGAGTACGCTGCAGGCTCAATCGTTGCGTCCGCCCAGTTCGGCTTGCAGCACCGCGAGAATGGGCCTTGTGTTGGGGCGCACGCCGCGCCAGAGCCAGTAGCTCTCCCCGGCTTGTTCCACCAGCATGCCAAGGCCGTCGTGCCCCTGCGCACCCGCTTCCCGGGCCTGGGTGATGAAGGGCGTGGGCGCGGTGCCATACATCAAATCGTAGGCCAGTACGCCTGGGCGAAGAAGACCGTACGGAAGCGTGAGAAGGGTGCCGTCAAGGCTGGACGCGGTGGCGTTGATCACCACGTCGAACCCCAAGGGAGGCACCGCAGCAGCTTCAAGCGCCACACCGTGCGTGCGTGCCAGTGAAGCATGGCGCGCGACGAGACGCAAGGCATTCTCGGGGCTGCGATTCCATACCGTGACTGCTTGCGCGCGCGCTTCGATGAGCGCGCCCAATACTCCGGCAGCGGCGCCGCCCGCCCCCAGAAGCAGAACACGCTGTGAGGCCAGAAGGCCATCTTCGGGGCGCATGAGGATGCGCGCAAGATCACGGACCAAGCCGATGCCGTCCGTATTGTCGCCCCATAGCTGTCCTAGGTCATTCCAGCCCAGCGTGTTGGCCGCCTGCGCCTGCTCGGCGCGTGGGGAGCGCCGCTGCGCCAGGCGGGCGGCCTCGAACTTGAAGGGCACGGTGACGTTGCAGCCTTGCCCACCCTCAGCGCGGAATGCGGCCAAGGCCTCGGCAAAACCATCCAGCGTAACGAGGCGCGCTTCGTAGCGCAGATCGTGTCCGCACTGTGCAGCGAACAAGGCGTGGATGCGGGGTGACTTGCTGTGCGCGATCGGGTTGCCGAGCACGGCGTAGAGATCCGTATGGCTCATGGCGCTTTAGACAAGGCATCTTGCGGCTGGGCTTGCATTTGTGTCTCCAGGCCACTTTCGCGTGTAAAGTTGAACGCCGCAATGATGACAATCTGGTCGGCATCGCGTCGCATGCTGGCATTGAAGTCGCCAAATGGCTGAGCACCGTCGACGATGGCGCGTGCCATCCGATCAAGCATTGGATCGCCAGAGCTGCGCACCACTTCCGCTTTGACGAGTCGCCCTGAAGCGTCCACTGTGATGGCCATGATGAGCTTGCCGTAAAGCTTGCGTCCGGCCTGCTCCGGAAAGTCGGTTGTCCCAAGATGCTCGATCTTCTGACGCATCTTGTCGTAGTAGACGGCGTAGGGCACGCTCCGGGTGTTGGGGCCGACGAAGCGCCGACGGGGCTTGGTGTTTTGTTGTTCGATGCGCCGCTCGATGGCGCCAAGTAGATCCAGCAGGCGCTGGCGTCGATCTTCCAGCGCCTGAGCATCGGCCTTGGTCTGCTGAGACGCCATGCGTTGGAGCTGCACAAGTTGGCTCTTCACGCGGGTCACGAGCTCACGTTGCCTTTGCTCCTCCCGCGCCAGCGCGCGGGCTTGATTTTCCAGGGCATTGCCCTCAGCAACCGCAGCCGTAGCCGGCAAGGGCGTGGTGGCGAGGCCCCGCTGCGCATCGCCGCCGCCTGCGAGGTTCACTTGCGCGAGTGCCTGTGGCTTGTCGGGTGCTTCAAGAGTTGACTGGTTGACGAGAACAACAGACAGTGGCGTGTCGTAGAACATGCGGTTAAACGTCTGGGGTGCACCAGCCTTCAGCGCCAGCAAGGCGCCATGCACAGCCACGGACGCTGCCAGTGCCCATTGCAGCTTGCTCAAATGGATGGTGCGCAGCGCCGGCATATGCGAGAACGGGAGAGTGCTCGAACCTGCTCAGGCTGCAGACGTGGTCGTGCCGGCTGTGGCCTGTGCATCGGTCCCAGACTCCAGTTCGACCTCGACCTCCCCCTCGTCGACGGCCAGGTGCAGCCCGGTGACCAAGGCGGGTGTGTCTTCCTCCTCTGCTGGTTCCTCGGCGGAGATTGGAACGCCTGCTGCGGTGCCCCGATCCTGCAGGACTTCCACCACTTTGCACGGCTGCTCGAGGGTGATGAGATCGGCTTGGCCAAACTGCACCCGCACGCCGGTTCCGCGTGGCAGATCCTGTGCGCCTAGCGCCTGGAGCACGAGTGGCAGGCCCTCCACGCGGACCAGGCCGTCGCGCATCACGCTCGCTTGGCCCTCTGTGATTGATTCCTGCTGCAAGTACCGCAGGGTCCAGTAGCGCTCCATCCCGTTCTGGAACTCGGCGTAGGCCTTGTAGGCATCCTCGAATGCGCCAACGATGGCGTAGAGCTGAGCATCCTTGGGTTTGTAGGGCGCCCCAAGCAAGGCCGCTCGACCGTGGCGTACTGCGGCGATGATCTGGCTCTGGTTGAGCAAGTCCGTATAGCGTCGGAGCGGCGACGTGCACCAGCAATACTGCGGCACACCCAGACCCTGGTGGGGTGCGGGCTTGGTCCCCATGCGTGTGCGAAGATTGATGCCCATGCCACTTTGGCTGCGGTAGATTGCAGGCAGCCCCAGTTCGGCCAGCCAGCCTCCCCAGGTTGCGTTGGCAAGAATCATGAGCTCGGCGACGATGAGGTCCAGCGGCGATCCGCGCCTGCGGGGCACAATGGCCACCCGTGCCGTTGCCTCATTGGGCTCCAGACCTGTGACGCGGAAGGTGTAATCCACACCGCCCGCTCGCTCTGGCCGGCCACGCACAGCCTCGCGCCCGGCTTTGAGCTTTTGGGCAATGCGCCAAAGGTGGGCCAGTTCGGAGGCGAAAGGGTAGGTCTGCGATGGCACCGCGCGGTTCAGCGATTCTTCGGTGACCTGGTCATCCAACAAATCATGGCGCAGGTTTGCCACGATAGGCACGCGTTCGATGCATGTCTCGTGCGCCACGATTGCGAGGCTCGCGTCCAGCGTGAAGTAGATGCTCACGGCCGGCGGACTGCTGCCCTCAGCGAGCGTGAAGAGCGTCACGAGATCGTCCGGCAACATGGTGATTTTGTCGCCCGGCATGTACACGGTCGACATGCGCGCACGTGCTGCTTGGTCCCATGCGCTGTCGCGCAATAGGGCCAGCGCTGGCGCCGCAATGTGGATGCCCACGCGCAGCCCACCGCCATCGACCGGCTGCACGGAGAGGGCATCATCAATCTCGGTTGTGGCCGAATCGTCGATGGAAAAGGCTTTCACCGCAGCGAGCGGCAATCCTTCCGCATCCGCTTCGGGCAGCGGAACTTCGGGAAAACCGGTGCCTTTGGGAAAATGCTCCAGCAAGAAACGCTGCATGTGGAAGTGCCACGGTGAGCCAATTGCCCCGGCCTGTCGCAGCAATTGCAGCGCACCTTGACCACTTTGCTTGACGGCAAGCGCCAGCGCCCTGTACTCCAGGCTGTTCCTGTCCGGTTTGAACAGCAGGGTGTAGAGCTTGGCGCCGATGGAATCCGGGCAGCGGCCTTGCACCAGGGCATGCGCATCCTCTTCGATTTGCCGCTGTTGCGCCTGCTTGCGCGCGATCGCGACCAGTGCTGCCTGCACCGTTTCTTGACTGGCCTTACGAAACTGGCCTTTGCCCCGCCGCTGGAAGTAGTGTGGGGCGCCATGCAGGCGCAGCAACACAGCGGCTTTTTGCTGCGGTGTCGGTTTGCCACCGTAGTAATCGTCGGCTATCAGGCTAAAGCTGAATTCATCGTGCGGCGCAAACTCCCAAAGGAGGTCCAGGTCAATGCCGTCCTGCTGGGCTTGCGCCCACGCGAGCAGCTCTTCCGGGTCGGGTGCGCCAAAAGGCAGAAGCGCCTGCGACGCTTTGATTTTTTGGCGTTTACCACTCGGCAGTTCCACCTGCATCGAGGTCTCGGCCTGACTCAGGACACGTCCGGCAGCAAGTTTCCCGGCATCTTCAAAAAGGATATAAGTCACAGTAATCGAATCGGTTTTTTCAGCGTCAATTCTTGCAATGGCGGATCAAATGGTCATGCCACCCGCGACTTCGATCACCGCGCCATTCACATAACTGGCCTCGTCGCTTGCGAGAAAGGCGTAGACATTGGCCAGCTCTTCGGGTTCGCCCAGCCGCCTGAGCGGCACATGTTCGTTCATCATCTCCATGACTTCAACCGGAATGGTGTCAAGCATCGGCGTACGCACGAGGCCCGGGGCGACGGCATTCACCCGTACACCCTTAGGGCCGAGTTCGCGCGCCCAAGTCTTGGTGAATGCGATGATGCCTGCTTTGCTCGCGGCATAGTTGGTTTGACCAAAATTGCCATAGATGCCCGCCACGCTGGACGCGTTGAGGATGACGCCGCAGCCGCGCTCGATCATTCCGGGTGCCACGGCCTGCGCACAATGGAAGGCGGCGCGCAGGTTGACATCGAGCACGGCGTCGAACTGGTCAATGGTCATCTTGACAAGCCGCGCATCGCGCGTGATGCCCGCGTTGTTCACGAGAACGTCCAGCCGCCCATAGCGGGTGTGGATTGCGGCCACCAACGCGTCAACCTGGGGGCGATTGGTCACGTCACAGGCCTGACCCCAGGCCAAGCCGCCTCCAGCCTGAACTTGCGCAACCGCATTTTGCACAGACGCGGCATCGCGATCGCAGATGACTACGACGGCACCTTCGGTGCCGAATTTCCGGGCCGTGGCCAGTCCAATGCCCTGCGCGGCACCAGTGATGAGAGCGACTTTGTCCTGCAAACGCATGGGTCGAGTTCCTTGGGAATTGGGATGCAATCAGCGGCTTCGGCCGGGGACGTTTCAGGCGGCCGCCGGGTTGATGCCGAGAAAGGCAAGCACGGCGTCCAAATGGTCTTGCGCGTAGTTTTCGAGGGCGTGGCCACCGCGATCCGCCATGCGAAGGGCACTACCTGCATAGCGGGCGGCGCTTTCGCGCCAGTCAAGGACCTCATCGTCTCGCGCAATCACGGCCAGGAATCGCCAGGGATCAGGAACGGGGCGCGAGAGGTCGCCCACCTGCAGCGCTTCCAACTCTTCAACATGCTCGTGTGTGAAGACAAAGTGCTGCGATGGGTCATGCCAGGCGCTGAGCTCGCCGATCTGCGCGCGCAGGTCCCGCGCCGGGTTGACGGCGGTATTGAGCAGCGCTGCTCGGCAGCCCAAGTGATGGGCCAACCACGTGGCGTAAAAGCCGCCAAGCGAGCTCCCCACCAACGCGATACGCTGGGGCTCGACACCCTGTAGCGCCTGCAGCACTTCACCAATCGCCTGCTTGGGCGAGGGTGGCAGCTGTGGGCACACCCAGACGACCGGGGGCAGGACTGCTGAGCAACGCGCGCGGTTGATCGCGAGCAATCTCGTCGCCGTCTGCTGGGCCTTGGCCGACAGGGGTGATGAGCGAAAGCCATGCAGGTAGAGCAGGTGGGAAGGGGTGGTCATGCGGGTCATCACGGCGCACAGCGCGCGCGGCAAACCCGCAATGCTAGCGGCTGACTAGCAGATCGATGCCGCATGCTCGAGTCCAGGTGCCGAGCGCCTTGCCCGCATCGCACCTCTTTAGACAGCCGGGTCGCCCACGCTGATGGCTGGCAAAACGGCCTTTGGGGGTCAGATGCCGCGCACGGCACCCTGCCCGGAGGCTGCCTGCGCGTCGTCTTGTGGCCAGTCTCGGATATAGGCCTTGAGCATGCGGTTTTCAAAATCCTGCTCCTGAACCACCGCGCGGGCTACATCGTGGAATGAAATCACGCCAAGCAGGGTCATATCATCCATGACCGGCATATAGCGTGTATGGCTGTCAAGCATCAGCCGGCGCAGTTCGTCCAAGCTTGTGTGTGGGGCACAGCGCACCGGGTTGGTCTGCATCACGTTTCCTACGCGCTCCTGCGCAGGCGCGCTGCCTGCCAGCGCCGCAATGACCTCGCGGAATGTGAGCATGCCGGTTAAGCGGCCCCCATGCATCACCACCAAGGAGCCGACGTCATGCTGCGTCATGGTTTTGGCCGCTTCGAGCAATAGTGTGTCAGGAGCCACAGTAAAAAGCGTCCCTCCCTTTACACGCAAAATGTCGCTGACTTGCATGGCTGTCTCCTCGTGCACCGATGGGCGAAGTCCTTGTTTGACCAATATAGTGCAGGGGATGGCGGTATTCCATCCGCAAATACCAGATCGTCGAGGAGAGCACCAGGATGCGATGTCTAGTTAACGGTCGTACAGTGCATGTGGAAGAGGGCAGTGTGAGACCCGGTGAGTCAACCCCGGTCGTGCTGTTGCATGGTGCGTGCAACGACCACCGCGTCTGGTTGCCTTTGCTGCCGGGGTTGCAACAGGCGGGCTGCGCCGTGTATGCACCAGACCTGCCTGGGCATGGCCAAAGTGCCGGTCCGCTGTTGACCAGCGTGCCTGAAATGGCCGATTGGCTGATTGCGGTGCTTGAGGCCTGTGGTATCGCTCAGTGCGCGCTGGTGGGGCACAGCATGGGTTCGCTGGTCGCCCTGCACGCCGCAGCGCTGGTGCCTGGGTCGGTAACTCACTTAGCCTTGGTGGGCACCGCGTGGCCTATGCGCGTGGCCCCCACGCTCCTGGAACTGGCTCAGACTCAGCCGAGCGAGGCGATGCACAAGATGGCGCTGTGGTCCCACAAGCAGCGTGACGGCTTACCGCTGGACCCCTTGGCAGCAGCGCAGACGCAGGCGTTGATGGAATCCGTGCAATCAGGCTGGGGCGACGGCAATTTGCTTGCGGCAGATCTGGCCGCCTGCGACGAATACGGCAAAGGCGAGGCCATGGCCGAGCGTGTGCGCGGGCAGATCAAAGTGGCCTTCATTCTCGGTACAAATGACCGCATGACGCCTTTAAAGGCGGCTGCGCGGCTGCAGCAGGCGCTGCCTGAAGCAGGCGTCAACCTGCTGGACTGCGGCCATGCGCTGATGAGCGAAGACACGGACGGCGTGTTGCAGGCCCTGCTGCGTCTGTTGAGCAAGCGCGCAAGAAGTCCGCTCCTTGAGGCGGGGGAAGGATAGCGGTGATGCCGAAGGCATCCTTTGGGGCTTGGGCGCGATTTGATTTGATTTGTACTGTACTGTCTATCTAACTTGCAAGTAAGGAGGAAGGAGGGCAGGCGGGACACGCCCGGCTCGGCTGTGAAGTGCGTGGTGTAGCCATGCCGCGAGCCGCAGAAACCCACCGAAGCGACGCCGGGTGGCGGGCGCGGCGCAGAAGCCGGACTTGGGTAACCAGCGCAAGGTACTGGAAGAGTCTGTCGTGGCCAAGGGCCTGGCGAATGTGGTGTTCGTCGAGGAAGTGGGCGGCGGGCTGGCCTGCAAGCGCAGACGGTTTGTGGCGCTGATGGATCCGATCGGACGACGGGAAGTCAAGGGCTGGATTCTCGCCTGTCGCGATCGGCTCACCCGTTTTGGCTTTGGCTGGCTTGAGCACGACGTCAGGGCCAATGGCTGTGATGTGCTGGTTCTCAACCAGGAGCGACTGTCGCCCGAGCGGGGAATGGTCGAGGACTTGATGACCGTCGTGCATTGCTTTTCTTCCAGGCTGGACGGATTGCGGAACTTCCGAAAGAATCTGGACGAGGCGTTGAACACATGCCCGCGCATTCCCCTTCCTCGCCCGGCCTGACGCACAGCGTCGCTCAGGCGAAGCCGACCGGGCAGGACGGGGTCAAGCGGGCGGTTTTCGCTTGTTGTTCCTCTCCAGGCTGGATAAAATACCAGTATGCAACGCCGCAAGGTCACGCTCAAGCTGTACCCCAATGCCGCGCAAGCTGCGCGGCTTGAGGACTGGACGCGGCTGCACTGCGAGTTGTACAACGCGGCGCTGGAAGAGCGCATCGACGCCTGGCGCAAGGAGGGCAAATCGATCAGCTCCTTCGACCAGCAGAACGTCCTGCCGCAGATCAAGGCCGATCGGCCCGAGTTCATCGCGCTCGGCAGTCATGCCTTGCAGCAGACGCTGCGGCGGCTCGATCTGGCCTTTGCCGCATTCTTTCGTCGCGTCAAGGCGGGGCAGACGCCCGGATTCCCGCGATTCAAATCCAGCATGCGGTTCTCCGGCTTCGCCTATCCCGATCCGGCGGGATGGAAGCTCATGCAGCACGGCGGCCGTGGTGCCACGCTGCGCTTGGGAAGCGGCGAGGCTGCGATGTCCATTCGGGCGCGCGGCCGTCACCGCTTCGGCGATCAGGCAAAACCCAACGACATCACGCTCACGCGCAAAGGTGGTGGGTGGTTCGTGTCGGTCACGCTGCGCGTGCCCGATGCGGCCTGTGCGCGTGAGCGCACCGCTGATTTTCGACGTGGCGTGGATTTCGGGATCAACGACTGGGCGACGTTCGACGAGGGTCCGCCCATCGCGAACCCGCGCTGGCTGCGCGAGGAACTGCCGCACCTTGCCGCGCTGCAGCGGCAGCGCGCCAGGAAGAAGAACGGATCGCTGCGCTTCAAACGGCTCGGGCGTCGCATCGCCCGGCTGCACGATCGCATTGGCAACTTGCGCCGGGACTTCGTGCAGAAGGAAACAACCAGGATGGTGCGGCAATGCGCCGTCCTGGCGACCGAGCAATTGGCCCCGAAGACCATGAGCCGCAGCGCGAAGGGCACGGTGGATGCACCGGGCCGTCGCGTGCGGCAAAAGGCCGGACTCAACCGGGAGATCCTCTCGGCAGGGTTCGGCATGGTGCATCGGATGCTCGCGTACAAAGCGGAAGAAGCTGGTACGCGACTGCATCTGAGCCATACGCGCCAGCTCAAACCGTCGCAGCGCTGCGCGGCGTGCTGGGAACTCGTTCCCAAGACGTTGGCGCAGCGTGTGCATGGGTGCCCGCACTGCGGGCACACGGCGCCGCGCGACCAGAACAGCGCAATGGTGGTGCTCATCGACGCATTCAACACGCAGGACACGTCTGGGACGGGCGTGGCGGCGAGACCCAAACCTCTGCCACGGCAACGTGGCAAGTCCAAGTCTGTGACCCGCGAAACCCCCGCTACAACGCCATGCGTTTAGCGGCGGGAGAGTTCATACCGGCGAATTGGTCTGGCGTTCGACGCAAGAAGAGTACGAGTAAGCGCGCAGCTAACCCACAAGATTGCCATTTGTTCGCCATGCGGCCGACGCTAGGGCAAGCGGAGGGCTTCAAGCGCATGTGCAGCATGGCGAGGCGCGTCTGGAATTGGGCGTTGGAGGGAGACACGATGTCAGCGATGCCCATGCGCGCAATGGTGCATGCTTACGCTTTTGCGGGAGCGTCTGGATTCCACAGTGCATGGACGAGCAGAGCGGCAGCCGAGAATGCCGCACCCGTGGCGACAACTGCTGGCCAGCCGCCTAGTGCCCAAGCGTGGCTGGCGGCGAAACTGCCAACAGCGCCGCCGATGAAATATTGCGTCATGTACACCGCGTTGATGCGGCTGCGTGAGGCTGCATCCAGCGCATAGATGCGGGATTGGTTGGCGATCTGGGCGCCCTGTACGCCCGCGTCCAGCACGACCACACCCAGGACCAGCCAGAACAGGCCGTGGGAACCTGCGGCGAACAGACCCCAAGAGGCCAAGACGCAGATCACGGCTGCGAACAACACCCGGCGCGGGCCTCCGGGGCGGTCAGCATGCCGTCCGGAAAAGGGGGCCACCAGCGCCCCGGTCAGACCGAGGATTCCGAACAACCCCGCGACTGCCGGCCCGAGTCGGTAGGCCGGGCTGTGGAGCAAAGGCGTGAGCCCCACCCAGAAGACGCTGAATGATCCAAAGAAAAGGCCACCGGTGATGCCAGCCGCACGCAGTTCGGCGTATTTGCCGAACTGGCTCAAGGTTGAGGCGACAAGGTGCGCATAGGTTTGCGCCGAGGTGTCGTCGGCTGGCAAACGAGGGAGGGTTCGCCACAGCATTCCGAGCGAGCATACGTTCAGCAGGGTGGCCATGCCGAATACCGCGCGCCAACCGGCGGCTTGACCCACCAAGCCGCCCAGAACTCGGCCGCCCAGAATTCCGATCAGCAACCCGCTCATCACCAAGCCTACGGCGCGCCCGCGTTTCTGTACCGGCGCAAGATGCGCCACCAATGGCACGATCTGCTGCGCGATCGAGGCCATGAGCCCCACGCCGAAACTGGCAATGGCGAGCACGGTCACGGAGGGCGCCATTGCCGCCAGGCTCAGCATGACAACCAGGGCTGCACCCATGCCGAGGATGACGCGGTGGCGCGGATAGCGGTCGCCCAAGGGCCCGAGGCCAATCAGCCCGCAAGCGAAGCCAGCCTGGGTTGCGGTGGGGATTGAAGCAATGTTCGCCACCGTGCTATGAAACGATACAGCCAGCTGTTCCAACAAAGGCTGCACGTAATAGATGTTGGCCACGGCCACACCGCAGGCGATGGCCATCAGCGGCAAGAAAGCGCGTTGCATCGCCGGCGCGCTGGGCGCAGGCGTGGCAAGAGTTGAAGAGGACATGGACGAGGGAGTCAGCAAACCAGCCCGCAAGCCTAATGGCAGTGGGGTTTGTGAGCAGATGTCAATTGGATGGCCCGTCGCGTGCAGGGGTATGGAGCTCGAACTTCACGCTTTGGCTGATCTCCCGTATGAGCGCTGCCTCGTGCCCAATCAGCTGCAGGCGACGCGCGAGCGGATCCACGGTTGCACCGGCATCTGCAATGCCAGGTGCTACGAAAGCATCAGGTGAAATCGGGAGTCCACCAAGCGTATCGGAGCCTGTGGGCGCAAGCTGCTGCAGCACCCCATTGCGCGTCGGCGCGATCAACGCATCAATTGCCTGCCGCGTCAGGCGCTTGGCGCGCACTGCGCGCAGGACACGCATCGATGCCAGATGCGCAGCGAGAAGATAACTATGGGTGATGAGCCGACCGAGGCTGCGCAGCGCGCGCCGCTGCCGAGCGGGTTCCTCGAGCATGCGAACGTAAAGGCTGGTTATGGCGGCAAGGGTGTCAAAGAGGTGCTTACGCGCGATGCGAAAGGTGCGTTCGTCGGATTGCTCGACTGCCAGCACCGCTTGGGCATAGTCTCGTTGAGCTCGCATCAGTGCGGCAACCTGGCTCGGTGCATCTTGGTACTCCCAGCGCGGGAGCAGATAGCTGAAGCCCCATGCCAGCGCCGCGCCAATCACGGTATCAATCAGTCGCTGATTGACCAAGAACCGGACATCCCCCTCCAGCAGCCGCGCCAGAAGGAGCGATTGGACGCTAGCGGCGATTGCCGTGAAGCGGAAATTGGTTGTGACGAAGGTGCGCGCAAAAGTCAAGGCTAGGAATAGCGCCCCAAGTAATGTGGGAAGGCCGAGATGAAGGTTCAGCAAAAAAGCCACGAAAAGACAACCGATCAGCGTGCCCAATAGCCGGTCTTTAAGGCGCTGACGTGTGACGCCATAGTTCGGGCGCAAAATCACCGCGATGGTCAGCAAGATCCAGTAATCATGCGTCTGATGCGCGAAAAGAAGGCGCGCCACCAAGAGGCCGCAGAGAAGGGAAAGCCCGAGTCTTACCGCGTGCCGGAAGATGGGGGAGCGTAGGCGAAGATGCGCGAGGAGCTGGCGCGGTTCGTAACGCCAAGCGCTCACGAACAGGTTCACGTCGGGCAGGGCGGGCTGGTCCACGGCCTTGTCGCGCGAGGCGTAGGTGGCTTGCAGACTCTGGACCCATTGGTCGATTTCACGCAAAGTGTGCAGTAACGAACCAAGAGCAGCTCGGGCCTGTTCAGTTTGCGGGGTGCGTGCTGCACGCAGCAGATCATCTCCCTGCCGGCCCACGGCAATCCAGCGCGCGGGGTCGGGCGCCGGTGCGTCGAGCTCGCGGCTGTGCAGTAGCGCCAGCGCCAGCGCCGAGAGCGCGGATGCGGTCTGCGCTGTGCCAGCATGAAGCGCATCCAGCACATCGGTGCCTTCAAATTGCTGCCGCAACAAAAGGGAGTCCGTTTGGGCCGCCAATTGCGCCTCGAAGAGGTCAAGCATGTCAAGAAGCATGCGCGTCCACACCGCATCCAGTGGGCGCTCCCGTTCGCGCAGAACCAGGTCACGCGCGGACTGAAGTGCATCATTGGCCGCGCCCTGCAGCGCGGCCGCCCGGCCTACGGTCTCATCGTCGGCGGTTTGCAGCTGGTAGAAGTCGCTTTGCCAAGCCATGTAAGCCGCAAGAGCATCGAGCAGTTCGGCGAGCGCTTGCTGTTTGGTGCGGTTGCGCAAGATGCGACTCAGCAATAGCGCATAGCCGGTATACAGCAGCCCGCCAACCAGGAAATTCGTAACGCCGAGCACGTAGCTGGGAAGGTCGGGCGCAGCGTACGCCCCCAGGGTGATGATGGCGATGAAAAGAAGGCTGAAGCTCATTGCCACGGCACGCTTGCCCCACAGGCTCACGAGTCCCGCGCCGAATCCGAGCAGCGGTACCAGCAGCAACTGCAGCCATGGGCGGCCGAGACTCGCCCATACGAGCGCAAAGTACAGCCCGCCGGCAAAGGTGGAAAAGAGCAGTTCCACCGTTTTCACACGCAGTGGTGCTGGGTTATCGGCGAAACAGATGGTCAAGGCCCCGCTGCCAAGCGGTACCGCGAAGGCCATCCCGCCCACGGCATAGCCGAGAAGCCCCATAGCCAAGACCCCGATGGCTGATATAAGCCCTGAGGTGAATGAACGGCTCAACACGACACGGCTGAGCGCAGGTAGGGGATTCATGGCGGGTTAGGTTGTAGGCGGCGCCGCGGCATTGGTTCAGAAAACCTGGGCGTGATCTTCGCCCACTGCGCATGGTGCTGTCGGTCGCGTGCCATAGGGATGCGGTGAAAGTTTGTACGATGCTAAGCGACTATTGGAGCCAAGGGATGCAGATCGTCGTGGTGGGGGCCGGTGCGATTGGCGGCAGCATGGCGGTGAAGCTTGCCCATGCGGGGCATGCGGTAGGTGTTGTCGCGCGCGGTGTGCACATGCAGACCATCGTGCGTGAGGGGCTGACGCTGCATGACCCGTCCGGTACAACGACCGTGCATCCGCACGCAAGTGATCGACCGGAGGACTTCGGGCCGCAGGACCTGGTCGTGCTGGGTGTTAAAGCGCATCAAATCCCGTCGCTGTTGCCCCGTCTTCGGGGAATGTTGCGACCAGACACCATGGTTCTGCCTGCAATTAACGGCATACCTTGGTGGTACTTTCAGCATGATTCCAGTGCTTTTGCTCGCGAGCGCGATGGCAGTTGGGCCCGCATTGCCTGCCTCGATGGAGACGGAAGCATGGCAAGCGAGCTGGATGCAGCGCATCTGATCGGGTGTGTTGTCCACGGCTCTGCGGAACTCACGGCACCGGGCCACATTACGGCAAATGGGCAGTACCGGTACATCATCGGCGAAATCACGCACCGGGCAAGCGATCGGGTGAGCGCGCTGGCCGATGTTTTGCGCGGTGCGGGTTGTGATCCGCAGAGCACGGATCGGATCCGCGACGCCGTGTGGATGAAACTCATTGGCAACGCTGCGTTCAATCCGGTTGCTGCGCTCACTCGCGCTCGCATGGATCAGATCTGCGCCAATGCGGGTCTGCTGGACCTGGTGCGCGGGGTGATGATTGAGCTCATCGCCCTCGCACAGGCGTTCGGTTGCGATCCGCAGGTCGATCCTGATCGACGCATCGCAATCGGGCGCGCCATTGGCCCTGTCAAGCCTTCGACTCTCCAGGACCTGGAGAGTCGAAGGCCGCTCGAAGTTCAGGCCTTGCTGGGCGCGCCAGTGGAACTGGCGCGGCGTGCCGGACTCGCCACGCCGCTGTCCGAAGCTTTGCTCGCGTTGCTGAGCGAGTTGGACAAGCGCACAAGTCAATCCGTTTCCGGAGCATGAAAGGTGGCCTTCCACACAACGGTCCGGCGAGCCAGATCCGATCCGGGTGGCAGTAGGGCGGCGGGTTGAGTGGGGCTCCCGGAGAGGGCTGCGCGTGTTGACCCCGTCCCCGCGATTGAGGGGCGAAGCGAGCGGTCTGTCTTGGCCCTGATCCGGCGATGTCCAAAGGATGGACGTTGCCGAACCATCAAGCCGAACCCTGGCGTTGAGCCATTCGCGCAAAGCGGGCCGCTGCGATGCCCAAAAAAAAGCCGGTCAGATCTGACCGGCTAGAAGGTACTGGGAAGTACCGAGGAGACAATTGTTCAGGCTGAGTGGGCAGCCTTGATCGTTACATCACTCAGGCTGCGGCGCGCTTGCCACGCGTCGTACTTTGTGCAGCCTTCATGGCGGTATTGGTGACAGTATTGAAATTGGCTTCAACCACTTCAGCGGCCTGCTTGCTGGCCTTTTGAACGGTGTCGTAGGCGTTGTTGGCCGCGCTCAATGCGCTTTTCATCATCGCCACGGCAGTTTCGCTACCGGCCGGGGCATTCTTGACGGCAGTGTCCACCACGGATTGCATCTTCTTGTGCGCTTCGGCAACGTTGGCTTCGATGGCCTTGGCGAATTCGGCTTGCGTGCCAGATGCGATCTCGTAGAGATGATGCGAATACGACAGCAACTTTTCGGCCATCGGCTGTGCCAGGTTCGGCTGCAACGCGGTCAATTCTTGAATATCCTTGACCGACAGCGCTGCCATCGTGGCATCCGACGTTTCGTGCATGGCGGTCTTCAATGTCTGCATATTGAGTTCGACCATCTTTTCCAAGCCTTCGACTGCTTTACCACTTAGGGCAAAGATGGCTTCGAGTTGCGACTTCTGTGCGGCGATCATTTGTTCGGGGGTCATCATGGGGGCTCCTACGCTTCTAAAGTTGAACAGGACTGCATGCGCATTTTGACCCGGGACCAAGTCAATTCGATGACACCGATCTCTTTCGTCGCATGCTTATTGGTGCAATGCACAATTCGAATTCTAGAGCCTTGATCCAGGATGTCAAGAATTTTTTTGTGCGACGCAACAAATCGTGATGAGAGCGATGAAATGCGTTGTTAAACAAAGCGTTAGGCGGATCTTCGGCGGGTTGTGCTGCTGGCCAATTTGATCGCATCCGTGGATTGTTCGCATTTGGGTTCCCCAGAATGATGTTGTATCGCAGCAAATTGTGAAAACCTACACAAGCGACCACTTCCCCTTGCAGTTGCCTCCCGGGCACCGGTTCCCGGCGTCAAAGTACGCGTTGCTGCGCGAGGCGGTGAAGGGCCTCCAGGGTCTGGAACTTCGGGATGCACCCCCAGCGACATGGCGCGATCTGCAATTGGTGCATGAGGCAAGTTATCTGTGGCGCGTGCGCGACGGTCACCTGAGCGCAGCGGAACAGCGGGAGATCGGCTTTCCCTGGTCGCTGGCTCTGGTGCAGCGTAGTTTGCACTCTGCCGGAGGGACTCTGGCTGCGGCGGTCGCTGCCCTGGACGAGGGCATCGCCATGAACCTTGCTGGAGGCACTCACCATGCTCACGCCGATCGGGGCCGTGGATTTTGCGTGTTCAATGACGTCGCGCTGGCCGTGCGTGTGCTTCAGCAAGAGCGCGGCGCACAGCGCTTACCGGTGGCGGTTGTCGATCTGGACGTCCACCAGGGCGACGGCACAGCAGCCATTTTGGGCAACGATCCGCACGTCTTCACGCTATCGGTCCACGCGGCTAAGAATTTTCCGTTTCGCAAGTGCAGGAGTCATCTGGATGTCGAGCTTGCTGATGAGGCGTCCGACGAGACCTATCTGCAAGCGCTGGAGGGTGCACTGCAGACGATGTTTCGGGCGTTTGACCCCGCACTCATCATTTTTCTCGCTGGCGCGGACCCGTATGCAGGCGATCGCCTGGGCCGGCTAGCCCTGAGCATGGAGGGCCTTGCGTTGCGCGACGCAACCGTGTTCGACGCCGCATGGCGTCGCCGCATTCCAGTCGCCGTGGCCATGGCGGGAGGCTACGCGCAGCCTATTGCCGATACCGTCGCCATCCAGAGCTGCACCGTGCAGCTCGCTTTGCAGGCCCATGCCCGTTGGAGCGCATGGCGCGAGCGCAGGCCCTAAACTCGGTCGCATGACACCTCCGACACGTCATTTGCTCTCCACTGATGCAGCAGCCGTAGACGCAGCCATCATCTCGCGGCGCTCGATCCGCCGCTTCCTGGACACGCCGGTGCCACGGGCCGTGATTGAAGACATCCTGCGCGTTGCCTCGCGCGCGCCTTCCGGTACGAACACGCAACCCTGGCAGGTGCACGTGCTCCTCGGTGCCGCGAAGGAACGTCTAAGCCACCGCATTGTCAGCGCGTATGACGATCCCGCACAGGCTGCGCAGCACAGCGAGGAATACGCCTATTACCCGCGGCAATGGGTTGCACCCTATATCGAGCGTCGGCGCAAGGTGGGCTGGGATCTGTATGGATTGCTGGGCATTCACAAGGGCGACAAGTTGGCCATGCACGCTCAGCATCGTCGGAATTATCTGTTTTTCGACGCGCCGGTGGGGTTGATGTTCACGATTGAGCGCATCATGGAACAGGGGAGTTGGCTGGACTATGGCATGTTTCTGCAAAACATCATGATTGCCGCTCGCGCCAGGGGGCTAGACACCTGCCCCCAGGCTGCCTTCACACAGTTCCACCGCATCATCGAACAGGAATTGTGTTTGTCCGAGCAGCAGCAAGTGGTGTGCGGCATGTCTCTCGGCCATGCTGACCCCGGGCCGTCGAGAATTCCCTGGTCTCCGAACGTGTTCCCGTAGCCGAGTTCGCGCGCTTTTACGAAACATGAGCGGTGCGGGCTGCGTTCGATGGGGCGGGCATCGCGGTGCCCGGCGCCGGGTGCTGGAATGGGGGAGGCGGCTGATCGAGAATGCACAAACGCAAAACCCAGCAGTGTGGCCTGCACGGAAGATGCCGTCAGCCGATTCGAGGGTGCGGCGCGACACCGAGCATCTTGTGACAAAAAACTGAGTGCATTGCGATGATCATCGAGTCCTTACTCGACACGGACCTTTACAAATTCACGATGATGCAGGTCGCCCTGCATCACTTCCCTGCCGCTCAGGTGGAGTACCGGTTTACCTGCCGCACGCCGGGTGTATTGCTCGCCCCGCATATTGAGGCCATCCGCGGCGAGATCGCTCATCTGTGCAGTCTGCGCTTTACCGAGGAAGAGCTGGACTATCTGCGAAGCTTGCGTTTCATCAAAAGCGACTTTATTGACTTTCTTGGCCTGTTCCACCTCAATGCGCGTGCTGTAAACGTGCAGCCCGCCGTTGATGCGACGGGGCGCCCGACGGGTGGCATCGATCTGCGTATCAGCGGTCCGTGGTTGCATACGATCCTTTTTGAGGTGCCCCTGTTGGCCATCATGGAAGAGGTGTATTACCGCGGCATGCAACCCGCGCCCGACCTCGCCGCAGGGCGCCAGCGCTTGAGCGACAAGATCAGTGCTCTGCAGGCGCCGGGTTTCGACGGTGTTCGCATCGCTGACTATGGCACCCGAAGGCGCTACTCGCGGATCTGGCACGAGGAAGTGCTGACCAGGCTTAAGGCGGGTCTCGGCGTTCAACTGGCTGGGACCAGTAATGTGATGTTCGCGATGCGCTTAGGACTTACGCCACTGGGCACAATGGCGCACGAGTACCTCCAGGCTTGCCAAGCCCTGGGTCCGCGTTTGCGCGATAGCCAGACGTTTGCTCTGGAAACCTGGGCCCATGAGTACCGCGGTGACCTTGGCATCGCTTTGTCGGATGCATACGGCTTGCAGGCCTTCCTGCGTGATTTCGATCTGTACTTTTGCAAACTTTTCGACGGCGCACGGCACGATTCGGGTGACCCCATCGCATGGGCCGAGGCCGTCATCGAGCACTATCGGAAACATCGGATCGATCCGCGGACCAAAACCTTGATCTTCAGCGATGCGTTGACGGTCGACAGGGTTGTGCAGCTGTACCGCCTGTTCCAGGACAGCGCCCAGCTTGCATTCGGCATCGGCACGAATCTCACGCACGATCTCGGGTACCCGGCTGCCCAGATGGTCATCAAGATGACGCGCTGCAATGGTCAACCCGTGGCCAAGATTAGCGACTCGCCAGGGAAGAATCAGGTGTTTGATCCGGCCTATGTCACTTATCTGCGCCAGGTGTTCCAGATTCCTCCTGAAACCATGCTGCCGGAGACAGAGCCCGAGGGCGGCTGAGCGCAACGGCACCTCTATCATCTTGCTCATGGCAACCTACCGGACCAGAGGGCGTTCTTCAATCGCGCGCGCAGAAGCCGGCGGTAGGCACGCCCGAGGAGCCAAGCGTCAGCTTGCAGCCGCGGAACCCCTTGGCGAGCGCACCGACGCCGCAATTCATCGTCCAGGCCAGTGCGGAGCCGTTCAGCCTCGGCATGGCACCGTTTCTTGATGGGATGGCCTGGCCTTCAACTCTCAACATGGCAACAATGACTGAAGAAGACTTTGGCGCACGCAGTGCTTCACTCAACCTTGGGGGCGGTACGCGTCCGCGGGTGCTTGTTGCGCGTGCTGTGTTTCCCGATATTTTGGAGAAGCTGCAGGCTGTCGCCGACGTTGAGTACACGCAGGACGACCGTATCGACCCGCCTGAGGTGCTGCGCGCGCGGCTGCGCGACAAGCATGGCGCATTCATCACCAATAGCGAGCGCATCGATGCGACGTTGCTTGACGCCTGTCCTGATCTTCGCGTGATCAGCACGATGACGGTCGGTGTCGATCACATCGACCTTGATGCCTGTGCAGTGCGCGGCGTGATTGTCACTCACGCGCCGGACGTGCTCACCGAAACGACAGCTGATTTCGGCTTCGCTTTATTGCTTGCGGCAGCGCGCCAAATCGGCGATGCGGAGCGCTATCTGCGCGCTGGAAAGTGGCACAAATGGAGTTATGACCTGTTCGCCGGTAGCGACGTTCATGGCACCACGCTGGGCATCGTTGGCATGGGTCGCATCGGTCAAGCAATTGCCCGCCGCGCCGCATTCGGCTTCGGGATGAAGGTGCTCTACCACAACCGCAAACCGCTTCCTTCGACAGTTGAGCACGAATGCCGCGCCGCCTACCGTGGTCTCGACGATCTGCTACACGAAAGCGATCACGTGCTGCTGGCATTACCCTACTCCCCCACAGCGCGTCACCTGATTGGCGAGCGTGAGATTGCGGCAATGCGGCAAGGGGCCACGCTGATCAACGTCGCCCGCGGAGGCGTGGTTGATGAAGAGGCTCTCGTGCGGGCTTTGCACCGTGGGCATTTGGGGGCAGTGGGCCTGGATGTCTTTGAAGGTGAGCCCCACGTCAATCCGGCGCTGCTGGCTGCGCCCCGCGTGGTGCTCACGCCGCATATCGCCAGTAGCAGTATCCCAACCCGGCGCGCGATGGTGAAGTTGGCGGTGGACAACTTGATCGCTGTGTTGCAAGGCAGGCCTCCTCTCACACCATTCAACGCCTGACGGGCACGCGCAATCCATGACAACCGAAGCGATATCGCTGCTTCTTTTTATCGTTGCCCTTCTTTTTGTCAACGTCGTTTTGGGCTGGGTGCTGGTCGTGCGGCAGCGCGCACAAGCCGAGGGGCGGCAGAACCTGGTCAAGGAACTTGCAACGCCGTTTGAACGCTTGGAGCGGGAGCTTCGCGGCGCGGTACAGTCGGCTACCCAAAGCCTGCGCACTGAGCAGGCTGCGCAACTCTCGCAGTTCCAGCAGATGCTGCTCAACCAGCAGGCCGAGAGCACCCGGACCCAAAACACCCAGCTCGATGCCGTGGCGCTGCAATTGCAGAGTCTGCAAAAATCCGTGGGTGACACTTTGGTGCAGCAGGTGGGTCACCTGACACAAACGAACACCCAAAGCCTGCAGTCTCTCCAGGCACAGCTCGTCGAGCGCCTGGACGCGTTGCGTCAGACGACGGACCAGCGTCTGGTCGAATCGCGTCAGAGCGCGGACCAAAAGCTGGATGAAGTGCGCGGCACGGTGGAGTTGCGTTTGCGCGACATGCAGGCCGACAACGAGAAAAAACTTGAACAAATGCGCTTGACCGTGGACGAAAAGCTCCATGCGACCCTGGAGCAGCGCCTCGGCGAGAGTTTCAAGCAGGTGGCCGAGCGGCTGGAGCTCGTGCATCGCGGCTTGGGTGAGATGCAGACCTTGGCGCAGGGCGTGGGCGATCTCAAGCGGGTGTTTTCGAACGTGAAGTCGCGCGGGGTGTTCGGGGAAATTCAGCTCGCCGGGCTGATTGAGCAGGTTTTCACCCCAGAGCAATACGGCGTGAACGTGGAAACTGTACCGGGAAGTGGCGCGCGTGTTGAGTACGCCATTCGCCTGCCCGGGAGGGGCGACGGACCGCTGTGGTTGCCCATTGACGCCAAGTTCCCGCGCGAGGATTACGAGAGGCTTCTTGATGCACAAGACCGCGCGGATAAACCTTCAGCGGATCTTGCAGCCAAAGCGCTGGAACTGCGCCTGCGTGAGGAAGCCAAGACGATTCATGCCAAGTACATCGCGGCGCCCCATACGAGCGACTTTGGCATTCTGTTCCTGCCGACCGAGGGTCTTTACGCGGAGGCGCTGCGACGCCCCGGACTGGTGGAGTCGCTGCAACGCGAGCACCGTGTGATGCTCGCGGGTCCCACCACCCTTCTGGCATTGCTCAACAGCCTTCACATGGGATTTCGTACCTTGGCGCTCGAGCAGCGATCGACGGAAGTATGGAAGGTCTTGGGGGCGGTGAAGACCGAATTCGCCAAGTTTGGCGACGTGCTGGCGAAGACGCGCAAGAAGCTGGACGAAGCAAGCAATACCATCGGTGCGGCTGAAACGCGCACGCGCGCCATGCACCGGCAACTCCGCAGCGTGGAGGCATTGCCAGCGGACGAGACGCAGTCTGTTCTCGGGTTGACCGATGCCGACTCCACGCTGACCGAAGACACGCTATAACCTGCATTGACATGAGCAGGTCCTCGAAGGACCTGCGCGCTGCACGAGCTAAGGAGCACGGCATGGAGCCGCAAAGCATCAGTCTGGATGTTCTCGCAGAAAAATATGCAAAGAGCGAGGAGCGTACTGCGACTGACATTCACGCACGCGTTGCTCGCGCATTGGCCGCAGTCGAGGCCAATCCTGCAGAGCGGGAGACGGAGTTCTTGCAGACGCTGCAGGCGGGTTTCGTCCCGGCTGGACGCATCATGTCAGCGGCCGGCACGGACATTCGGGCCACCTTGATCAACTGCTTCGTGCAGCCCGTGGGCGACTCCGTTTCGGACGACGTGGACGGCAAGCCTGGAATTTACAAGGCGCTGGCGCAAGCTGCAGAGACCATGCGTCGCGGCGGGGGCGTCGGCTATGACTTTAGCCGCATCCGCCCCGCTGGCAGCATGGTGGGGAGCACGCATTCGCACGCCAGCGGTCCGCTGTCGTTCATGCAGGTGTTCAACGCGTCATGCGAAACGGTGGAGTCGGCGGGCAGCCGGCGCGGGGCGCAAATGGGCGTCTTGCGCATCGATCACCCTGATGTTGAGGCCTTCGTTCACGCCAAGGACAAGGGGGATTTCAAGAATTTCAATCTCTCGGTGGGCGTGAGCGACGCATTCATGCAAGCGGTCGAGCGCGATCTGGTCTGGGAACTTGTGCACAAAGCGCGTCCAAGCGACGCCCAGATTGGCGCAGGCGCCCACCAGCGCCAAGACGGTCTTTGGGTGTATCGCAGCATCCCGGCGCGCACGTTGTGGGATCAGATCATGCGATCCACGTACGATCACGCCGAGCCGGGCATCCTGTTTCTCGATACGGCAAATCGCGAGAACAATCTGTACTACTGCGAAACGTTTGAGGCGACGAACCCGTGCGCCGAAGAGTTCCTGCCCGACTATGGATGCTGCTGCCTGGGTTCGCTGGATCTGACACGTTTTGTCCAGCAGCCATTTACTGCAAAGGCTCGCTTCGACTTCGTCGCCTTCGTGGCGGTGGCGCGAAGCGCGGTGCGCATGCTCGATAACGTGCTTGATGTGACCTACTGGCCATTGCCCGAGCAGCATGCGGAGGCGCGGAACAAGCGGCGCGTCGGTCTGGGCTTTCTGGGGCTGGGCGACGCCTGCATCATGCTTGGGCTGCGGTATGACGCCGAGCCGGCCCGTACCTTCGCTGCGGAAATGGGCCGCCATTTGCGCGATGCCGCGTATGCAGCATCGGTCGAACTCGCCCGGGAAAAGGGCGCTTTTCCGCTATTTGATGCGGAAAAATATCTCGCCAGTGCGTTCGTGAAGCGTCTGCCCGAATCCTTGCGCGAGGCGATCGCCAAAGGCGGCTTGCGCAATTCTCACCTCTTGGCCGTGGCACCCACTGGAACCATTAGCCTGGCCTTCGCTGACAACGCCAGCAACGGTATCGAGCCTGCGTTTTCCTGGGCCTACACGCGAAAAAAGCGGATGTCCGACAACACGTTGCGCGAATATGAAGTGGCTGACCACGCGTGGCGGTTATGGCGGGATTTGGGCGGCGACGTCAGCGCCTTGCCGCCGGCGTTTGTGACAGCCCTGGAGATGTCGGCGCAGGACCATATGCGAATGCTCTCTGCTGTGCAGCCGTTCATCGACACCAGCATTAGCAAGACGGTCAATGTTCCCGAAGATTATCCCTTTGGCAATTTCAAGGATCTCTACCTCGAGGCCTGGAAGGCAGGGCTCAAGGGTTTGGCCACGTACCGGCCGAACAGTGTGCTGGGTGCCGTGTTGCAGGCCACTCCTTCCGAAGCATCTTCGTCGCTGACCCCGCAGCCTGCGGATACCGATCCGCTCACCCGCCGAATCGAGGGCCGACCGGCGGGTGACTTGCAGGCGGTCACGGCGAAGGTCAGTTACATGACCGCAGAGGGCCGGAAGACTGTTTACCTGTCGATTTCGTTCGCGGAAGTCGAGGGCTTGGTGGATGGCAGGCCAGTTCGCATTGAGCGGCCAATCGAGTTTTTCATGCCTGCAGGCCAGCGCGACGAGGGGCAGCAGTGGATTGCCTCGAACATGCGGTTGCTGTCGCTGGTGGCGCGATCGGGCGGTTCGGTCGCGAAGTCGCTGCAGAACATGCGCGAGGTGGTGTGGGATAAGGGTCCGGTGCGCTGCGGGGAGGTCATCAAGGCGGATGGAAGTCGCGTTCCACGTTTCCACCAGTCGGAAGTGGCCGCGATCGCCTACGCACTGCAGGAAATGCTCAGACGCCGTGGTTTTTTGCGGGAGGACGGCCGTGAGCAACCGATCGCTGTCCTTGCTCAGCGATCCCCGGCGCCTGACGGTTTGCGCATTGACCTGGAGCACCCTGGGGCGGCGCCCGATCTGTTGGCCAGCGGGCGCATATGTCCAGACTGCGGCGGCCCGTTCTTGCGACGGGTCGATGGCTGCGATCGTTGCGATAACTGTGGGTACATCGGCAGTTGCGGCTAAATTCCAAGGCGCCAAGGTTTGGCGGGGTGAACCGTAGCCTCTGTGGATTCAGACGGACAAAACGGAATATCGCTCGTCGTTTTCAGGCCGCCCGTGTCTTGCAGAAGTGCCAGGACCTTGGCGGACCCGGCCAGACGAGATCTTCGGGAGCCGCCAAGGCGTTGATCGGCCGTCTTGGCGGCTCCCGATTCAGGCGCATTCAGGACAATGTGATTTCAAAGATATGATGAGATGCGTCATGGTTGGAGCATCCACAGGGGCTGCCATCCCATGATGCCTGGCCCCACGTGGATTCCGCTCGTTGCCGCCACCTGAAAGCCGATCTTGCCTTGCTGGTTTTGAGACGCCGTGCCATACACGATCGATGAACCGTTGCCATTTTGCGATATGGCCGGCGAATAGGCTGTACCCAGACCGATCACGGGGTTGCTCGTGATGACGTTGCCATTGAGGTCGTGGAATTTCTTCTGTGGAAATGTTCCAGTACCCAAATCAAAAAAATCGTACTTCGCGGTTGCTACACCGCAAGACGATGTCGGTGGGCTGACCGTCACCGGAACGATCAAAGTGCCCGCTTCAACCGCCGATTTGTCGGTGATTGTTCCGCCTGTATCGATCCAGTAAGGTGCCGCCGTCGAAAGCACACCCGGGTCCGTGCTGGTTGTCACCGTCCCACCATTCGAGAAGTAACCCGAGCCCGAAGTGCTCGACCACCACCATGGGGTCCAGCCCGTGGCGCTCGATGTCACGGCGCCGCCGGTGAACTTGAACACCGTCACCTGATGGTCGGTGGTTGCCCAAATGTAGATGCCACTCGACGTCTGGGCGTAGCCTTGGTAACGAATGGGCCCGGCCGCCGTTTCGTTCGGTACGGTTCCGACCAGGGTCGGGCCGGTCACACCACTTGCAGTTGTCCCCGTTGTCAAGTCGAAAGACCAAATGTTGCCCTGCGTGTCTCCGACGTAGAGTTTTCCGCCGAGGACGTCAACATAGGTCGTCGATGATGGAGTGAAACTGACTTTGACCTTGCTCGTCGATCCGTCATAAAGACGCATGAGGTTGAAGTAGGAGGTCGACCCTGACGTGGTGAAGTAGTAAGCGTAGGCAACCCCAGTACTGTCCCACCACGTTGCCGGTGCCTGGGGCGCGGATTGTGGCGGCGATGTGGCACCACTTTGGTTGTCGAACCAGACGTTCGAGACCGTCGGCGTACACGAGCTCGTCGACGAACTGCATCCAGTTAATTTCAAGTCATAGTGCAGCGCTCCGCTTTGTGCCGTACCCACGACATACGTTGCCCACTTTCCATTGGCATCGGCGCTGTCGACGGTGGTCAACCCGCCATTCATCGGCAAGGTCGATTGGAACGTCGTGTAGTTCTGGAGTTGGGGCAAGAGCACGGAAGGCATCCAAGCCCATTGCAACGTGCCCGCGCTGGTCGTGGACCCGGTCGACACCGCATACAGAAACCCATCATTGGCCGTAAACAAGACGAGTGGGGCGCGGCTTGTGTTCGCTTGGGCAAACGTCCGATAGGCGCCGTTTGTAATGAAGTAGGGATTGTTGGGCTGGCTCAAAATAAGTGGCTTGTCCGCCTGTGATGTGACCGTGCCTAGGAAGCTTCCGCTCGCTCGTCCAGCCAAATATTGGCCGCTGTTATAGGACGGGTCGATGGTGTAGTTGATGATGGTCTGTGCGTTCGGGCTTGTCGGGCTTCCGAACATCGGGGCGGACGCTTGCGTCAAGGGAATCGTGGTCGAGCCGGTTCCCTGATCGGTCAGAAGCGCCGCTGTACGCTGCTGGCCTGTCATTTGAAGTGTCCAGACTGGCTGGGTTGACACGTTTCCGCTGGCGTCTGTAGAAAAGGCGTCGAAGATGCCCTGCTCGTTGCCGTACACGTTGTTGGACGCCAAAACGTAGGCGAGAGAGCCGTTTTGCACATAGCCCGGAACCGCGGGTGCAGAAGCGATGACGTTGCCGTAAATCGTCGCAGCGATCGTGCTCAATGCTGACGTGAATGCGGGGACGTTATTGGCCGGGTACTCATGCGCCGTGCCGCCTGCGATGGCCATCGCGTTGAGCGCGTAGGACGCAGCAGGGTTGGCTGACGCATCCACCCCGGCACCGAGGCCGACAACGTAGGTCTTGATGCCTTTTTGGGCAAGGCTCTGGATGGCTGTGATGGTGTCGATCAATGCCTGATCGTTGGTGTTGGCGACGTCGAGCGCGCCCACAGTACCTCCGGTATTGCCCAAATCATTGTTGATCCCATAGGCGGCCTTTCCGGCCACGCCATAGAACGCCGCATTGACCCCGTACCCCTGCCCTGCGGCGCTACCCAGCGGTGGCCAGTTATTGCCGGCGGTGTCCATCGTCGGCAAACCGTCGGTCACGAGAATGACGTATTGCCCCGCACAAGAGGCGGTCAGGCCATTGAGAGCACTGCCGGCGCCTTGCACCAGGCCGGCCAGCGGTGACTGGTAAGCGAGGGACTTGATTTCTGTCGACGATGAGTTGTTCGTCTCGGGTTGCATCGCTGCAACGAAGGGACTTAGCGCTGAATTAACCGATGAAGAAGATGGATTGCTGCCGAGATTTGTCATCGACACAACCATATTGCCTGCGTTGGGACTCAAACTCTGCACGTAATAACCAAACCCTCGCTGGGCATACATCACTTGTGAAGAATAGGGAACATAGCCGGCGTTGGTTGGGTTGGTGCCAAAAGGGCCATTGTCGGGCGAAGTCGACTTATACGAGACGTAAATATTCCCAGACTCATAATCGCTCAGGCTAAAATTTGGCGGATATGGGGAGGAGGGATTGGGCCCGTTAAAGGATACGAAAATACCTGACAAGGAGCCGGAGTACAAGACGTCATTGATGTTGGGATCGTCGCTCGAAGCGCTGATTTGCATGTACGTGCTACCGGACAGTGTGGTCGAGCCGTACAGCCCCGCGATCGATGCGCAGTAACTCTGGACCGAGGACGAGGCATTAGGATAGTTATAGCAAGGGTTGACAACCCAGCGCGTCGGCGCAGGACTAGCTTGCGGATAGGAGGGGGATGCGACAAAGCTCTGATACGCCGCATAACTCGTGAACCCATTGGTCGGCACGGTGCTGGCGAATTGGAATCCACCGCTGGGAGACATGTAATAGACCCATGTCGTATCAAGATTTTTATCCGAAGTGCTGTAATCTTCCAGGGCAAAGTCCATGCTTGGGAGGTATTGCTGCAACACGGAGGTGACGCCGGCCTTGGCTACATTCAAACGGCTGGCGCCATTATCAAAAAACGTGCCATTTTGGCTTACGGTATAGGGTGCTGATGCGGTTTGTGTTGGCGTCAGTGGTGGCGTGAAGCCGGAAGGCACCGTGTAGTTCACCGGCGAACTGCTGTTGGCGAGGCTACTCAAACCTGATGAAAGTTGACCCGAGCCGGTCATGATCGCCCCGCTTAGGTCACCATCCATGGATTGGGAATTCCCTAGGGCGATCACGATTTGGGGCCGGGGAGCAGTGGCCGCACTGCTCTGGGGTATGGCCCAAGGGGTCATGTTCAATGCAAGGGAGGTCGTAAGCAAAACTCCCCAACGAAATAGTTTTTTCATGTCTTTGTTCTCCGGCAATGGGTTCCCAAGATGGCGCTGATGGTTGGCTTCAAGCGCTCTTGCCTTCATCCTTGCCTGACGCAGGCGCGGTAGACCGCCTGCGTCGTCGATGATCCTGCAGCGGGGTTGTTCGTCGCCGTGGCTTGCACCCATACGTTGTAGAAAACAGCCACATAACCTTGGGTGTTGCACAGCGTCGGGTCGATGACGCCGGTCGCCGGAGTTCGACAGTTACGGTCGTAAGTACGCGATATCGTTAGGGTGAGCGTTGAAACGTGCCCCTACAGGAGTGCGAGTTGGTCGTCGATGGCGGGTTTCGGGAGCTTGAGTCCTTGGAGGATGGCGTGGTCGGCGTCGCTGAGCGAGGACGTGCCGTCGCGGCGCTCGCCGCCGAGGTGGACCTGGTGGTATTGGATGCGCCGCAGTTGCTCGAGTGCACGTTCGGGCGACAGCTTGGAGCCGGCGTCCTTGAGGCGCATGCGCATGACGCGGTACAGCACCAGAGCGATGAAGCAGATCAGCGCATGGGCACGGATGCGGTCGGGCAAGCGGTGGAACACCGGGGCGATCTCGATCTCGGATTTGAGAATCTTGAAGCCGCGCTCGATGTCGGCCAGGCTCTTGTAGCGTCGCAGAACCTCAAGCGCCGACAACTCTGGCACATTGGTCACCAACAACAGCTTGCCGTCGTTGAGTTCTGCACGCGCCAGCGCCTTGTCGTCGATGACGTAGGTGAACAGATCCGATTGCAGGTCGACCTTGATGATCGAGCCCAGATGCGCCTCGGAGACCGCGCGGTACAGCCAGGCCTTAGCACCGGAGTCGCTCAGGCGCCGGCCTCTGAAGGCGGTGCCGCCTTCTTGCGCATCAAGCTTGCCAGCACGCCGCTGGGCTTCCTGCGTGAGTTCTTCGATATGCTGGCGGCGCGCTGCGGTTTGTTCCAGGGCGCGGCGCGGATCGTGGGCCCAGACCAGGCGCATGTCCTGCCAGCGGGTCTCGCCGAGGACCTCGCGGGTGGCTGCCGCGCAGCGCTGCGCGTGGATCGGCTCCAGAATCTCCGAGAATTCGGCATAACGCCGCCCCGGCACGGCCAGGATGAACTCCAGTGGCTGCTCGGTGCCGCCCACGCGTTGCCCGCGCAGCCACTCCAGATTGTCCAGGCTGAGCAGACCGCGATCGGCCACCAGCACCACGCGCTTGACCGGGTACAGCGCCAGAACCTCTTGAACCACGGTGCTGAGCGTCGGTGCCTCGGCCGTGTTCCCTTCCCAGACCCGATGCGTCAGCGGCAGTCCCTCGGCCGTCTGCACCACTCCGAGCATGAACTGGCGGCGAATGCCGCCGTCCTTGGATATGCCGAACTGGCGTAGGTCGCCGGCCAGCTCGGTCTCGCCCTCCACGCCGATGGTGGTCATGTCGTAGAACACCACCGACAGGTCCTGGTCGATCAGCGGGCGCAGCAACCCGGCCAGCGCCGCCTGCACGCGGTCCTGGTGTTCGACCAGCGCGTCCATCGCCCGCAGCAGTTGCTGGTGCGTCACTTCCTTGGGCGCAAAGCGCGGCAGCGCCACCGTCTGCAGCCAGCGCAGCACCCCGAGCTTGGATGTCGGATCGCACAGGCGGTTGAGCACCATCAGGCGCACCAGCCCCTCGACGTCGATGCGGCTGCGCGTGCGACCAAAAACCCGGCGCAGCTCGCCGAATCCCAATTCGTCCCACAGCTCGGTCAGCGCCCATACGTCGCCCAGGGCGCGGCTGGACTCGAACCGCACGTCGGCCACGGTCGCCACCGCGCCGGCCTCCGGCGGCATGTCGCCGCGAAGTCGCTGCAGGCCGCGGATCACGCTCTCAAGCTGGCTGCCAGCTTGGTCGGCGCGCCCCAGGGTGGCCACCGTGCGTTTCTTCACCCGCCCGCTCTCATCCCGGTAGGACTCCACGAGCTGGACATAGCGGCGACCGCCGGAGGTGGTGATCTTGATAAACATGCCGCCACAATACACCAACCCATCTGCAAATGGCAACAGCCTCACAATGTGGAAAAACGTGCCACCACACGTACTTTTCCAAAAACGATGCTAACCCTTTGTTCCGTCAAGGCCGGGGTCGGCGTTTTCAGCCAATTTTTGACTCAAACTGTCGAACTCCGGCGGTCGGAGTCACTAGTTGCAGAACCTGGAATTGCGTCCTGCCCGTGCCGTTGGGCAGCGTCACCGTCGTCGCATTGCAAAGCTTTTGAGATTGGCAGGTCGACCAGAAGCTGGCCGAACTCGGCACCACGTAATATGGCGAGTTCGGCTGCTGGCTTTGGGCGTTGCCGATATACCAAGGCGGTGGGGTAGGCTGATATTCCAGCAGGCTATTCTGACCAATCGACTGCGCGATGTTGGCGCGCAATGTCGCCATCGCCGCATTCGCCGCATCCCGCGCCTGGGCTCGCCATAGATAGGAGCCCGAGAATGTGTCGTTTTGAAGCGTCCGGCCAAAAATCGCCAGCAAGGCGACGGGCAAAATGATGAGGAACAGCGCGATGACGATCAAGAGCGCCGCTCCGCGCTGACGACGCGCCTTTATGATTGGTTCCATGCCACGTTACGCAGGTAAACGGTCTGTGAGAAAACCTGATATTGATAAAGATTTCCGGAAGCCGGTGTGAATGTTTCGTCCAGCACGGCAAGCGTGGCGGGGTTGTTCGTACGCGATGCGGTGTTGGGCTTGCGCACGACATAGGCAAACTGCACGGCGCCAACTTGTCCCTGCTGGTTGCTCGAAACAATCGACGACCAAGGTACAAATCCCTGAAGTTGTCCGTTGACGACGGGTGCGAACAGCGCATGCAACAAAACCACGTTTTTGGCAATGGGCGCGTCGCTGACGATTTGGCCGGTGGCGTTGACGACGGTTCGCCAGAGGTCAGGGGTCGTGGCGGAATTCGGATCAGGCCGCACGCTGTAGGTGACCAGAATAGGTCCCGTGGCGCCCTGGCTTTGGCCAAAATTCTGGACATAGGCTTGAGCAAGATCAGCCGTGGTAAGTGCTGGACTGATTGGGGGATTGGCGAGACTCGACACGCCAGTGAAGCCGTTTGGAGGGTTGATGGGACTCTTTCCTGAGTTGTGGACGATGTTGTTCGCCGCTCCTCCAGTGCCGGTGACCTGGAAGCGGATGCACAGGTTGCGCGCTGGCAGCACCACGATGTCCACGTCGCCGACATTGAACGCTGACGTATTCGCGACAAAGAGTGCAGCGTTTACCAGGGTTCCGTTGGTGGCTTTGACGACGCGCACGCCGCCGGGCATGGCTTGATTGGCCAGTCCAAAACCGGAGGCGTAAAAGATCGAGATCGCATCCGTCGCGGCACCACCGGGGGCGGCGTAGTTGAACGCGGTCGACGGCGTTCCCGGGACCAAGCCTGCCGTTGTTTCAACAGTGGCGGAGAGAGGCCACTGATTGGTCATCTGCGTGGTATTGAGATTACTGTTGTAGGTCAGGAGCCGGGCGCACCGGCTTTGCCCCGAAGGGCCGTTCATCATGAATCCGGCTCGCGCAATGTCGTCAGACAGCAGCGTCATGCTTACACGCGCGTTGGTCTGCAGCTGTGCGGTGTCACTACCACGTATGCCGTTGGATTCGAGGCTCGTGAATGAAATGAAAATAAGCAGACCGAGCAATGTTGCGAGGGCCAAACCAACCAGAAGTTCGATCAGGGTGAAACCTTGGAGGCGTCGCATCTCAAAATCCGTCCTGCAGAATGAATGTGTGCTGGATGCTCCCGCCAAAGGCCGATTTGACCGCGATAACCGCGGTGATCTGGCACGGTGCTGTGGAATTGCAGGTCGTCGGGTTGGTCGTCAGTCCCACACTGCTCAAATCCGGGTATGCCTGGGTCTGCGCAGTCCACCATGTCTGAATGACTTGCGGAGCTGTCGATGCACTCGCGCCGCTTGAGCCGAGTTGGATGCCGTTGAGGCTTCCCAGATCGGCCGGGTCACCCTCGATCGTGGCAATGAGGCTTTGCGCCGTAGTCGTCGCCGAGAATGTGCGCAAGGCCTGCGCATTGGCTATGTAGGCATTGTTGATGAGAAGCACGAGGGCGCTTGCCGCGACCAAAAAAACGAGCATGGCGACCAGCACTTCAAGAAGTGTGAGGCCGCGTTGCCTGCATGCTGCCCAGGGTTCTTTCTTGGTCGCGTGCGCCATGGTCACGAGGGGCGGAGGATGGTTCATAAAACGCTCGTCGAGATGACGCCTCCAGGCGAAACGGAGATCTGCCATGTGCTGCCGCCACCGGCGACGGCGGAACTGATGGTGCCTGTCGGCGCGTTACAAGACAGACCCTGCGTGCCTTGCGAACACAGGGCGACGGACCCATCCCCGAGGAAGAAGAGCACTTGCCCCATAGGCTGGCAAGCGACGCCTGAAGGGATGCTGCTCGGCCCGGCGAGAAGCTGAACCCCTTGCGGTGTTGCGACCGAATAGCTGCACCCATTCGGTGTGTACGTGACAAGAGTCGACGTGTTCAGGGCGTACTGCCTGGCGAACTGCAGGGCATCGGCCATCTTGGTGGCGACGGACTTGGCGTTGGCCGACGCAACCTGCGGCTGAAGATTGGGAAGTGCAATCGCTAACAAAATGGCGGCAATTGCAATGACGACGAGGAGCTCAATCAGGGTGAAACCCCTCTTTCTCACGGTCTTAGTCATGCGCTCGAGATGATGAATGTGCACAGGAAACCTCTTCCCTTGGATGTTGGGTGTTAATGCATCTTGGAGCAAGGACCGTCCGATGAAAGGTAGGAATCGGCCGACAAACGTTATGCTTCGGCGTCAAATTTCGACAACAGGGCACGTGGGGGAGACATCGCGGCATCCTCGTCGTGCTCCGGGAGGACTCGTGAATCCCTGGCGATGAGTTTGAGGAGTTGTCTGGGCATTCGGCGCGGTCTGTCCCAGGGGCGATCAGCTCTCAGATCGCGGGGACGCTTTCAGCCGGGAGTGTGTGCGCATAGCTGTGGAACGTGGGATCTCCTGCAACGGCCTCACGCGGTTGCGCAGCCAAGCAGGCCGAACGATCAGGCTATATTGGGTGGGGCCGCGTCAGGCCCGTCAGTACATTGCCCGTGGACGGCGAGACGACAACGAGATACGGCACGCCCCATCTCAGGGGAGACTTTTCACTCGCCAAGTTTGGCCGCCGTTGTGGCCTGCAGGCCACAACGGCAATCTCCAAGGAGGCGGGAGCCTCTTCTATATCGGCGCGGTACTAAGACGGGGCAGGTCAGTTCACCTACCCGTCGCGACCTTGGCAATGCTGGGCCGCACGGCATTGCAACAGGGCATCAAACGCGGCCCTTGTATTCCCCGGTGCGCGTGTCGATTTCAATCTTGTCCCCGATGGCCACGAAAATGGGAACGGGAATTTCGGCGCCGGTCGAAATCTTGGCGGGCTTGAGGACCTTGCCAGACGTGTCCCCCTTCACCGCCGGTTCCGTGTAGATGACCTCGCGCACGACGCTGTTCGGCATTTCAACGGAAATGGCCTTTCCGTCATAGAAGACGACCTCGACCTGCATGCCGTCTTCCAAATAGTCGAGCGCATCGCCCAGGTTGTCCTTCTCCACTTCGTACTGGTTGTACTCCGTGTCCATGAAGACATACATCGGGTCGGCGAAGTAGGAGTAGCTGCATTCTTTGCGGTCGAGCACGATCGGATCCAGCTTGTCATCGGCTTTGTAGACCACCTCAGTACCGCCACTCGTCAGCAGGTTCTTGAGTTTCATTTTCACGGTGGCGGCATTGCGGCCTCCCCGGCTGTATTCGGTCTTCTGCACCACCATGGGGTCCTTGCCCACCATGATGACATTGCCGGCGCGGATTTCTTGAGCGAGTTTCATAAATCGGGTGAAAAGGTGTCTGTTGGAAAGTCAACACGCCATTTTAGCCGGGGCTGGAGGCAACTGCCGACCGTGGTTGGTCCAACTGCGGCTAAAGACGCCTACAGGAGCGGCGCGGGGCTGCTTTGCTCGACGCGCCCGGCGGCAATCAGCTGATGAGCGAGATCAGGCTGGGCGGCCAGGTGGTTGCACCAGCGATGGGCGTGGCGCCGCAGTTGAGGTAGGGCGGCGATGAATTCGGACCATGCGCTTTCGAGGTCGAGCCCTTTGTTCCACGCCGTCCATAACGGGGTCACGGTGTCGCGGACCTCGGGGGGGCATCCTTCAGGTAAAGATCCATAAAGGCGCCAAGCTTCTTGTCATGCGCATCATCGTGCTGGGGGTAGATGTGCCAAACCATGGGTCGCGCCGCCCATTGCGCACGTACAAACGAATCCTCCCCGCGGACGATGCAGATGTCGGCAGCCCAAAGGAGTTCGTCGAAACGCTCCTGCGGCACGTAGGGCAGCGAGCACAGGGTGAGGCTTCCGCGCACTGTGGTCTGCCCCATGAGCAGTTCCATGTGAAGCCAGTCGTTGACCGCACTCAGAATCGGACCAGGGCAGATCCACAGCATTGTCGGCCGATCGTCTGCGGCGAGGCTCTGGAGCCACGACTCCAGCCGGTCGCGCGCATAGCTGAACAGCAATACGGTGAGGGCATGCTCCGGTGGAGGTGGGAGGTTCAATGACCGCAAGGCGATGCGTCGCGCTGCGGGCATGGCCTGCCAGGCGTCGCGCCGGGTCAGCAAATCAGCCTCCCGGATGAGGCCACCCGTGGCGGGTGTAAAGCCGGGGAAAAAAAACAGCTTGCTGATGCCACCGGGTTGTGGTGAGGGTCTGAGATGACTGCCTTCAACCCACTGCTCCGCGCTGAGATGCTCCAAATTGATCCAGCGTACCCTGCCAGGGCCGCGTTGCTGGGCGCGCTCGACGTAGGGTGGGGCAAGCCTGCAGCCGAACAGTTCAACGACCACGTCGCCAGGTTCGAGTTGGAGCTGTCTGCTCCAGGAGAAGACTTGCACGCCGTCTACGCTTTGCTGCGCAAGCCGCGGGTTGATCTGAGGGCAGATGAGGCGGTACGTGTTCAAATCATCGACGAACAGCCGCACGTTGCGGCCGTGCTCATGCGCGAGTTGGCGCGCAAGGCGCCAGCCCACGCCGATGTCGCCGAAGTTGTCCACGACATGACAGAACAGATCCCAGGTTTCCCGATGATTCATCAGCAAGGTGGCGCAAGCGCCGCAGTTTCGGATGGTTTGGTGTACGACGCGCATTGTCGCCGTTGCGCACGCTTGGCAGATTATCGCGACGCTGTGCGTGCGCGCCACCCCTCTTATGCGTGTCTGCCCGTTCCCTCATTTGGCCCGATTTCTGCTCCCTTGCTGATCGTGGGCCTTGCTCCGGGTTTGCATGGAGCCAACGCCAGTAACCGGCCGTTCACGGGCGATGGCGCCGGGCCGCTGCTGTACGGAACGCTCACGGAGCTGGGTCTGGCGCGGCGCAATCCGCCGGTGGCGGTAACGGACGAGCCGCATAGCATCACCGCAGAGGATGGGTTGGAACTGGTGGGCTGCCGCATCTGTAACAGCGTGAAGTGTCTTCCGCCGGACAACAAGCCGCTGCCGGTTGAGGTGCGTACATGTAACGTGTTTGCGCGTGCGGAGCTTGCAGCCATGCCGCATTTGCGGGTCATCGTGGCTCTTGGCACGGTCGGGCACGGTGCGGTCCTGATGGCCTTGGGTCACAAACCTTCGGCCGCCCGCTTTAGCCATGGGGCCCGACACGAACTGGACGGTCTGATTCTTTACGATAGCTACCATTGCAGCCGCTACAACCAGAACACGGGACGCTTGACGGCGCCCATGTTTCGCTCCGTATTTGCGCAGGCGGCGGCTGAGGCGGGTGCAGGTTTGGGTTTCGGGCGCTAGGGTGGGCCGCATGGCTGCGACAGACGATTCCAACCGCGCATCTCCGGTTACAAAGCGTGAGCCTTCGGCTGACACGGCCGTGCCGCAGGATTCGCTGCAGCGCGCTTCAGCCGACGCTGCAGCCCTGGCTCGCCAAGTCGCCGCATTGCCGCATCTGCCCGGTGTGTACCGATACTTCTCGGTTGACGGCACACTGCTCTATGTGGGCAAGGCACGGGATTTGAAAAAGCGGGTGTCCACGTATTTCCAAAGGGAGCACGGTGGCAGCCGGATCGGGCATATGGTTTCGCGCATCGCAAGGATGGAAACCACGGTGACGGGTTCCGAAGCAGAGGCGTTGCTGCTGGAAAACAACCTGATCAAGACCCAGCACCCGCGATTCAACATCCTGTTTCGCGATGACAAGTCCTATCCATACCTGAAGCTGACGACCGGGCATGCCTTTCCACGCATGGGCTACTTTCGCGGCGCGGTGGATCGCAGGCACAGCTATTTTGGGCCTTATCCCAGCGCCTGGGCTGTGAAAGAGAGCATTGCCATTTTGCAAAAGATTTTCCTGCTGCGGACCTGCGAGGACACGGTATTTGCGAACCGAAGCCGACCGTGCCTGTTGCATCAGATCCACCGCTGCTCGGCGCCCTGCGTCGGGCGCATTTCGCAGCAGGACTACGCCGCGGACGTGAGTGCCGCCGAGCGTTTTTTGCGCGGCGAGCACGATGGGGTATTACGCGATCTGCAGGCACGCATGCATGAACTGGCCTTGCAATTGCGGTTCGAAGAGGCCGCGGCTGTACGCAACCAAATCAGTGCCCTGTCGCGCGTTCTGCACCAGCAGAGCATGGAGGTCGACAGCGACCAGGATGTGGACATTTTGGCCGTGGGCGTGCGAGGGGGTCACGTTTGCGTGAATCTGGCGATGGTGCGTGGCGGTCGGCACCTGGGCGACCGAGCCTATTTCCCCAGCCATGCGAAGGGGCTTCAGGCCTTGCACGAGCCCGATATCCTGCAAGCCGTGGGCGATCCAATCGGAGAAACCGTCCTCAACGCCTTCATTGCCCAGCACTACTTGGACTTGCCGTTGCCGGCCGTGGTGATCAGCAGCCTGCCGATTGACCCTGAAATCATTTCCGCTTTGCAGGAGCACAGCGGTCGGCATTGCCAGCTGATCACGGCGCCACGGGGAACGCGCCGGCGCTGGTTGGATATGGCGGAGCAGGGCGCGCAGCTGGCGCTGGCTCGGTTGCTGGCCGAGAAGGGCGCCCAGCACGAGCGTACCCGCGCGCTGGCCGAGGTGCTGGGGCTGGACACGCAGAACCTGGAGGCGATACGTGTCGAGTGCTTCGACATCAGCCACACCGCGGGCGAAGCGGCGCAGGGGTCATGTGTCGTGTTTGAGCACCATGCCATGCAGCCGTCGCAGTATCGGCGTTTCAGGGTCGACGGCATCACGCCCGGTGACGACTATGCCGCCATGCGCCAGGTCCTCGCACGTCGCTATGTCCGGCTCGCCGAGGATGCGGATGCCCGCCTTCCCGACCTCGTGTTGATTGACGGGGGGCGTGGCCAGGTGTCGGCAGCGCGCGACGTGTTTGAGGAACTGGGCCTGGATATCTCGCGCTTGGTGGGCGTGGAGAAAGGGGAGGGGCGAAAGGTCGGGCTTGAAGAACTTGTGTTTGCCGATGGCCGTTCGAAGGTGGCGCTGCCACCGGACAGTCCAGCGCTCTTGTTGGTGGCGCAAATACGCGACGAGGCCCACCGCTTTGCCATCACCGGCATGCGCGCCCAGCGGGCCAAGGCGCGCACTGGGGGCTCGAAGCTTGAGGACATTCCCGGCATTGGACCGAAGCGTCGCGCGCGGCTGCTTGCGCGCTTTGGCGGAGTGCGAGGCGTTGGCTTGGCGAGTGTTGAGGACATGATGACGGTGGACGGCATTTCACGCGAACTGGCGCAGACGATCTATGCGGCCTTGCACTGAACCGGCAGCGTTGCCCGAGTGAGTGAAATAATGCGCTCCACCATGACAGTGCCGACATTTCTGACTTGGCTGCGGGTGGCGGCTATTCCCCTCATCATTGGTGTGTATGCCCTGCCCGAGCCTTGGCTATCGATGCCCGCAAAGAACCTGGTCGCCACGGTGCTGTTTGTCCTAAGCGCCATCACGGACTGGTTCGATGGCTTCCTCGCGCGGCGTTGGCAACAAACCTCGGCCTTCGGCGCTTTTCTCGATCCCGTGGCTGACAAGCTGATGGTCTCCGCCGCGCTGCTGGTGCTTCTGGAGCTGTCGCGCATTGGTGCGCTGGTGGCTCTCATTATCATTGGCCGCGAGATCGCCATTTCTGCTCTGCGCGAGTGGATGGCACGCATCGGGCGCTCGCGCGCGGTGGCGGTGAACTGGTTGGGCAAGGTCAAGACGGCCACCCAGATGGTGGCCATTCCTTTTCTCTTGTATGACGGGCGCCTGTTCGGCTTCCTGTCCACGTCCGCGTGGGGCACTTGGCTGCTCGACATTGCGGCCGTGCTAACGCTTTGGTCGATGATGTATTACTTCAAACTGGCGCTGACTGGCATCAAGCTATCGGAATGAACTGGTGAAAGAAGCGACTCCTATGACAAACACTCCGTCGCAACGCGCTTTGCGTATTGCTGCGATTCCTGGCGATGGCATCGGCCGCGAGGTCGTGCCAGAGGGTTTGCGCACGCTGGAAGCGGCAGCTCGCCGTTTCGAGATTGCGCTTGATATACGGCACTTCGATTTCGCGTCCTGTGACTATTACCTGCGCCACGGCCGTATGCTTCCGGAGGATTGGAAGGAGCGATTGGCCGGTTTCGATGCCATCTTCTTCGGAGCCGTTGGGTGGCCCGCAAAGGTGCCCGACCATGTCTCGCTTTGGGGTTCACTGCTGCAGTTCCGCCGCGAGTTTGATCAGTACGTGAACCTGCGTCCGGCGCGCCTCATGCGTGGTCTGCGCTCGCCACTCGCGGGCATGCAGCCTGGCGACATCGATTTGCTCATCGTGCGTGAGAACACGGAGGGCGAATACTCCAACGCTGGCGGGCGCATGTTTGCCGGTACCGAGCGCGAATTGGCGCTTCAGGAAACGGTGATGACACGCACTGGCGTGGATCGCGTGTTGCACTTTGCATACGCGCAGGCCGCGCGTCGGCCGCGGCGATTGCTCACCTCCGCCACGAAATCGAACGGTATTTCCATCACGATGCCATTCTGGGATGAACGCGTGCGCGCGGTGGCGCAAGCGCATGCCGACGTGCGCTGGAATCAGTTCCACATTGACGCGCTGTGCGCGCGTCTCGTGCAGCGTCCGCAGGACTTTGACGTGATCGTCGGGAGCAATTTGTTCGGTGACATCTTGAGCGACTTGGCGCCCGCGCTGTGTGGCACGCTGGGCATCGCGCCCTCTGCGAATCTGGACCCAGAGCGTCGTTACCCGTCACTGTTCGAACCCGTGCATGGGTCGGCCCCGGACATTGCCGGACGCGGGATCGCCAACCCGATCGGACAAATTTGGAGCGCTGCGCTGATGCTGGATTTTTTGGGCCACACGCAGGCGCATGACGTCATCATTGATGCCATTGAGCACGTGCTTGATCCCGCAAGCGGCGCTCCGCGCACGCCCGATCTCGGCGGCGTATGCTCGACGCAGGAAATGGGGGTGGCAATTGAGCAAGTCATCCGTACAGCGGCTGGCAAGGCTAATCGCGATTGACAGGGCAGGGGTGGGTCGTTCTAATGCGACTGCTGATGCCCGTAAAATCGCGGCTGTCGTCGGATGACGAAGCCGCAGCGAGTATTTCAAAAGGCGCATTTGCACAACCATTTGCACCAGGAGCAATTCCGTGCCGCATCGTGCCTCGGGCACATCGGCGTTTTTTGTTGTTGAACCATCCTCTCGAGGGGGCTAGAGTGAATAAAACAGAACTTATCGAGCACATTGCCAAGAAGTCAGAAATCTCCAAGGCCGCTGCAGCCCGCGCCCTGGACTCGATGATCGAAGGTGTGAAGGTCACCCTGAAGAAGGGCGGTACCGTCACCCTCATCGGTTTTGGCACGTTTGCAGCAACCAAGCGCCCAGCGCGCACGGGGCGCAATCCCCGTACTGGTGCAGCGATCAAGATCAAAGCGGCCAAGGTGCCCAAATTCCGTCCGGGCAAGGGGCTGAAGGACGCTCTGAATTAAGTTTGAAAGCGCGCGGCTTTGCACGCAGATTTGCGGGTGCTTAGCTCAGTTGGTAGAGCGGCGCCCTTACAAGGCGTAGGTCGGGGGTTCGAGCCCCTCAGCACCCACCAGTTGCAAGCTGCGGCGCCGAGCGTCGGCGGCAATTAAGGCGAACGACGGTTCGCCTTTTGTTTTTTGGCAGATATCCTCCCATTGCACTTCGCGATGTGAACGCATCCAGCGAGCCTCTCCATGTTTGATTTCGTCCGCAAGCACACCAAGCTGCTGCAACTCATCCTCTTTTTGCTGATTTTCCCGTCGTTCGTGCTCTTCGGTATCCAGGGCTATGACCGCTTTAGCGGCAGCGGCAACGTGGCGGCAAAGGTGGATGGCATCCCGATCAGCATGCAGGAGCTTGACGCTGCCCAACGCAGTGAAGTGGCACGCATGCAGCAAGCGCTCGGCGCGTCTGCTGATATCAAGTCGCTCGATACGCCCGAGGCCAAGATGCGTACCCTCGACGGCATGATTCGGCAGCTGGTGTTGCAAGTGGCTGTGCGCAAGCAGCATCTGGCCGTGAGCGACAGTGACGTGCAGCAGGCGATCCTGCAAATTCCGCAGATCGCCGCCCTGCGCAAACGCGACGGCAGCTTTGACTTGGACGCGTATCGCAAACTGATTGAAGCGCAAGGCATGAGTACCGGGCAGTTCGAGGCGCAGGTACGTGAGCAACTGTTGTTGCAACAGGCGCTGGGCGGCATTGGCGAGTCGGTCATCGAAAGCAAGGCCATCGCGGGGCAGCTTTATGCCTGGCAGAATCAGAGGAGACAGGTGAGAGTCGCGCTTTACCAGGCAAGTGACTACGCGTCGCAAGTGCAGCCCACCGCTGCCGAGGTGGAGGCCTTCTACAAGGCGCATCTGCAATCGTTTCAAGTGCCCCAGCAGGCAACCGTTCAGTACGTTGTATTGGACCCAACTGCTGTGCGGAAGTCTGTCACGGTCACGCCGGAGGAGGTCAAGGCGTATTACGAGAAGCACATCGGACAGTTCAATTCACCCGAGCAGCGCAAGGCGAGCCATATTCTGATCGCGTTGCCGCCGAACCCAACGCCTGCTCAGGAGCAAGCGGCCAAGGCGCAGGCCGACAAGATTCTGGCGCAATTGCATAGCGATCCGGCGCAGTTCGCTGCCATTGCCAAGCGCGATTCGCAAGATCCCGGCTCAGCGCCGGATGGTGGAAACCTCGGCTACTTCACGCGCGATGGCATGGTTAAGCCTTTTGCCGACGCAGTGTTCGCGATGCACAAAGTGGGCGAGATTGTGGGGCCGGTCAAGTCCCAGTACGGATATCACATTATTGAGCTCACCGGCATCAAGCCAGCCGAGCAAAAGACGCTTGCGCAGGTTCAGGGCGAGATTAAGAGCCAGTTGGAGGACCAAGCGGCTCAGGCGCGCTTTGCCGACGTGGCCGATCAATTCAAAAACATGGTTTACGAAGACAGCCGCAGCTTTGCCGATGTTGCCGACAAATTGCACCTCGAGGTGCGCACGGCACAAGGTGTCACTCCGACACCAAACCCCGGGGATGCGAAGACTGACCCACTTGCCAATGCAAAGTTTCTGCAGGCGTTGTTCAGTGAGAACAGCGTGCGAGACAAGCGCAACATCCCTGCCGTGGATATCGGGTCCAACACCCTGGTGTCAGGCCGTATCGTGAGTTATCAGCCCGCCACCACGCTTGGGTTTTCTCAGGCGCAGTCCAAAGCACGCGACTTGCTCGTTCGGGTGCAGTCAGCGAATCTCGCAACCAAAGCCGGCGAGGAAGCCTTGATCGCTGCCAAGCAAGGCAAGGCACAGCCGCCATGGGGTGCACCCCTCGAAATTTCGCAGGATCGACCATCCAAGGATGCAGCCGTGCCCCCACCCGTGGTAGCTGCTGCTTTTCAATTGTCGCCGGCCACGCTTCCTGCGCTGACGGGAGTCGTCCTTCCGGGTCAGGGCTATGCAATCGTTTCGATCGACAGCGTCAGCAATTCAACGCCGGATGCGGAGCAATTGCGGGCCCAGCAGGGTACGATGAGTCAAATTCTCTCGCGAGCGGTGACCGAGGCCTATATCGACAGCCTCAAAAAGCGCTATGGAGTTGAGGTGCTTTACAAAATTCCCGCACGCGCGACCGGTTGAGCGGTTCGGCTGGCATGATGTGGCTCGCCGAGCCGCATATAATGTCCAGTTCTGTGGTGGCTGTAGCTCAGTTGGTAGAGTCCAGGATTGTGATTCCTGTCGTCGTGGGTTCGAGTCCCATCAGCCACCCCAAAGAACATTAGCAGTACGCGCAAGGCCTTGATTTCTCACGGAATCAAGGCCTTGCTTCTTTAAGGCTAAAAGTCGGTTGCTACACGGTCTGTCACACAACCCTTGTGGAGCAGGCCTTGAAGTCAATTTCGGAAAATGTCTATGCACGTGGCAAGCACGGCAATCTGTACGTGCGTCGCCGCATCCCCGCTGCCCTCCGTGCGGCGTACCCCCCACATCAAGAGCATATTGTCCGAAGCCTCGGCACGGCAGACCGCCGTTTTGCCAAGGAACTGGCTCGAGCTGAGAACACCCGCATTGACGCGGAGTTTCGTCAGAAACGTCAGGAACTCAACCTGAGTCAGGCATCGCTGACGCCGAAGAGCATTGCCAAGCTTGATGACGAGCAACTCCAGGCCGTCGCCAAGTTTTGGCTACGGCAGGTGTTGATGACCGACGAGCAGCGGCGCCAAGCGGGCCTCGACGATGACGAATTTGATGAGTTGGGCGAGAAGCTCACCGAGCAGCGTGCCGAGCTTGGGCGGATGCTGGCCCAGGGAAAGAGCCTGAACATTTTTCCAGCGCTGCACGGTTTCCTCTACCTCTGCGGGCTGGACTTCAACCCCGACCTGGACGAGGCTAAACGCGCCAGCTACGCCTTTCTCCGCACCGTCATCGAAACGCTCGAGCACCAGCTCAAGCGGCAGCGCGGCGATATCGTCGATACAGACAAGGTCGCGCCGGCCGTGCAGCATCCGCTGACCATCATTGCGCCTGAGCGTGCGCCGGTAAACCCCAAACTGCCCACATGGGACATGGCGTTTGAGACTTGGCGCGTCTATGTCGACAATCGACCGAAACCGACCACTATTGCGTCGCAGACACCGTGGCGCGACCTACAGAAATTTGCGAAGGCCCGGGGAGTGCAAATGCCCGGAGAAGTTACGCCGGAGCTGATGACGGCCTTTGTGGAGGACATGCGGCCTCGTCTCGAAGTCTCCACGCTCAACGAGCGTCTTACCAAAATCCGGGGCATTTACAGAGTTGCCGTAGGGAAGCACGTCCTGAAGAGCAATCCAGCGGCTGGGACTCTGGGCGTGAAGGAGAGCAGCGCCAAGAAGCGCAAGAAGCGCCGTCTTCCCTTCGATGTCACCGACCTGCAAACAATTTTTGGCTCTGAGGTTTTCACGCAGCACAAGCGGTCGAGGGGGCAGTCAGGCGAGGCCAGCTACTGGATTCCGCTGTTGATGTTTTACACCGGAGCTCGGCCGGAGGAGCTCGCCGGCCTGGCGTTGAGTGACCTCGTCCACGACCCGAAATTGGGTTGGTCGTTGAGCATCGTAGACCGCCTGTCCGATGACGACGTGGACCTCTTCGACAACGAGGTGCCCGAGTCGCACCGCCGCACGCTCAAAAACGCTGTGTCTGTCCGGCGCGTGCCGGTGGCACCGAGGCTCATCGAACTGGGTCTGTTGCGGTATGTCGAATGGCTGCGCGAGCGCAAGGCGACCGTCTTCTTCCCGGCACTCAAGAAAGACTTCCACGGAAAGCTTTCGGGTTCGTTCTCGAAGTTCTTCGGGCGCTACAAGCGCGCGCTCGGCATTACCGACAAGCGCAAGGTGCTGTACTCGTTTCGCCACTGCATGAAGGACACGCTCGAGGCGGCCGGGGTGCCGAGCAAGTACCTTCAGCGCCTGCTTGGACACACAACTGGGGACGGCCACGTGACCGATGGTTACGGCTCTGACCTGCCGTTCAATCGCTTAGCTATGTACTTCTCCCGCATACAGTTCGCAGCCATCCCTGCCCGGCCATGGGAGCCGGGACGCGGCTCCGTAAGCCTGAAGGGCGAGGACTGAAACAGGGAAAGAATGGGGCGCGCGTGGGTGCCTCTGGGCCTATCACACGTCCACGAACTCCTACGTGCCTTTTGGCAGCAGCAGGCGCGAGAGCGGGCATGTCGAGTCGCTCGCGGAGCATGAACGGACGGCTGGTGCAGCGCCAGGCGGAGCACGACGCCATCGACCAGCAGCGACACGACGCTCGATTGAGGCGGGTCTCCAGATGGGGTCGGGGGGAGACAAGTGTAGGAAGGCGGTTTAGATAGCCTGTCGAGATGCCCTCGATTGCGTGAAATTTTTCACGCAATCGAGGGTTTTGTGCTTCTGCTGGGTATCGCCCCCTAGGCGAGGGGGTTCGGCCGGCCTATTCTGGCCCTGCGTTCAGCGCGATGTCAGGTCGTCACGGTTACACGGGTACGACGTGACAAACGTTCTTTCACAATCAGACACCCCGTACTCCGCATCGTGCTGATGCGGCAGCTGACGAAGAGCGCCAGGGACGCGCCCTGAAAAGCGCCTCCCTTGATTTGGAATCGACTGCGCTTGCGCAGTCAGGTCTCGCATATCTGTACGACGCAAGATGCGTGGAGACCACCGATGCGTAGCCAAGAGCTGTTTTCTGCGCCTGTATCAGGGGGTGCAGAACTCGTCGGTCATTGGGGCTCATCCCGAGCCCCCGATGGAGAGAAAACATGAAAATCCTGAGTTTTTTTGGCACGCCGAAGAAAATTCCTTCCCCAGAGAAGCGCATCGCCACTGCCGCACATGTCGCGAATCTTGTTGTCCCCGAAGGCGGCTGGGTGCCGATGGGGCATACGCTGGAAGGCAGCTATGTCGTGCTGTCGCTGAAAACCGGCCAACTCGTGACACTGCGCGCCAACGATTTACGAATCGGCAAACTCCAGGTCTGGCTTGGCCGGGAGGCGTGCAAGACCTGCACGGTGTACGACCCAGAACTGCGCGAGGAGGTCGAGGACGCCAAGGCGCTCACCGAGGCGATTGCCGAGGAATGCGACCGCCTGGGGCTCTTCGACTTCAAAGACGTGCGCGGGCCCGGCCTGTACCGCGAGGGCGATGACCTGGTGGTGAATTTTGGCCAACAAGTCACCTCCCCGAGCGGCAAGCCGGTCTCGCTGGAGCGTCGCAAAGGGCAGCCCGTCTATCAAAGCGGTGCGGACCTTGGTTTTGCCTTGGACACGCCCTGCGCGTCTGAGGACGATGTCCAAAGCGTGCTGCGCGTGCTGGCCAGCTTCGGTCTTTCCGCGCTGGGCGACTGGATGAAGGTGGTGGGTTGGGTTGTCTCGGCTTTCTTTGGGACCGTCCTCTCCCACCGCCCCATCCTGGCCATCACCGCGGAGCGTGGCTCCGGCAAGACCACGCTCATCGAGTTTCTCGGTGCGTTGCTGGGGCCGCAGGCCATCCGCCGCGATGGTGTGCCGACGATGGCCCAGACGATTTATGCGCTGGAACATTCGGCGGCGGCACTCATCGTTGACGAGGTCGAAGCGCGAGGGTCGAAGAAGGCTGCCCTCGAGCAGTTCGCCGAACTTCTGCGTTTGCAGTTCAGCGCGACTTCCGTGGCGCGACTCATGCGGGTCAACGGTGGCCGGACGCGGTATTTCAATGCCCCGGCTGGTGTGCTGGTGACGGGCATCGGTTTGCCGGCCTTCAATGCGGCAACCGAGAGTCGGACGGTCAGGCTTGTGCTGCAGCCGCTACCGGAGGCATCGCGCGTGCGATACGAACCACTACTTGACATCGCCCGCAGTGGCGATGCGGTGGCGTTGGGTGCACGCCTTCGGCGCCTGCTCGTGGACCGGTGGGATGTGATGCGCGAGGCCTTGGCTGATGCGCGTTCCATGCTCATCGCCCTCGGGCACGAAGCTCGCATCGCGGACAAGTACGCGCCGCTCGTTGCGGGCTACGTCGCCTTGACCCGCAAGGGCATCGCTTCGCCCGAGGAACTGCGTGCCGTCATCGCCGAAATGGACCTCGGCGTGCCCGCGCACGTGGTGGTCGAGAGGGATGCTGAGGCTTGCCTCGGCGTCCTGCTCAGCCGCAAGGTGGCCATGTTCCGCATGGTCAATGGGGCGAAGGAAAAGGCGCACATGACGATTCGTGACGTGCTCACGAACATCGTGCACGCCCAGGACAACGAACACCGCGAGCAGTTGAGCAGACAGCTCGAGGAGTTCGGCGTCCGCGCTCTGTGGGTCCGTCCCAGCGCAAGCTGGAAACTCGCCGTGTGCAGTTCCGAGCAGCACCAGGGAATCAAACGGCTGATGACCGGGACTGACTGGGCTCTCGGTGGATGGAAGGATGTGCTGATGCGCCTGCCAGGCGCGATGGCCTCCACCCAGAAATTCGCCAGGGTGCCTCAGCGGGTGGTGATGCTCGACATGCCTCGCGACGTGCTGGAGCCGCAAGGCGATGACTACGACTTTCCGGAACCCATGGCCGCGTAAGCGGGCAGGGCAGGTTGGCGGGTGCGGGTGAACTGATTGTGATGCGGGGTGCGGCCGTGAGGCTGCACCCCATTTTTTTGCGCGATGGCACGTTCGTGTCTGTCACCGAACTTCAAGTTGCGGCAGCGGCAGGCATCGCTTGTCGCCCTCCGGTCCAACAGCGGGGTGAACCGTGTCACTGTCCACCCGCTCTCGCTTGGCATCAGCCCCCGACCCATCCGCCACCTGCACAGGGCGGATGCGCCCGAAGCCGTCGCCTTCCGTGATGCGCAGCCGGGATTCGGTGTCGCTATCCATCTCCAGCGAGCCCGCCGCCAAGCATCGGCAAAGCTGTAGCCCGTGGCGACGGTCTCGCGGGACACTCTGCGCCTCAACTAGACATTACCAGTTATATATGCCACCGCGTTCAACGAATTTTTTCGAATCGAATTGTGCTTCTGCAATCGCTGCCTTCCATCCAACATCCCAGATGGGCTTGCTGTATGCATAGATTCCGCCGATGTTAGTCACGAAGCGGCCCAAGGGGTCAACCATTAAATAAGAGCCGAGCATGTCATCGCTACCCTCCGCGGCGATGGTGAGTAGGCGTTCGAGCTTTTCATGCCTTTCAATAAACGACTGGAACTGTTCAATCGAAACGGAGAATTCAGGAAAGGCGGAGTCGTTCTCACCTCGAATGTGGAGGGCTTGGAAGATTTTCCAGCGCTCGGGCCGCGCTTTGGACAAGAAGGGCACAAAATCTTCTTGCCAATTCTGAGCAGATACGACGGTATTAACCTTCGTCCGAATGCCAGCTGCGTTGAGCAAACGAAAGAGCTTCCCGTAGTAATCCCTATCGGGTGCACTCCCCGCGCCCACTCGCCGCCCAATCCGCGAATTTGTACCCGCATCCAAGCTGTCTACGCTGACGGCTGCCCAGTTCAAGCATTCGGCGTGCCTCTGCAGCCACGCCTCATCGACTTTGGTGCCATTGGTGACAATCATTGTCACCATGCCCCTGGTAATGGCTGCCTCTAAGAGGTCTTTGAGCCACGGACAGAGCGTGGGCTCGCCGCCCACAAGCGTAAGCTTCTGAATTCCAGCGGATGCCGCCGCCTCGACGACGGCTAGCGCACGTTCTCTAAGTTCCTGCTTATCCCTTCGCAATTGCGGAACTTGGTCATCGAACTGCGCAAAGCAATACCGGCAAGCCATGTTGCATGGTTGCCACACATGAAAATTCAAAGCCGTGATGGACGACTCTTGCGCTGATGCTGCACTCATTGAAACTCTCCAGAAAGTTGACCAATGAGTGGTTGTCAACTCTGAAGTTTCGTCGAGGCACTTTTTCATTATGCCTCGGCCAGGGCAGCTTAGCAAGCCTTCTATCGGCGCACCTGCGGCCCAAAATTCAATACGAGCTCTGTCGCGGCTTTGTCGTATTCATTGAGCGCCCTTATGAGTTCATCAGGAGGGCGCCACCATTTCGAAAATGCTTCGCTCAACATGGGAGTGATGCATCGTTGGAAAATCAACCTTGTCCCAACAAGCTGCTCTGCATAATCAAAAATTCTCTCAGCCTCAGTCCGAAACGTCTCGTCAAAGCCAAGACTTGGATGTGTCCGCTGATTGAGGATATCGTAATAATTGTCGTAAAAGATTGGCCACAGGTCCCGAAGGGCCGGGACTGGATAGTGCTTTGCAAGAATTGCCTTGCAACGCCATGCAACGGAGCCGACATCCTTGGCCCGCTCATGACTTTTGTCCTTCTCGCGGTGAGTGAAATAGGCTCCATGCATGTCGCGTTCGGGAAACCAGTGATTTACCTTGGAATAGCGGGTATCCGAATATTGCAGTAATATTGCAGTGTTTTTTAGTTCGGCTTCCGCGGCACCTTGCCCGCGCATCAGATATTCGCGTTCCGGTCGCGGTATTTTCGCAAGAGTTTCTGGTTTGGTTAGTTTGTTTATAAGTTCCCTTGATGAGAAGTACTTTTGATAATTGGAGCGCATCTTGACGAAAGAAGCGTACAGATAAACTCGCTGATGAAGATAGTGGCCGGCGGGGTCCGGTTCAATGCCAAAGATATCTTTATAGGTGAGGCAAAGTGCAGCCTCGACATACAGCTCAAATAGACTTTTGAGAATCGAATGAGCGCCATCCGTCTGCGGAGTCATTGTCGGCTTCTCCGCGTCAAAGGTAAGTCTCGATAACGCGGCAATATAGCGGCGAATCCGACATGTTTGAGGATGCAGAATTTTTTGAAAGGAGTCCGTTGATGGCTCGTCGAAATTTATTGGTCCTGATGAGGCGATAAACCTATTAAGTAAATACGCTGCGGCATTGAGCCAGTCCGCGGCGCATTCGATGGCTTGGGTTTGGGCAAAATTTTCAGCAGCTTCGTTGCGGTGCATGAGTGGTATGAGAAAGAGGCCTTCTTAAGTGCTCAAGTTGCGTGTGGAAAACGCCCTGTAGACCTGCCTTGCCAGCATCCCCAGCATCGCCGTGAACACTCGCTCGTCCTTGAGCAACTGACCCGCAATAGCGTTGTGCCCGTCTTGGCTGTCAATGATGGCGTCGGTCATGATGTCCTTGAAAGACCCAAGGGCGAACTGCTGCTCGCTGTTGTTGCGCGCCTGCTCGGCCAGGGCTTCGCTTTCCATCAGCTTTTCCGTGATGGTGGTCACGTAGCCGACCATGTCGCCTTCGGTCAGATTGCCTGAGAACAAGTCATTCATCACGCCCACGATTTCGGCAAGCTGTTTTTTTTCGTCCTCATCTGCCGCGCCTGTTCCCGCCTCGGACACGGGCTTGAGCTTGACCACTTCGCCAGAGGCCAGGTCCAGGGTCTGCTCGCCGATTTTCTGTAGCCGGTAATGTGTCAGGCGCACGTCGGAGTCCAGCTCGAGGATGCTCGATGAACCGCGTTCGAGGATGCGCGGCATCAGGTTCTTGCCGAAGGCGTAGAGCTTCTCCAGGTCAGGGTCGTCGTAGGGGACGATTTGCGACAGGAAGTCATACACGCGCAGGAACGTCCCCAGGTCCTTGCGGAACTGGTTGGCGTCTTCGGGCGTGGTCTCCGACAGCTCGGCGAACCGGTCCGCCGCTGGCTTGAGATAGGCGTGCAGCCCGGCCTGTTTGCGCTTGGGGTCGAAGAACGCCTCGGCAAACAACTCCACCTCACTCGGCAGGTAGACCCCGGCCTGGTCGAGCTTGATATGGAGCTCATGCACGATGTTGGGGTCCGTCACTTCTTCCAACTGAGCCGTGCGGTAATAGGGCTGGAACGCAGCCAGGATTTCCTCGGGCTTGTTCACAAAGTCCAGCACGAAAGTCTCGTCCTTGCCGGGGTAGGTGCGGTTCAGGCGTGAGAGCGTCTGCACGGCCAGCACCCCCGACAGGCGCTTGTCGACATACATGGCGTACAGCAGCGGCTGGTCAAAGCCCGTCTGGTACTTGTTGGCCACCAGCAGCACCCGGTAGACGTTCTCCTTGAACGCCTCGGCCGGGTCCTTGCCGCGGATATCGGGGTTCATGTTGGATTCGTTGAACGGGTCGGGTCCGGAGTCCAGGTCTTCAACGTTGCCGGAGAAAGCCACCAAGGCGCGCATGTCCTTGTCGTAGCCGCGCTCCTTGATGTACTTGTCCATCGCCAGCTTGTAGCGCACCGCGGCCTTGCGGCTGTCGGTGACCACCATGGCCTTGGCCTTGCCGCCAATCTTGGCGGCCACGTGCTGGCGGAAGTGCTCGACGATGACCACCACCTTCTGGGCGATGTTGTAGGGGTGCAGCACGGCGTAGCGGGCCAGGACCTTCTTGGCCTTCTTCTGTGGCACGAGCTTGTCGTCGGCCATCGACCCCAGCTTGTAAAACATCTTGTAGGACGTGTAGTTGCGCAGCACGTCCAGGATGAACCCCTCCTCGATGGCCTGGCGCATCGAATACACATGGAAGGCCTCGGGTTTGCCGTCCGCGCCCGGTCGGCCAAAGAGCTCCAGCGTCTTGGATTTGGGCGTGGCGGTGAAGGCAAAGTAGCTGACGTTCTCCGGGCGCTTGCGGCCTTCGAGCACGCCGTTGATGACGTCCTCGGAGGTGAGGTCCTCCGGGTCGATGTCGACGTCGACATCGACGTCCAGCAGTTCACCTTCGAGCTCGACCTGCACGGTCTGCTGGGGCTTGTCGTCCTTGGTGAGCGCGGACCGCAGCTTTTGTGCGGCGCTGCCGGATTGGCTGGAATGGGCCTCGTCGATGATGAGAGCGAAGCGCTTGCCCTTGAGCGCGCCCACCTTGTCGATGATGAAGGGAAACTTCTGCAGCGTGGTAATGATGACCTGGGTGCCGCTGTTCAGCGCCTCGGCGAGTTGGGCGCTGTTTTCATCAATCTTCTGCACCACCCCGGCTTTGTGCTCGAACTGGCTGATGGTGTCCTGCAGCTGACGGTCCAGCACCCTGCGGTCAGTGATGACGATGACCGAGTCGAAAACCTTGTCGTCCTGGGCGTTGTGCAGATTGGCCAGTCGGTGCGCGCTCCAGGCAATCGTGTTGGATTTACCCGAGCCCGCCGAGTGCTGCACCAGATAGGCGTGCCCGGCCCCTTCGTCGCCGGCGGCCTTGACCAGACGCAGCACGGCGTCGAGCTGGTGAAAGCGCGGGAAGATGAGGGTTTCCTTGGTCGACTTGGCGCCTGTGTTGGCATCCACCTCGGTCTTGACCTCCAAGTGGAGGAAGTTGCCCAGGATGTCGAGCCAGACGTCCTTGGACCAGACGTCGTGCCAGAGGTAATAGGTGGGGTAGCCATATTCGGGTGGAGCTGGAGGGTTGCCAGCGCTTGCGCCACCGTAGCCATCGGGGCGCCCCAGGTTGAACGGCAGGAAGAAGGTCTTGTGGCCATCGAGCTTGGTGGCCATGAACACTTCGTCGGTGGACACGGCGAGGTGCACCAGGGCGCGGGTCTTGAACTGGAGCAGGGCCTCGGGCTCGCGGCTCTTGGGGTCCTTCGGTGGGCGGTCCTTCTTGTACTGCTGGATGGCGTCGGTGATGTTCTGGGTCAGGTCAGTCTTGAGCTCGGCGGTGGCCACTGGCAGGCCGTTGACGAAAAGCACCAGGTCGATGCTGTTTTCGTTATGCAGGCTGTAATGCAGCTGGCGGATGACGGACAGGCGGTTCTGCTCGTACCAGGCCCAGAGCCCTGGGCTCTTCTTGTGTGCCGGGCGGAACTGGCACAGGGTGAAGCGGGCGTTCCGGTCCTTGAATCCGTGTCGCAGCAGGTGCAGGGTGCCGTGCTTGTCCAACTGCTCGGCCACGCGCTTGACAAAGACCGAGTCCGAATTGCCGTTGTGCCAGGCCTTGAACTTGTCCCACTCCGCACTTTGCGTTTCCTTGACGAACGCCAGCAGGTCATCTGGGAACAGAGCCAGCTCTCGGCTGTAGCCGGTGGCGTTCTGAAGGTGCGTGCGCACAGTCCAGCCGTGGCTGGCCAGGTGGTCGCAGAGCTCGTTCTCGAAGATGCGTTCGGTGTGGACGTTGGAGAGCTTGGGCATTTTTCTTGTGTGTTACGTCTGTCGTCAGGAGGCGGGCTGTCGCATGACTTGGTGCAGCGTGCGACCATCAGATGCTTTCCATGTCTCCCAGCCATTAGCTGTCCGTCCGAGCAGGGCCACTGCCGCCATGCTGGGCGAGCGAAACAAGTGGTCCTTGGTGAACACCACTTTGTCACCCTCCGCAGCCATGACGCCCACATCGAGCAGCTTCTGACGGAAGCGCTCGTCCGATTTGCCAGCGATGGAGGGGACGTTCTCTAATCGCCCAGTGGACCCTTTGAGGACGACGAAGCCCTCCGCCGTGTACTCGCCGCGGGCATTCGCTCCTCCCGCTGTGCAAAAGAAAAGTTCTTTGGCATTGGTTTCCCCCACGGGCTTAGCCACGGCTTCGAAAATAGGGTGACCGAGCGTGGCAACCAGCACGCGCATGGTGTCGTAGATTTCTAGGCAGTCAGCTTCCAAGGGAGCGGGAGTGTGCGGCTTCGAGCCCCCATTCCCGTTCTCCAGTTGATAGCGACCAACCTGTTTCGCCTCCTTGATGCACTGCCACTCGAGAAAGGTCACGTGTGTCTGCGTCAGACTGTTCGTCAATGACACAATAACCAATGCCCGACTCCAGAAGTCCTTCTTCTCGTTGTGCTCAGCGAGACGCTTGCCGACGTTTCCGGTCTGGCCGATGTACAGGCTCGGCATATCCGCATCGTCGCCATCCCCGACCAGGGAGTAGACGCCGACCTGGGACGCCTCCGGCATCGCCAAAAAATCATCCAGAAGCCGCCTGGGCACCTCGAAGACTCGCACGATGCGGGTGGTGATTTCCGCCATGCGGATGCCACTCGGGTTGCCGGATGGAAGGAAGATTTGGATGGTTTGAGGCCGAACGCTCATTTGTCAAATCCGAATTTCTTGCGGTGCTCTTGAAGGTAGGGTTTGTGGCGCGGGTGGATGGAACGAAGCCGTGCCGAACCAGACAGTCCGATTACGGCAAGGTCTTCCCTGGAGACTTTGGAGCCCACGAGAAGCGCACCGTCATCCCCGAACGCTATGAGACCGCTATCAAAGAGCCTGTCGATAGATGCAGCGAGAAGCAGCCCGTTGTATTCATCAAGGCGTTCATCGTTGCTGGAGTCTTTCCACGCCTTGGCATGCGAAGCGATGAGCACCGATTCGAGGCCGCAACCAGACACGGCGCACTTTCCGCCCCAGATATGCAGCATCCTTTGCCGGTAACCGCCCTGACCGATACGTGCGTTGATAAGTGCCTGGCGAGTCGTCGCGGGTACGCCCTGCGTTCGAGGGTCTGCATCAATTTCTCGCTCCGCATCGCCTCTGCCCAAGGCGTCGACTTTGCCTTCGATGAGCCCAAGGTCCAGCATGGCCTGCACGAGCTGTGGGCGCAATTTCCAGCGCCACTGCCCATCAGCCCCGGGAGGGGCGATGGTCGCTATCGCTTGAGTCGCGTTCTCAAGCGAGTCCAGGTCGAAGTAGTCGGCAAAGAGTCTGCCGAGTTCGCCGTACTGCGTGTTCGCAGCTTCATAGGATGCGTAGCCACCCAATTCCGCGATGTCACTCATCGACAGCGTTCGACCTCCGGCCGATGCGTGACCGACGAGCACTGCGCGTTGAGCAGTCGAAATTTTGTCAACAAGTGCGTCTAGCGCGGCCGAATAGTTGTCTGCCGTGAGCGCCTCCAAAAACACCAACGCAGCCTCTGCCTTGGCAAACTCGGCGTGCCCTTTTGCCTCTTGTCGATTGATTGGCTGAAATTTGGCCTGGGCGACAAGTGGAAAGAACTCGGGTGCTAGCCAGTAGCTCTCGATTGCCCTCTGCGAGAGTCCCACGGTGTTGCCGTTTTTCCCCTTGATTGACTCCTCTGGCCTAGCTCGAACCCCGAGCCCTTCAAGGACGACAGCTTGGATGACTCGTCGAAGGTCCGTCGTGTATTCCGCCTTCCCATGCCGGTCACGGCCTATCGCAAAGCCGTGGCGGCCCGTTCCCCTCTCGCCCTTGATGTATGGATACCGCCGGTCGCCATCACGGTCGATGAGAGCGAAGCGCTTGTCGATGCTCACGCAACCTCCAACTGACGAGCTTTGAAATCATCGATGTTCAGTTGGCCAGTGACCGCGGCGGAAATCAACGAGGAGCGGTATTCGCGGAGGCGGGCGATATGTTCTCGGCAGTGACTTATCAAGCCATCTACGCGCTCCTTCCTTTGCCGAAGGGCGAGAACAATCTCATCCTGCTCATGCTTGGGAGGAAAAGGCACCTTGACTACGCCAAATTCCTCAAAGTAGAGGCGTAGACGCATGTCCATGATGCCCCGGAATTTGCTCTTCAGTTCCGTCAAATAGATGCCACTTCTGAACAATGCATCGTAGAACCAAACGTTCAGAGGTACCTGATGTCTGAGAATGTCATAGGCTGGACTCGTGACACCGTCGTAGCTAGACGCCGCGATTGCACCCATCCAAGCCAGGAGCTTATTGACTACAAGGTCGTCCTTTCTGACCATCCAGTACCCATCAGTAGACGTCGCCTTATTCCCACGTTCTTCCAACTCCTGTCTCGGGCGAACTCCAATATCGGTGTAGAGCGACAACAGTTGCAATCCGTGGTTGTCAACGCTGGCTTCGGCGACTAGGCGAAATAGACTCTTCATTGACCTCAATTGCCAATGGCTTGGAATTTCACCCAGCCATGGGATGCCCGTCTCAATATATGTTGCACAAGGCCGTATACCTCGGACAACCATTTCCGCAGACATCGCCGCCCAGTACTCGTGTAACCGCTCAACCAACCGCTCCTTCTCTGCAATCAAAGCATCAATCCGCGCCGTCTTCTCGTCGAGGAAGTTGGCGATGCGTTCTTGCAGGAGTTTCGGGGGACACGGCACCTTTAGCGCCCCGATGAATGACCAGTCCGCTCTCGGCATCTTCGAACCGTAGGTTGAACCGTTCACTGCCTCTACGAATTCCGAGGTGAGCAGGCAATACCTTAGGAAGCGTGGCTCGGCCTCTTGCGGTCGCAAGACAAGGCTTTCCGTCGTGCAGAATCCAGCCCTGTCAGCTGTCCAGCCCTTGGCAAGGTAGGGTCGAAGTTTCCCGAACAGTACATCGTCTTTCGCAAAGACATTCGCGCCACCTTCCGGCGGTTGCTGCAATTCAACCCCCGACAACCGGCCCGTCCAGGACTCGAATTGCTCGAGTCCAAGGTATTCGCTTTCCGAAGGGACCGCGTCAACTTTCTCACCGCGAAGAGGCGCCACAAATTTCAGCGGCCGCAAGGGCAAGTTACTGCTAAACGGAGTGAGACTGCTCACGCCACCACTCCCTTCATCAACTCCAGGAACCTTGCCTCCATCGCCTTGATTTCCTCGGCAATCACCTCCGGAGGGCGCGGCGGCTTGTAGACATAGAAGTAGCGGTTGAAGTTGATTTCGTAGCCCACCTTGCCGACCTTGCCGTCCTTCTCGTCGCACACGCCCTCGTTCACGTAAGCGTCAGGCACATGGGGCAGGACCTCGCGCTGCATGTAGGCGGCAATGTCCTCGCCCAGCGGGATGCTCTCGGTGTCACGCAGGTCCGGGTCGTAGGGCTTCTGCCCCTTCTTGACCTTCACCTCCTTGCCGGGCCGCGGAGGGCGGTCCACCGTCACCTTGCGGTAGCCGAAGAAGGTGCTGGGGAAGATTTTGGACACCACGCGTGGCGGTTCATCCTCGGCCTGGCCGCTTGCGGCTCCTTGGCCGTTACCTTTGACCGGCTCCTTGTACTCCAGGCCGAAGGTGGCGCCATCGAGGTTGCCGGAATACGTCTCAACGATTTCGACAATCTGCTCTTCGGTCAGGTACACGCGCTTGTTGCCCAGACTCTTCTTCATCTTGGCGTACATGCGCGTGGCGTCAATGAGCTGGACCTTGGCCTTGCGGTCGCCTTGCTTGTGGTTGTCCAGAATCCAGATGTAGGTGGCGATGCCCGTGTTGTAGAAAAGGTCGTTGGGCAGCGCGATGATGGCGTCCAGGAGGTCGTTCTCCAGAACCCAGCGCCGGATTTCGGATTCCCCGGAGCCGGCATCTCCAGTGAAGAGGGGCGAGCCGTTGAGCACGATGCCAATGCGCCCACCGCCTTCGGCTGCCGGGCGCATCTTGGAGATGAGGTGCATCAGGAACAACAGGGAGCCGTCCGATACACGCGGCAGGCCCGGGCCGAATCGTCCGGCGTAGCCTCGGCGCTCGTGCTCGGCCTTGACCACGTCCTGCACCTTCTTCCAGTCGACGCCAAAGGGCGGATTTGCGGCACCGTAGTCGAAGGTCTCAGCGACGAAGCCATCTGCCGAAAGGGTGTTGCCCCGGACGATGTTCTTGGGGTCCTGGCCCTTGATGAGCATGTCGGCCTTGCAGATGGCGTAGGACTCGTCGTTGAGTTCCTGGCCAAAGAGGCGGATGACGGCAGACGGATTGATACTCCTGGCGACCGCTTCGCCGACGGACAAGATGCCCCCGGTGCCGGCTGTGGGGTCGTAGAGGGAGCGGATGACGCCCGGCTTGGCCAGCGCCTCATCGTCTCCTGCAAACAGGCAGTGGACGATGAGGGAGATGACCTCGCGCGGGGTGAAGTGCTCCCCGGCGGTCTCATTCGAGGCTTCTGCAAACTTGCGGATGAGTTCCTCGAACACCAGACCCATGGTCTCGTTGGGCACAGCATCTGGATGCAAGTCGATGCCGGCAAATTTCTGGACGATTTGAAATAGCAGGTTCTTGTCGTCGAGCTCGCCAATGCGGTCGAGGAATTTGAACTGGGCAAACACATCCATCGCCTCCGACGAGAAGTCACCGATATAGGTGATGAGGTTCAGGCGAATGTGCTGGGGGTCGGCTAGCAGCCCCGGCACGGTGAAGGGGCTGGTGTTGTAGAAAGTCTGCTTGCTCTTGCGGGTGAGGAAGATGTCGAGATTCATGCCCTCGGTCTTGCGCTTCTTGTGCTCTTCCAGCACGTCCTGTTTGGTGCTTTCCAGCACGCAATCCAGACGCCGCAGCAGGGTGAAGGGCAGGATGATTTTTCCGTAATCGGCCTGCTTGTAGTCTCCGCGCAGAATGTCGGCGACGGACCAGATGAAGTTGGCGAGTTCGGAGAAGGATTGGGCCATTGGCTTGGGCGTTTTAGTTTTGGGTGAGGGATGCCGAAGGCGCCACCGCCTTGCTCGTTCATCTTGAGCTACTGCTTGGCGCAACGCCTCGTTCCAATCTGAGTTTACGGGCGGCGGCTGAGATGTAACTGGCGCAAATGTGACCAAGCGTACGCGCCACAAACGGCATGGGCGTCCAGGGGACTAAGCCACGCTTAATACTCCACTCGGTATAAGCTAAGTCTGTGTCACGACACTCCTATCAACGCAACTGCATTGCGCCGCCTCTGCGTCTTTGCGCAGAGGCATCGTTCGACACCATTGATGGAGTATCACCATGAAATTGAGCAAATCCTTCCTTGCCGCCAGCGCGATTGCCCTCGGGCTGGGTACCGCAGTCACCGCCCATGCCTTTGATGGTCAACAATACACCAAGGACGCCAAAGTCACGCTCGAGCAAGCCAGAGCCACCGCCCTGAAGGCCATTCCCGGCGCCACCATCACGGACCAGGAACTGGAGCATGAAAAGGGCGGCAGCGGTCTGCGCTACTCGTTTGACGTGAAAGTCGGCCAGGCCGAGCACGAAATCGGCGTGGACGCCAAGACGGGCGCAGTCTTGGAGAACAGCGTCGAAGGTCCGAACAAGGACTGATGAGCGAGTGGGGCTCTGGCAAGTCGTTGAGATTCTCGCCTGCGGTGGCAAGCGAGACTCGTCTTCATTGCCGGACACCCCCACTATTGCCTAGACTGAGTCCAGGGCCATCTATTGAAGCCTCAAACCAGAGCCCTCTGGAACGATGCCCTGTAGTCCATCGGCTCCAGATGCAGCTGCTTCGACACATCGCCTCGAAGCGTATAGAGCAGGGGTGACGCTCGGAACTGGAACACCCGGTAGAGATGGAATGCATCTTCCGCCTCGCGGGCAAAGTCGAGTTCGTTACGGCTAATGATGAAAGCTGACGTGTGCGGTCCATTCGTCGTCTTGACCTCGATGTAGCGCGGACTGTCTGCCGTGTCGTATGACAAGATGTCATAGCCAGCGCCATCGCCCAGTCGGTCCGAGACCCAATCCACTTGCTGGAACAACTCGGGCATGCCCGCTCCTTCCAATCGCACCTGCTCGAAGCCAAGAACCCACTGTTCCCCGGCACGCCCAAGCTTGCGATTGTTTTCGTCCCGTGCCACGTAATCGAGCTTCCTGGGTAGGCGCTCCCGCCGCGAGGATGCTTCAACCTGAGCGACTGACTCGACCTGCGGCGCGTCGACCAAGACCGCCGTGTACGTCTTTTCGCTCGGGGTCTTCACGTCTTCCATCGCGTCGACCACTTGGCCAACTAGGTCTGCCCTCGACAGAATGTATTGTTGAACCGATTTGCGCAGGAGGAGTTGGCTGTTGCCTCGTGGCTTGTACCCGGCGATAAATGGCAGGCCCATGCCCTGCAGCACTGCGCTGATGTTCTGGTGCTTGAGTTCGACCGAGGCTTTGCTCCGGCCTCGAAGCAGTGGGCGAAGGGCGGCATTGCGCTCGGACTTGTTGTAGGGCTCTTGCCTAGCCTCCAGAGCGAGCATCTCGAAATACGCCGCGACGGTGGCGTCCACCTCCAGTTGCGTCCAGTCCTCCCCGATGCGCACCACTTCGAATCCGAGGCTCTGCAGCTTCGGAACCACGGTTGCTTCGCCGCCGGAGAAATCTGCCGGCCTTAGCGGCCCCTCTGACGTGTATTGGAATCCGAACGCAGCGCCCACGATAGCCTTGGAGTCGCAAAGCTCACCGGTGCGCGGATTACGAACGAGGAAATCGCGGGACTTGCCAAAGCCGTATCGCTCGAGAAACCCTGTGCGCCCGAGTTGGCGAAACTCGTCAAGTGCCGCCTGCACGGCCGATGGGCTTTGAAGACGCGAGAGCTGGGAAGTCATCGTGACACTTCGCAGAGATAGGGGTCTTTGAGCGGGTATTCAGCCGTAGCCTAGCTGCAAATCCATTGCGACGGTCATTCCATGGTTGAGGATGCTGCGAGCACAGCGGCGGTTCTGCCCGAGCCGGGCCCATAGTGCATACACGGCGCATTGAGCCCTGATGCCTCTGGAGGTTTTCCTGAGTATTTGTCTTGAGATGGGCGGACTTCGCCGCTGCGATGCAGCTTTTACCCTAGACACAGAAAACCGTGCTCACGCGCCTGCCGCATGCACCGAAAGGGCCATGACGGCGGCTGAAGGCAATTTAGGCGATGCCCGCGGGGCGTGAGGTCACGCATGGGCGTAACCGTGTAACCGCGTAACGCGCCCCAGGTTGCCGGTTACGGGGTTACAGCGTTACCGCGCACCCCATGCCTGTCGCCAAGTTGACTCGCTGTCCTTGGCGCAGCCGGTCCATTCGGCGGCAGTTCAGAACCGACGCCGCCCTAAATCCATACCAGAGGCAGCCGTAAAGGCTGGCGCATAAACCCGGTTGCTTTACTCGTCACCAACCACTTTTTTGGAGATGACGAGATGGACGCAACCCTGAGCCTCAACACGACAAAAACCGCAGCCCCTGGCAGCGGCACCCACGCACCGCGTGACGCGCACCGGCCACGCCCTTCAATAGCCAGGGTTAACACCGAGCTTGTGCTGATTCGCGGCCTGCCAGGCAGCGGCAAATCGACGATGGCAAAGGTGCTCGCGTTGGTCGGCTACGAGCACTACGAAGCAGACATGTTTTTCTTGCGCGACGGCGTGTATGCATTTGACCCGGTGCGCGTGCGCGACGCTCACGCATGGTGCCAAGCGATGACCCTCAGTGCCCTCATGGAAGGCAAGCGCACGGTGGTCAGCAACACCTTTACCAGCTTGCAAGAGTTGGCGCCGTATCAGGCGATGAGCCGCAATGTGCGCATTGTCGAGGCGACAGGGCGTTGGTGCGGCGCGCACAAGGTGCCGGCGTCGACGCTGCAATGGATGGCGGAGCGGTGGGAGGTCTTGGGCACTTGATAAGTGCCGCCGAACGGGCAAGCCCTTTGCCAGGCAATTTCAAGAGCCTGCCTTTCAGCGTCCAAGAGCGTGAGAACGGCACATATCGCGAAATGTGTAAAAAAATGTTTTCTACGCCATGATTCTGGACAGTTTCCGGACACCGGGCCTACACGGGGTAGGTAGATGCACTTGCACGACTACCAACAACCTCACTGGAGCCATCGATGACCAATTTAGCCGCCTCAATCAATTCAAGCCTGCAATTTTCGCCAAGTGCCAACATCACAGAGGCTTATCGCCGTGCTGCGGTGCTCACGCCTTTGGATGCCGAGCACATGCGAGAGTCGTTGAGATGAAAGAGATTGCCCTTTCGCTGCAACACACAACGAGGATTACCGAAGCACGTTTGGGCAAGCTGTACTTACACCTTCATCGCAAGGGACGAACTGACTTCATTCACAGCACCGATTGGGAGATTGCAAACGCAGAGGAATTTGCTGCTACTTGCCGAAAAATTGCCGACTTACTGCGCTTCTCGGTGGCTGTTCGCAAGCATATTGACACACACACAGCAGTACTTCGTCCGCCCGCGCAGTTGGTCGAGGAGCTCAACATGCTCATTAGCGAACGCTTCGACCAGCAATTTGCGGAGAATGGATACGTTGCCATCAAAGAATATTGGGCTGGGCATTTCCGTTTTGGTCGCATTGTGCTCATCGTCGAAGAATCCCTGCAATTGCCCCTGGCAGAGTTCTCGCGCTCTACTTTTCGAGAGCTGACCCGCTCGGAGCGCCAGTTTGAACGGGTCCGCATTGGCAGCCCCCGCCACCGGGCACTTGCTGCGATTTGCGATGCGCTCCAGCAAGTGTTGATGTAGGCCAGCTTTGACCAAGCCCCCGCGCAGGTGGGGGCTTTGCTGCTCAGCCGTGCCGGTCATCTGACATCCGCAGACTCGCCTTCCCTTGTGTCGACCACACCGTCAGCGGCGCTTGCACAGCCCGTCGGAGCCGCAGCGAAGCCGAAATATGGGCCTCATTGGGCGTTATCCCTGAACGATTCAAAGTTCAACCACGTTCACATCGCGTCCAAAGACCTCACGGAACGCTGGCAGCAGATGGTCATGGTGCGTCAGCACAACGACCTGAGTCTTCGTCGAGAGCTCCCCCAATGCCTCCAGCCCCGCCTTGGACCGGGCATCGTCGTAATTGATGAAGAGGTCATCGGCAATGAACGCATCGCGTGCGATTGCGCGAGATGCAGGTCCAGCGCCGCCAGGCGTAGCGCTAGATAGAGCTGGTCGCGTGTGCCGTCGCTCAGGCCATCGACGCCCACCGACTCACCGCTGTGCCGACGCCCCAGAAGCTTAGGCGGTTCACTCTCAAAGTCGACCGATAGCCGCTCGAACGAGCCCAGAGTCAGTCGCGCAAAGATTCGGCTGGCTGTCTCAAGCATGGGGCCCTGCTTGAGTTCGCGGTATTGTTCGATAGACCAACGCAGAAGGCGGCCTGCCGTGTGCAGTCTCACATACTGCTCGACTGCATCCACCATCCCCGCCAGCGCCTCCTGCCTCTGAGCCTCCGCTATCGCGCCTCCAGTGCTGCCTGCCATGGCGGATAGCCGCGTCTTGGCATCCTGCTTGGCTGCAGACAGCTCGCGGTCTTGACTCAACAGGTCTTCCTCCTGCCGGTCCAGGTCGCTCAGCTCTGCAGTAGCGGCGGTTGCGTCAATGGAGTCGGACTCCGCTCTCAGGGCGTCCAGGCTCATGCCCTCGCCGAGCTTTCGTACCGAGTCCTCGGCCTTGGCATACCGCGCCAAGAGCTGCCTGCATTCGTCCGATGCTGCGATGGCCGCGCGAAGCTCCTCGTGAGTCGCGGCTCCTGCGCGCTCGAACATCGGCTGGATGGCAGCGTTTGCTTGGTCGACCCGCGCCTGAGCGTCAGCTTTGTGCTGCTTGGCAACCTCCAATGCGGCGCCCAGTCGGCGCTGTTCCCTCTCGGCTTCCTGGGCAGTACGCAGCCTGCGGTCGAGCTCCTGAGCGATTGCCTCGGGAGGCTGGGCAGCAAGGTCTGCGGCAGCCTGTTCCGCGAGCGCCTTGGCGGCCCGCTCAAAGGCTGCAAGGTCAGCTCGCATCGTCTCGATGCGCTCCACCTGGGTTTTGCGTATGAGTTCCAGGCTTGCGTCAATCTTCTGGAGGATTTGAAGCGCGCTCCCGACCGTGTCCGGCACGTCCGACTGGGCAAAACCAGCCTTCTCCAGGGCCGCTATCCATTGCAACGTCCATGCATCGAAGGCGGCTTGGTCGCTCTCTTGCTCGAGACGAAGAGACTCCAGGTCTCGGGTGGCATCACCAATTTGCCGCATGACTGTTTGGCGCTGCCCAAGAGCTTGCGTGACGGCATTCAAATGGCTCTTGGACTGCACCATGAGTGCGTGGAGTGAGTCGTCGTGAACCGGCACGCCCAGAGACTGCAGGGCCTTGGATAACTCAGCTCTTGCATGCTCGATGGCCTGTTGCTGCGTTGCATGCGACTGCGTGGCGGCGGTCAACGCATCGGCCGACTCCAACGCTCGGCTTCGCGCGTCCAACCAACTGCCCATCGATTGAAAGGCCAGCGCGGGGAGCCCACAGCGCTGCGCTTGCGACTCCCACTGGGCCTGTCGCTCCTGAACGCCATCGCGCAGAGCCTTCAAGGCCGACTGCGCTCTGTGCATGGCGAGCGTGATTCGTTCAAGTTGGGCCTGTTTGGACTGAAGGGCGCTTGCGTCCTGAATCGTGTCATGCCGACTATCGGCCAGGGCGTCAGCCTCGGCCACTTCACGCTCGAACAGGGGAGCCTCATCGACGAGTCGTTGGGGCGCCAGTTTGATGCTGGCCCAAGTGTGGTCGCGAGTCTGGCGACCCCGAAGGACCTCTTCGCGTGTCACCGGATGGCGTGTGTCGCGAAGCTGCTTGATATCGAGCTCCAGCGTCTCGGCCTCGGCTTCGAGCTCGGCGACGCGCTTGGCCGCGGCCCGGGTCTCGGCTTCATCGTGGATTTGGGCCAGAACCAAAGCCTGGATAATCTCCCTGGATGGAGGAGCCATGGAACGCAAGGTCTCCGGCTGGCCCTTCCAGGGATGGAGTGCAAGCCGCGCCGAGTCGGTTTCCGACTGGCGCTGCGCTGCGAGCGCCTCCCGCTCACGCAAGACGCCCTCGAAATCGCCAAGACTCTGGGCAGCGGTCAAGGCCGCCACCAGTCTGACTGGGACTTGCTCGGTTGGGAGACTGTCGAATTCAGCCTTTGCTCTTTCGAGCTCCCTGGCCTTGGCCCTGCATGCTTTCTGCGAGGCCTGTCGCTTTTCATGGAGGCCGGCGTGCCGGCCGATGAGGTGCGCCAGGCTCGAACGCGTCATGGCGGTGGGCATGCGTGCTCGAAGCGCTTGCTCATCCGTTTCAGCCCAGCCCATCTCCCGCACCAGCGCCGCCACGACCTGCCACTGCGCATCCATCTCGGCTTGCCGCCGCGCAATATCGGTTGGATAGGCCCGGTATTGCAGGCGCTGGTTGTTCAACTCAACAATTTCGGTGGCGTGGTCCAGAAGACTGCGTTCGACATGCAGCACCCCAAGCGCGGCCTGGGCTGCCTCTTCCGCGGCCGTGTGGTGCCGGACTTCGCTCGCAGCGACGGCCGCCTTCTGTTCGGACTCCGCGAGGGTTGTGGCGCTGCCTTCGGGCAGGGACGGCGTTTGCGCGTAGGCATCAAGCCGAAGACGCAGTTGGTCGAGTTCAAACAAGAAGGGTTTGATGGCGACGACCCGGTTCAACTGCTGGCGTCGTTGCTTGAGGGCGGTATGTCGCTGCCTGGCAACCCCAAGCGCGCTGTCGAGCTCGGCAAGCTTGGCCTGGGCATCGGACCAGTCCTTGGCACGAACCGTGGCGTCCTTGAGCGTCTTGGTGGCTGCCTCAAAGGCCTCGAGCGCCTGGTAATACGCTCGGTCGCCTGATTTGCGAGCGCCCCAGAGTCTGTTTGCCTCCGTCTCGAGCGCTTCGCGAATATCACCGAGCGACGCGATTCCCGCAGCGGACTGAAACAGAATCTGACCGAGGTCGCTCGACGCCGACAGAATCGCCGCGCCGCCTTTGACAAGCCGCTCATGGTCGAGGCTGAACATCTGCAAAAAGAATTCCCGGTCCGTGTTGCCGAGATATCCACCTAGGGTCCCGTCCGTCAGTGGCGTGTCCTGGGGCGTGCGAAGTGTTTGTTTATTGGCCTTGACGCGGTGGAACTCCAGGATGTTGTTGTCCTGCTCAAGCAGGCCGCCCAGCCGCAGCTCTGGTAACGGATGCAGGAACGCATGGGCAGAGCGCATCGGCAACCCATAGAGCATGTCGACGATGGCCGAACGCACCGTGGATTTGCCCGCTTCATTGGGCCCGACGATGACGTGGATGTCGTGACTGCGCTTTGGCAACTCGAGGCTTCGACCCGTGAATTTGCCATAGCGAATGAGGTCGACTCGCTGGATTCGCATGCCGCTTACTCCGCCTTGGAAACGTGGGCCACGAGGGATGGCACGATGCTGCGCACGAGGCTCCGGGCATCGCCGTTTCGAATCGCCTCCAGCTGCGGCAGGGCGTGCAGCACATCCCAAGGCAGCTTGCCGACCATTTGCATCAAATCCTCGCGCAGCGACTGCAGGAACTCGGGGTCATCCTCCGCAGTGGACAGGATGGATTGCAGGTCTGCAACGGCGTCGGCGCGTGCAGCCACCTGGAGAGGCGGCTCAACGGGTTGCGTCTCCAGCTTGATTTTCTCAATCCACAGGCGCCCTGGCGCAATGGCAGCGGCTTGGTTCAGAACTTCGGCGCGCAGCTGATGCTCAAGCCCAAAAAGGTGGCCGTGGGCAGGGGAGCTTCCGGTCAGCCTCACCCGCACCGCCAAGGTCAGGGAGCCCTCTGTGCCGGAGACCAGCGCTTCGAGGCCCAAACGCACCGACTGCACAACCTCGGCAAGCGTATTGGCTCTTGAGACGTCCACATCCAGCGCCGCCCAGCGAAGCACGTCCACGATGACCCGCTCGACCGACTGAATGTCCTGACCTTGGGCGGTCACCATCAATGCACCCTTTGGTCCCGTCTCCCGGATATGGCGCCCCTGGAGATTGCCCGGATACGCAATCGTCGAAGCGCCGCCCCATTGCTGGTGGTCGTGCACGTGGCCCAGCGCCCAGTACCCGTAGCCCTTGGCATGCAATTGCGCTACCGTACATGGGGCGTAATTGGCGTGCGCTGTGTTGCCCTCGAGCGCGGTGTGCAATACGCCAATATTGAGCCATCCCGGGATGGGGTCGGGGTAGGTGTGGACGAGGTTCTCCGTTGTTGCGGCAACTTTGAAGCTGCGCCCGTGCAGAGCCACCTGAAGGTCAGCGTGTCTGAACGTCTCCGCTTTGCCCGATGAGAAGGCATGCACATTGTCCGGCAGGGCAAGCCGCTTGGTCATCTCACTTTCCGCATCGTGATTGCCATAAAGGAGATAGACCGGAATGCCGGCTTGCCGCAGGCGGCCCATTTGGCCCGAGAAAAAGATGCCGGTGTTGAAATCGCGCCAGCTGCCGTCGTAAAGGTCTCCAGCGATGACCATAAAGTCGACCCGCTCTTCGAGGGCAAGGCTGACCAGATTTTCGAAGGCGTCGCGTGTGGCCGTGCGGAGCAGTTCCGCAGGTGCGTCCTGGTAAGCGCTCAGGCCAGTGAGCGGGCTGTCAAGATGGATGTCAGCGGCGTGGATGAAGCGCATGCGGTCTCCGGGTTGGTTTGCCAAAGCTTACCGCCGAGCCCTCGCACTTGGGCCTGGCCTTGACGCGCCATGTTGCTCCAAGCAGAGAGGGGCCGGAGTGGGCACCTTGGCGATGAGCGGGCGCGAGGTTCGGTGCGCCCTGAGTGGCCTCGTTCCGGGCTTGGCCGTTCTGGATGCGACCCAGGGGCGCTGTCATGCCCCCTGGGTTCGCTTGTTTAAATTAGTCCGGGCCCTCAGAAGACGCGCAAGGCTATGTTTCGGCGAAGTTTTTATGCATCACCGCGTTGCCGATAACCCACGTCAGCGTTGTCGATAGTGCATGGGGATGGACTATCGGCAACGGGGCTCATAAATCGGGTGGCGTCGAAGCTCTCGCCAAGGGTCGGTGAAATGGCCTGCGAGCCATCATCCAGCGCCGCAACAGCAGACCTGGCGTTGCCAATAGTCCCTGGGTTTTGCCGCGACCGCACGGCACGTCGGGTGATGTCGGCCATATCCGGGCGCGGCCACTCAACGTGCCATCCATGCAGTCCACCAATCGCCATCAGGCTGTCCCGTACCGCTTTGCGGCGGGCGCGCAGCGTACCCTCAGGCGTCACGCCCTTGTCGTCCCAGAGACGCTGCATCAGGGTCTCGAGCCTGACCTTGAGCGAGCGCCCAGCTCGGAGCGTGGTCGACAAAAAGGCGTGCACCGCCTGCGCCGTGTCCGTCGTCAAGTCGAGCCGCTCGCGCATCGAAACCTGCGCATACGGCCCACCCATGACCGCGTTGGCCAGGCGGCAGTTCACCGCCAGGTGCAGGCGCACATCGTTGCCATCCCAAAGGGTGACGAGCTTGGATTGCCGCACGCTGTGCAGGAGGTTGTCGGCCTTCTCCCAGACGGTGACCTCACACAGGCGCCGCAACTGCTCTTCGCGCAACTGCTGGCTGCGCCCTCCACGGCTGCCACAGCGTCCGGCGAGCTCATACCAGGACGTGCGGATGTGCAGAGTCTCGCCGTCCATGGCAGCTGGACCACCATGCATGGCACGCCACAACTCCTGTCCAATGCCAGTTGCACGCCGGTCAATGACGACCGCGTCGCGCGCAACGTGTGCATATTGCTCCTGAGCCAGTTCCAGAAGCGCCAGCAGCAATGTCTGCTCAGGCATGCCGAGCGCTTCGCGGGCACTGAAGCCTAGCCTCATCCCGCCTGGAACCGGGCAATATTCGACATGAAGGGTTGGACGTGTCTTGGTTTTTGCGAGCGGTCGAAACAGATGACTCAAACCTGTCGCCGGGTCATAGCGCACGATGCGCTGGGGAGCAGTCGAGCTCATGCGGGCACCCCCGCAAGCTTGAGCTGTCGCGCCCGGAGCGCAGCGTCACCGGGCGTCTTGGAGCGAATCGGGGTCAACGCACCGCCAGTGCCCTCCATGACCGCCAGGACACCACCAGCCAGGCGCTGCAAACGTGCGGTCGGCTGAGCGGGCATGTAGTTCGCCTTGGCGACGTCGAGTAACAGGAACTGGCCGCGCACGTCCTCAGACACGCCCGCACGCTGAGCTTGTTCCCGCGACAGCCGGCTGAGGTTGAGCTGCCACCGTACGCCGTCGGTCAAGGCAGAGGAGCCACGTGCGGCACCCGCCGCATCGCCTTGCCCCGAAAAGGTCGCCGCCTTGCTCGCGTGGTGGGCAAAGACCACCGCCGCGCCAACATTCCCGGCAAGGTCTCGCAAAGCCAGCACCACCTTGTTCATCGCAGACGAGTCGTTCTCGTCGCAGTCGTGAAACTGGCGCACGGGGTCGATAAACACCAGGCGAGCGCCCTCGCAGGCCCGGACCAGGTCCTTGAGCGCGCTGGTGCGACTCTTGTCAGCGTTGAGCAGGGCATAGGGCTGCGTTCCCCCAGCGTACAGACGCAGGTTCTTCTGTAGCCGCTCGAGAAACTCCTCGAACCGCAGGATGATGCCGAACTGCTCTCGCCGCGCGAAGAGGGTGTCGGCGATGGCGTGCAGGCGGTGCGCCAGTACCTCCTTCGACTCCTCAGCTGCAATGAGAACCACCGAGGCTGGTTTGCTGGCCGGCATCAACCCAGAGAACAGACCGGCGCAGGGCGGAGTGCCGGTCGCCAGGGCGATGGCAAGCTGCAGCTCAAGCATCGTCTTGCCAGACCCGCCGGGCCCCGCAAGCATGCCCACGGTACCAGCCAGCAGACCAGGAAGGACGTGGTCGAGCGGTGCCGGCGGTGTCGAGAGCAGCGCACGCACATCGAGGGATTCCGAGAATGCCGGTTGCGCCGTGTGGGGAGTGACAGCCTCAATCATGGCGACCTCCCACGGCTTGCACGTATTGCCCAAGCCATGCGCCAACGTCGCGGGCGCGCCACCTCAGCAGTCGCGTGCCCGGCAGTTGCAGTCGCGGCGGTACCGCCAGGGGGTTCCGCTTCAAATCCTTCTTGATGGTTTCTGGACTCCTTCCCAGCACCTCAGCCAGTTCAGCCAAGTCCAACAACTTTTGTACTTCCATTTCGTGCTTCCCAGGCCGGTCGTTTAGTGGCATACACGTCGACCGACCCCGACCGCTCCTGCCGGCTGAGACCGCTCTTCGGCTTCAGCTGGCATGTGTAGGCACCCCGTTTATTCACTCGCAACCCTATCCCCTGCAATCCGCTACCGGGAACGTCTATGGAGCGCCGCTTCCTACACGAAGGAGGAATACGGGCCGCCCTCAAGCGGAGATGAGCAACCAGGACATAGGAGAGACGAGGAAATGGCAAAAATAGCGAGCAAAAAAGTGACGGTTGGCACGGACCCTCAAGGTGAGGTGACCAGTGAGACACCGCGTTTCAGCGACGCATGGAGCGGCACAGTTGACGAGAAGCAGCTCAAGCGCCCTGGTGGTGTGCTGATGGCAGCGCTGGTGCGGTGTGCCGCAGAGCGCGGTCAGTCGATTTCGCAACTGGCCGAAAAGCTCGGCTACAGCTACCCCTATATCAATTTATTGATGTCCGGGTTGCGCAAGGTTGACCAGATTTCTGACGACTTTGCCGGAGCCTGCGCGGTCTATTTACGCGTGCCGCGGCTGACAGTTTTGATGATGGCGGGGCGGCTGAAGCCGGACGATTTTTTTGAAATGGGCCGGTTCGGCGCCAGGATGCTGGAGCCCGCGATGCAGTACATCGCCAATGACCCTCAGTGGTCCGGGCTGCTTACAGCTCAGCTGCGGTCCGCGTCAGCGCAGTCGAAGTACTGCGTGGTCAAGATGTACGAGCAGGCCACCGGCAGGAAATTGCTCGCAGATGAGCTGAATGCAGAGGATGTTGTCAGTCAGATGGCGGCTATGCGCGCGCAGAAAGCGAGCGAAGATGCGGCGCCGAAGAAGTGTCGACACCAGGTTTGATATTGATTGCAGCGACCCCGCCGATGAGGTGGGGTCGCCCCATTTTGCAAGGTTCAGCTCCCCTTTCCAATTGCTGCTTCATCGCATGATGAATGCCTGCCCGATGGCGAAGTACCCTAGGGTCCGACGTTGTGTTGCGGGCGACCGCCAAGTCATGGCAAACTTCCGCTGCGGCCGGTTTTATGGGCGCGTTCGGGCGCTATGACACCAACAGATGACGCGCGGGCGCGCATCGGACTGTTTGCAATGAGTACCGTTTATCGGTACATTTTGCAGACATAAGTCCACCACAAATCTGGATGTCAACCGAATCCAAAGAGCATGGTGTCGTCGCCCGCCAGCTCGACCGGCTGCAAGCCCAAGGACGCCTAGTCACCACGGTCGAAGAGGTCACGTTGAGCTGTCGTTTGACCTACCTCGCCGCCCGCCGCCAACTCGAACGCCTCGCACCTCGCGTGGTGCGCTTGCCAGGTCGCCCATCCAGCGTGCTCATCGTACCCCCTGAGCATCAGCCACGAGGAGCGCCACCCGTGGCCGCCTGGCTTGATGCGTATCTGCGGCTTCGCGACACGCGCTATTACGTCGGCTTGCTGTCGGCCGCAGCCCTGCATGGAGCCACGCAGCAGGCCCTCCAGGCCACGCAGGTCATCGCGGACTTTGCCGTTCGGCCCATCGACGTTGGCCGTATCCACCTGGACTTCTATGTCAAGCATCACGCAGCGTCGACGCCATTGACCGAGTTGCCCGGTCTTCCGGCCCTTTTGGCAGTGAGTACTCCTGAGGCCACAGCGCTCAACCTCATCGCTTTCAACACACGCATCGGCGGCATTCGCCGCGCAGCTGAAGTCATTGCCGAGATGAAGCCTGTACTCACGATTGCGGGGATGCGCACAGCCTTGGCCGCAGAGCAGCAGGTCGCGCTCAAACAGCGTCTGGGGTATGTTCTCGAGGTCGTGGGCTTGGAACGGCTGGCGGCTGAGGTGCGGAAGGTACTGCCCGCGCGTGCCGCGATAACCGCATTGCAGACCCATGCGTCGATGCACCTACCCCGCACTGCCGCCATCCACCCCTGGCTCGTCCTCGACAACGTGAAACTGGGAGCGCAATGATGATGACCACGTTGACGCGGCAGGAAGAAATTGAGCCACCCCGCAGGGTGGCTCACAATCTCAAAAAGCGGCGTTCGTTACCCCTCCGTCCCCTCACCGTCCGCAGTCTCCTCGACGGCCGCCCGGCGCGCCAGCTTCGTGGCTTCAAACGCCAAAATCAACAGGGTTCCCGTCGGTTTGCCTTCACGCGATAAATAGAAGTCAGTCTTGAGCTTGCCTGTGACTTTGATGAAATCACCTTTGGCGAGCCCTGGGTCGGCGTCCTTCATGACCCGTACGGTGTACCAAGTGGGCTCGGTATCGACCCCGCGCTGGCTCTCACAAAGCCGGTACTCCCAATAGGCCTTCCCTGTCGATTTCGATTCCTTTCGAACTGGCTCGGTCGCCAAATTTCCAAATACCTGCATGTCTTGTCCTCATTCGAATGACGACGGCATGGTTGCCGCCACTTCGTGTAGCAACCATCATCCATCGGCGCCTTCGACCGCTGACTCGTTGACTGACCACAGTGGCGACACTGGGGCCTCCCATCGCCCCGTTGTTGGCGGCCGCTTGTACGGCAAGTAGTTGTCTTCAAACCAGCCGTCCGTGCTCCACTTGTTGCTCGCGTCGATGCGTACCTTGGGCAGCCACGTCGGCAGCATCTGCACGATGACGTGCCCGATGCGCTCATCCACAAGAGCCGTGCGGCCATCGGCCCGCTTGAACGGCACAGCGGTCCAGATTTCGTACACGCCATCGTCGTACCTTCTGATGTGCTGCCGGCCCTCCATGAGGACCTTCTCGTTAGCCTCCGCGGCGAGTTGTTCGATGATGCGCAACGCATCACGCTCGATGCGCTCTGATTTGCACATGACAACAACGCGCCGAAGCACCTTGCCATCAGCGAGCTTGCTGCCAATGGCACCAATGAGCGCAGCAAGGTCAGCCTGGCGGTCGCTCCCTCTCTTGCTTCGGTCCACTTCGAACCAAGCGGCTCCGCCGCCGCGGTCTTCGTACGCGATTGCGTCCGGGCGGAGGTGCTTGCGCACCGCTGCGCCATGGCGATGCACGTCAACCGTGATGTAGCCCTGCGTTGTGGCTGCCTGGGCGCTCTTCGTTGAACCCGGCCTGGCCGTGGCGTTGAGACGCTGCAGCAGTTCAGCCTCGGTGACGGCGTCAAGGCCTCGTGCCCACGCGCAGATGACGAGAAACTGGGCCCAAAGCCGATGCTCGGGGTTCGTCATGTCGCTGACCCGGCGAACAGATGACGCGGCATCGTGGCCATGGTCCGCGAGCCAATCGACACCGCGCTGTGTCAAGCCGTAGACCGTTTGAAAGCGGTCGGTCCGGTACCGGCGTAACAGGTCCGCTTTGACGAGGCCGCGCACGGCGCGCTGCGCCGCAGTCAGTGCCGCTTTGAAGGTGCGCTCGGGAAAGCAGGCGGCGGCAATGTCGATGGTCCTGATGACGCGAAATCGGTCTGCGAGCAACAGGGACCTCTCGTAAATGGCGTCACGGAGCGCGAGGCTGGACATTCGCTCGGTTGCGCCGCGTGGCGGTGGGGACTTAGTTGCAGATTGCGCGTAACTCTGTAACGCCGTAACGGGTGCTATTGGCTGCAGTGGGGCACAGGTACGCGTTACAGCAGTTACGCCGTTACGCGTGCTCGCAGTGGCACCCGCGGTGGTGCCCGTGGTGCATGGCGCCGGAGGCACAGTGGTGCCGGTAGCGGTGTCACGTGCTTGGTGCGGGCGGGTCTTCGTTGATGCTGGCATTGGGCATAGGCTCCTCGGTGTCGTTTTCGGGGCCGCTGTCCACGTTCTGTGCTTGCTGGCAGCGGCGGCTTCCAATGTGTAGCGATGACCGCGCCACCAGGGGCCAATGTCCTGCGCACCACGCTGCTGCCATGCCGACGTTCGTCTGGTCGAGGTCTTCACGCACGGCCACCTGCGGGAATTGGGCAATGTGTTCTTCCCCCGCATGCAGCCTCGCGCGCTTTGGGCGCGCGTCGCTCACGCCTTCGTCGCGACGTTCTTCAAGGCCTTGCGTTCGTTCCGCACGGCTGCGCCGGTGCGAACCGCCGCCGTCCCAGGTCTACTTGCAAGGCCACTGTTCTTTCGACGTCGGCACCAACTGTCCTGCCAGCAGCCGTCTCCTCGCAGCTGGCCCGGTCTTTCAAGCAGCCGTGCCGTCGATGGTGCCTCCTGGGGCGGAGACTTTCAACGTTGAAAATCGTGCTCCCGCCCCAGCCGAATGACTCCCCTGGGTTCGGTCATTGAAAGCCCGGGGCCCGAGCTGCTTGCAGCCGCGCGCCTGGCGGCGCTCGCTCGTTCCTTCGAGGGGGCTGCGCTGGGCCGGCGGCGGTTCGCACCGCCTTGCCGTGCCCGGTCGCGGCAACTCTGCCTTCGTTGGCCCGCCATCGAGAGCACTGGGACCCCTGCACGCCGCAGATGCGCCGCCCAGGGACTCGGCTGGACGCCGAGCCGTCCGCCAGCTACTTCTATCGAGAGCAATCGTGAGGAGCCGTCGGGCCTGGAGTACTTGGATGGCGTACTCGTCGATGGCGAGGGTGCCCACAGGTGTCTCATCACTCATTCCAGCAGTGCCACCGGCACATGTGTCACTTGGTGATGCTCTGTGCTATCACTCTGTCCACGGTGCACCGTGTCGCGTGGTTACGCGTTACAAGAAAACCATGAAAGTCCAGCTCGCTTCCGACCTCCATCTCGAATTCATCGCTCGCCAATTTCCTGGCGAGACTCTCATTCGCCCCGCCTACGGCGCGGACGTGCTCGTGCTCGCCGGAGACATTGCCAATGACCTGCTGGGCCTGAAGTTGTTTGCGCACTGGCCAGTCCCCGTCATCTACGTGCCTGGCAATCACGAGTACTACGGCACGGACTGGCCCACGATGCGAGGGCAGCTCCAGCGCGCTGCGCGCGGCACCTCAGTCACGGTGCTGGACAACGGTGCTTGGGAATTTGGTGGCGTGCGCTTTCTCGGAACGACCTTGTGGACCGACTACCGGTTGCGCGCAAACCGTACCCAGCGTCAGCTGATGGACGTGGCCGGCTCCCGGCTCCGCGACCACTCTGCGATTCGTGTCGGTGCCGAGGCTTTCACGCCCGAGATGGCGCTGCAGGACCACGAGCAGTCGCGACGATGGCTGGAAGAGCAGCTTGCCCTTCCATTCGACGGCAAGACCGTGGTTGTCACCCACCACGGTCCGAGCGCGCAGTCCGTGCATCCACGCTACCTGGGCGACCCTTTGAACGCGGGCTTCGTCAGCGAACTCGACGACATCGTGTGCAAGGCCGACCTCTGGTTACACGGGCACGTGCACGATAGCTTTGACTACAAGGTTGGCAACTGTCGTGTCGTAGCCAACCCGCGTGGCTATCCGCGCAATCGCAGCAGGGTTGACAGCGTGCTGCAGCTCGAATTTGAGAACCCGGAGTTTCAGTGGGTGTGCTTGATTGATGTGTAACGAGCCTGGTGGGTATGCGCCCGCTGGAGGATGCCGACCGACAGGCGGTCAGGTGGACGCAGACCGTCCGCCGGCGGGCCCATCGAGGTGAGGACCTTTGGTGTCAGCAGGCCGGGTGTGTTTGATGGCCTGCCGGTATGATGGTGAGGGTGCCGCTGGTTGCGCCTCACGGTGTACGCAGCAACGATGCAGGAGCTACACGTCCGCTATTAAGCTGGGCGATTAGGGGCGCGCGACGGCGCCGACGAGCTGTTGAGAGGGAAGAGAGTTGAGCCACGTATGTGCACCGCATTTCTGTGGGCGGGCGCGGTTGCTCCTTTGCATGCGCTCGGCGCGCGGGTAACCTAGCACGGCGTTGCGGAACTGCTATCTCCGCGGCGTTAGGGCTCTAGTCGGTTGCCGTCGGGTTGATGTGAATGATGGGTTTTGTGAATCAGGTGAGAGGGGGAAAAAATGGGAAGAGCGAGGTTGCTGCTGAGCCTTGCCGTGATAGGCGCCATATTGGGGCTTTCGTCCTGCGCGTCATCCCCTCGCAATGAGACAAGCGCGGCGCGTCAAGTTCAAGGAAATCCATGTGGCACGTCACCAAATTGGTTTGCTATTTCATCTGCCTACTTGACGCCGGGGCCCGGCGGATTTTTCGCTGAACAGGCTAATGTCAACCGTGAATTGGCGCGCCAAAAGCAAGAGCAAGTGCAGTGTCAGCTTGCGCTCGCC